>NZ_JASBQZ010000023.1:0-78937 GCF_029960685.1 Pseudomonas sp. AL10
CTTGAGATCAAAAGCAGATCAAGATCAAGAGCGGCTCGCTTCGCATCGTGGTTACTGTCGGAGGGGGGCGCCACGGTGTCAGCTACAACTCAGCAACCGTAACGCTTGCTCGCCTCAATCGCCAAACCACTGCCAATACTGCCGAAGATATTGCCTTCCACATGCCGCGCATTCGGCAGCATTGCCGAGATGCTGTGGCGCAGTGCCGGGATGCCGCTGGAGCCGCCGGTGAAGAACACCGTGTCCACTTGCGCCACGCTCACCGAGGCGTCGTTGAGCAACTGCGTGACGCTGCCGCGTACGCGTTCCAGCAGATTGTCGATGGACGACTCGAACAGCGCGCGGCTCAGGTCTACGCTCAGGCCGGCTTCGATGCGGTCCAGCGGCACGTGGCGGCTGTCTGCCTGGGTGAGCTGGATCTTGGTCTCTTCCACTTCCATGGCCAGCCAGTGCCCGGCGCGCTGTTCGATCAGCTTGAACAGGCGGTCGATGCCGCCGGTGTCTTCGATGTCGTAGCGCATGCTGCCCAGGGCCAGCTGGGATTTTTGTGAGTACACCGAGTTGATGGTATGCCAGGTGGCCAGGTTCATGTGGTGGCTGGTAGGCATGTAGGCGCCGCTTTTCATGCGGCTGCCGTAGCCGAACAGCGGCATCATGCCGGCTAGCGAGAGCTGTTTGTCGAAGTCGGTACCGCCGATGTGCACGCCGCCGGTGGCGAGGATGTCGCTCTGGCGGTTGTCGTTGTGACGACGCTCCGGCGACAGGCGCACCAGGGAGAAGTCGGAGGTACCACCGCCGATGTCGACGATCAGCACCAGCTCTTCTCTGGTGATGGTGGACTCGTAGTCGAAGGCAGCAGCAATCGGTTCGTACTGGAAGGAGATGTCCTTGAAGCCGATCTTGCGCGCCACGTCCACCAGGGTGTTTTCCGCTTCCTGGTCGGCCATCGGGTCGTCATCGACGAAGAACACCGGGCGGCCCAGCACCACTTCTTCGAACTCACGGCCGGCGTTGGCTTCGGCGCGGCTCTTGAGTTGGCCGATAAACAGGGCCAGCAGGTCGGTGAAGGGCATGGCGGTGCCGAGCACGCTGGTGTCGTGCTTGATCAGCTTGGAACCCAGCAGGCTCTTGAGCGAGCGCATCAGGCGGCCTTCGTAGTTCTCCAAGTATTCGTGCAGCGCCAGGCGACCGTACACCGGGCGGCGCTCCTCGAAGTTGAAAAAGACCACTGACGGCAATGTGATCTTGTCGTCCTCCAGCGCGATCAGCGTCTCCTCGCCGGGGCGGATCCAGCCGACGGTGGAGTTGGACGTGCCGAAGTCGATGCCGCAGGCACGGGCTGGGGATGCGTTTTTCATGTCTCACAGGTTCCGGGCAAAAAACGGCCGCGCAGTGTATGCCACTGGCGCGCGGATGCGTAGACCGGTGATCCGTAAATCCACCGGCATTCGTGCTACATAGCTACGTCTTGAGCCTGCCGGGGTTTGGCTAGGCTGCGGTTTTACCGCTCACGGATGAACCGCTATGCCTGATGCAACCTTCACCGCCGACCTGCGCGGCGTGCACTACGACTTCCTCAAACAACGCGTGCCAAGCTGGTTCCTGGAGGGCACGACCCAGCGCCAGGAAGAGCTGGGCCAGCACGAGATGGACATTCCTTCCTGGTACCTGGCCGCGACTCACCAGGACAAAACCGCCCTGGCCGCGCAGCACACACGTTTTCGCGAAACCCTCAATTCAATCGAAGCGCATCTCGGCCAGATCGACGACATCCTCGCGTTCGCCGAGCAGCCGCTCAAGGACGCACTCAAAAAGCAGTTCAACCTGGAGCTGGATGTACGCAATGTGTTCTTCGTGCGCAAATATGCCTACAAAGGTGCTCGCGATGATTTTTATGGCGCCTTCGTGTTTGACCAGCAAAACGATCCCTCCCTGACCCACACCTACCGAGGTGTCTCCCTGCTGGAAGCGGCCCTGGCCAATTTCGAGGCCGATGAAGAACAGCCATCGCCGTGCAACGATTGCCAACTCATTACCCGCTGGAACCCCGACAACCCCCATATCATCGCGACATTCGCGGCCGTCAGCGCCCACGCCGTGGCGATCAAGCCCCATGAGTTTGCCAAGCTGTGCCGCTCCCTGGACCTCGGCGCCCAGTATCACAAGCACATCAAGGAGGTGGTCGAACCCGACGCCGCCCAGGAGCGCGAGGCGCTGGAGCAAGTGCTTGAGGAGCATCAACGCCAGCAACTGGCGCTGAGCATCGAGATTGCCCGGTTGCAGTTAAACGGCGCGTTGAGTGCCGATGCCTATCAGATGCTCAAACAGGTGGTAGCCGGTTCCGGCACGCCGAAGCTTGCGGGTAAGCCGGTTACCTATGCCGCCCTCAAGGTACTGGACAGCGTGCTGGTGGGGCCGCTGCTGATCGGGCCAGACCGTGCACATTCGGACCGTACCGAGCGCCTGGTGGTGTACATACCCGGCGACCCGCAACAGCCGGTCAAGGAGTACGCCTCCAGTGGCGAGTTCATGGTCGACCTGCGCATGCGCTTGCACAGCGCGTCGTATCGACGCTTTTTCAGCCGCTTTGTACCGGTGCGCGAGCAAGGCGGATTTTTCGCTCGTTTCAACCGGTTGTACCAGCCCGCCGACAATGACAACGGCGGGACGGATTATCCGCTGCGTAAGGCGTTGGTGCATTTGCCCATGGACGAGTTCCTCCTCAGCGGTGATCTCTGGCAGCGCAGTCGCCAGGCGCATATCCGCAAGATCTTGAGTGATGCGCGGGCCGTGGCCGTACCCACCGAGGACGAGGACCGCAAGGCGCGGCTGGAGCGCCTGGAAAGTTTTTTCGATGCCGCTGTCAGCGTGTTCAACCTGGCGGCCTTCGTGGTGCCAGGGCTGGGGCCTATCATGCTGGCCGTGGGCGCGTCGCAGATGTGCTACGAGGTGTTTGAAGGGATAGAAGCCTATGGGCAAGGCGAGCCACGGCAAATGTGGGCGCATTTTGCGTCGGTGGCGTTGAACGTGGCGTTTATTGCCACCGGCGCCAAGGTGTTGCCCGCCATCAAATGGCAAAGCGCGGTGGACCACCTCAAGCCTGTGACGATGCCGTCCGGCAAGCAGGTGCTGTGGAACCCTGACCTCGCGCCCTACGCGTCGCCGGTCAAACCGGCGCCCGAGGCCAAGGCCAACGCGCTGGGCCTGTATAACCACGACGGTCAACAGTTGCTGGCATTCGAGGATGCGCATTATCAGGTCAGGCAAGACCCTCACACCGGCGATTACCGCATTCAGCACCCGACGCGGCTCGACGCTTATGCACCGGAGCTGGAGCACAACCACAACGGCGTTTGGACCCACGAGCTGGAAGAACCGCTGACTTGGGACGAATCAACCCTGCTCAAACGCTTGGGGCTTGCCGAGCAGGCCGACCCGCTGCGTATCAGCGGCGTCGACACCGACGTGTTGCGCCAGGCCGCGGTCCATCACGAGCCACTGCCGTTGCTGCTGGAAGACACGCTCAAGCGCTTCCAATTGCACCAACAGCTCACCACCTTTGTCGAGCAGATAAAAAGCAGCGACCCATTGGTGTACTCGAAAGCCGAACCGGCGCTGCAATTTGACCTGCTTCAGCGCCGTGGCCTGCTGCCCGACAACGTGGCGCTGAAAGTTATCGGCCCTCAGGGCGAGGTGCTCTGGGAGGCAGCTGATGCACCGGCGTCGGCCAGCAAGCGCGTCATGGTGGTGACCGAAAGCGCCATGGCCCAGGGCCGTTTGCTCCGGGAGTTGCTGTACACCTTGCAGGGTGTCGACCCGCTGCTCAAAGAGTTTCCAGGTAGCCCCGAGGAATCGCTGGAGGTGCGCGCGGGCAAGCTGCGCCATTATCTCGGCGATGCCGTTGACACCCTCAAGGGGCCGTTGCTGGAACAACGCTACCAAGTGCTGAACCCTACGACCGATGCCGATGTACAACGTTTGCTGGATACCTATCCTGCCTTGCCCACAGCGGTCGCCGAGCGTGTGTTGCAAGGGGCGACGACAGATCAACTGCAGGCCTTTCGCAACACGCGCCGCTTGCCCGAGCCCCTGGCCACGCAAGCCCGATGGTGTGCCCAGGAAACCCGGGTGGCCCGTGCCTATGAAGGGTTGCACCTGGACACCCTGACGCACCTCGACAGCCAGCGCCTGGCCTTGCGCACCCTGGAAACCCTGCCGGGCTGGCACCGCGGCTCGCGCATCGAGCTGCGTCAGTATTCGGCTGAAGGCACGGTGCTGGATGCCATCGGCTCCCCTGACTTTCCGCATAAACGCACGCTGGTATTGCTGGAACGCGGCGACTTCCAAGCCTCCATGCCCGGCGATTTTTACAGCGCTATATGGGAACAATTGCCGCTCGATGAACGCCAGCGCCTGGGTCTGAGCAGTGCCGCTGAACTGAAGCAGACGATTCAACGCAGCCCGTTACCGCGTGAACCGTTGCGCACGGTGCTGGAGGAGAACCCGTTGCGTAAGCCTGACTATGACCCGATGGCCAGGCTGTTGGGCGGCGCGCCTGGGGTGCGACAGTTGTTAAGGACGGCAGGGAGTGTGCTTCGCTCCCCGGCGGAGCGGGTACGGCGGTTGTTTCCAACCTTCAGCGACGAACAGGTCACAGCGTTCATTGAGTCGCTGGGCACAGACGTGCGGGGCGAGTTGGCCAGCCGTGAGTTGGAGTACCGCACTCTGAAAAAAACCTTGAAGGTCTGGGCACAAGCAAAGGGGCCGCGGGCCTTGGCCCCTTACAGCGAGGAGTGGCGTGTGAGCGAAGAGATCAAACGCTGCTGGCGCCGTGAGACCGGGAACCAACTGCACATTCGCCTGCCGAGGGACAGTCTCTATTGGGTGGATTTGCCCGGCATAAAAGGGGGCTTCGACCATGTCCGGGAGTTGGTGTTGTCGAATGTCAAATGGGGTGGGCATTCCAGTGCGTTGTTCCTCGAAAACTTTACCGAGTTGAACAGCCTGAGCATCACGGGGGCCGAAATGACCGAGCTGCCTGCGGTGATTGGCGACATGAAACAGCTCACGTCGCTGAAGCTGCACGCCAACGGCCTGCAGTTGACCGAACGCAGCGCGGGACTGTTAAGCGATCTCAATGCGCTGCAAGTGCTCGACCTGTCGAGTAACCCATTGGGGGTGACGCCAGACTTCAGTGGCATGCCCCATTTAAGAGAGCTGAATCTATTCTGGACGCGAATCGAGCGGTGGCCGTCGGGGTTGAGAGAGCAGGCCGGGCTGGAGCGCCTCGACCTGCGCCAGAACCGTCTGCAACAGGTACCGCAGGACAACCTGGTGCCGCCCGCGGATCAATTGGAAGCCGTGGCACGGATCAACAATGTCACCTTGCTTGAGGATAATCGCTTCCCGCCCGATTACTGGAAAACCTTCGATAAGTACTGGCAGGACCTGGCCCAGTCTCGACCCGACCTGTTGCAAGGGGCGCTTGAGGGCGCTTTCGACAGTAAAAATCCGCGCATCGAGAAGGTGGTGTACATGTACCCTGAGTACTCCGTGCAGAAGGCCAGGGCGCTTATCTGGTCCTGGGGTGAAGGGGCTGAGGCGCAGCTGAACCGCCTTTGGCAAGAGCATTCTGTGCTGCTCCGGCAGTTGAACGGATGGCTGTTTTCAGGCGGTGGTGAGCGCCAGCGCTATGTGCGTGTCGGCGAGCGTGCCAATGACGCAGGGTCTTTGCGTGACCGCCACCATGCCTGGGAGCGTATCTTGCGCTGCTGGAGGCAAGACACACCGCAACAGCTCACCAATGATGGCGAACCTTTCGGGCTTGAGTTGAACCTCAGTGATCTGAACCTGCCGAGCCTGCCTGACCTGGATGCGGATTTCAGCCATGTGGGTTCGCTCAAACTGAGCAATATGAACCTGCGAACCTCGCCGGAAGGGTTCCTCGCGCGTTTTCGCGGCGTGCGCTGGCTCGACTTGTCGAACAACCAGTTGCGTGAGTTACCGCCGGCGGTTGGGCAGATGCATGGCTTGACCCGCTTGTCCCTGCAAAACAACCGGATCCGCCTGACTGCCGATTCCGCGGCGATACTTTCCTCACGCATCACACTCAAGGCTCTGGTGCTCAATTCAAACCCTCTGAGCAGGGCGCCGGACTTCAGCCAAATGACCAATCTGCACTCGTTGGGCATGGGGGCCACCGGCCTCGATACGTGGCCTACCGGGTTGGACGAGCTCCCCCTGTTGGACATGGTGTACCTGCGAGGCAACAATATTTCCACCTTGCCCGATGCGCTGGTCGCACCGTCGGATGAGCAACTGGAACAGACACTGCGGGTCACCCGGGTCACCGACCTGGGCCTGAACCCGCTGTCCGCCGATACGCGTCAACGCATCAACGCCTACGGCGACCGGCTCACCGCCACAGAACGAGCAGCCAATCGATTGGTCGCCAGCGTGACGAGTGCGGTGGATGGCCCGGTGGAGCTGCATGGCGCGGATGCTCCGTTTCGGCGCTGGTCCACGGGCTTTTCCACTGAGCAATTGGCGCAGCGCCGGCTCCAGTGGTCCACCCTGCGTGCATTACCCGGTTCGGACGGCTTCTTTGAAGTGCTCCGGGACCTGGAAATAGCGCCCGCCGGTCTTGAGGACTTGCAGCGCCGCATCTGGGAGGTGATCGATGGCATCACGCAAAACAGCAATGAGTCCGAGCAGTTGCGCAAGGAGATGTTCGAGTGGGCGGGGCGGGCGGCCTGCTGTGACCGGGCGGCATTGACCTTCAGCAACCTGGAGATCCTGCTGATGACCCACAACGCCAAGGCGCTCGCTTTGGACTCGACCCAGGGTGCGGCCCTGCTGAAGCTGTCCAAGGGGCTGTTCCGTCTCGATGAGCTGGAAAAGATCGCCCTGGAGGATATCGACCAGCGCAGAGCCGCGATCACCGCACGCGAGGGCTTGACCCCCACCCAACGTGAGAGGGCCTTGAGGGCCGTGGAAGAGGTTGAGGTGCGCATGGCGTATCGCCATGAGCTCAAGGATCGCCTTGAATTGCCCGGTCAACCACAGCACGCCCGGTTTGCCCATTTCGGCAATGTGACCCAGGAAATGCTCGATGCGGCCTACCTACGGGTGCTCAGCCTGGATAACTCCGCCCAGGAGTTGCAAGCCATGCTCGCCAGAGACTTCTGGAAAGACTATGTGGCGAATAAATACCGTGCGCAGTTTGAAGCACAGAACGACCCCCATCACGATCAAATGGAAGCCTTGCAGCGCGATTTCGAGGCCGGGACACTGCCTCGCGCCAGCTACGACACCAAGGTCAAGGCATTGCAGGCGCAGTTCGAGATCGAAGAAGCGCAATTGATCGAACGCTTGAGTCGCGATGAAGTGGCGCAGGCGCTGGTTCCGACGGCAAGCCTTGAAGTCTTGGTAGAAAGCGCCGGCCCCGGGCTGCAACTGTCTCAGGCGCAAGCCATCGACTTTAATGGCAAGCGCTACTTCGTGGCGAGCATGCCCGATGCGGGCGATGGCGAGCACTACGTGTTATGGGTACAAGCGGCGGATAACCCCTTGCGTTTGACCAGCAGCGCAATCGTCGCCAAGCCTGATGTCAATGGAGTGTGGCGACGTAGAGGCCTGGCGGGCGGGATGGTGCAGCCGGGGTCCGACGATGAGTTTGTCGATGCTTCGGAATCCATGCCGGTGAAGCCCTATACCACGGCCGAACTCAGTTACATGCGCCGGGAAGTGCACTTCACGGCCAACCCTAATCCGGTCGGCAGTTACATCCGCGCCAACAATGGCAAGTACCCCCTCAGGGATTACCAGGGCAGGCCGATCCGTATCCGCTCCCTGGAAAGGCAAGTGACCTTGGACTCCGGCACCCAATACACCTCCGCGCAGGTCAAACCCTACATTCAGTTTGAAGGGTATGAGCACGTCGGCGCACGCTATGAAGCGCAACTGCAACTGCGCACATTCACGGCACAGGATGTGAAAGTGCCGGGCGAAAAGGCGTTGATCGGCCAGTCCATGGTGGTGGCCAACCGGCGTATTGCCAAAGGGGAAATCGTCGGTGTATACGGCGGTACCGTATTGCCGTCGGGTATCTTCGGCGAGGGCGGCCAGACCTACACCATGAAGGTGGGCAGCCAGAGGGTTGCCCAGGGCAATAGTCTGGTGGAGCTGCCGATCCATTTGTCGGGGGACAATATTCTGTCGCGGATAAACACCCACTTTGAGTACGACGACAACGGCAAGCCGCTGCGCCAGGCGCCAGGTGGCTATAACGTCGAGACGGTGGGGTTTGATGTCGAGGCCGATATGTGGCTGGGCGTGGGGCCAGGGGCGCAGGTAAAGCGCAAACCCTTCATCCTCAACGCTCTTTTCGCCACAGAAGCTATCGCCGCGGGCACCGAACTGCGCATGGACTACCAGTACACCGAGGGGATGATAAAAAAGCAGTTCGCCTGATCCTACCCGCATCGGTAATCGGTCCGTCGTCGTAAATAGCGCTATCCCATCTTGAAAGGCGGCGTTTTGCCCCAATCTTGTGGGCATATCCAGGCGGTACACAGCCATTGCATGACGTCTGTGTGCCGCCGCTTAACTTATGACGCGCCCTGACATCAATTCCCAGGCTGCCAGCCATGGCGTGCCGTGTGGCGGGCTGCGCGATATCGATAACGGATGGTGATGCCCCCATGGATTTCAAAGACTACTACAAGATTCTCGGTGTCGAGCCGACGGCTGACGACAAGGAGATCAAGTCGGCTTATCGCAAGCTGGCGCGTAAATATCACCCGGACGTCAGCAAGGAAAAGGATGCCGAATCCAAGTTCAAGGATGCGTCCGAGGCCTATGAAGCGCTGAAAAGTGCCGACAAACGCGCCGAATACGATGAACTGCGCAAATACGGCCAGCATGGCCAGCCGTTCCAGGGGCCACCGGGTTGGCAGAGCCGTGGAGGCTTTGGTGGCGGCCAGGACGCGGGCGATTTTTCGGACTTTTTCAGTTCGATCTTCGGTTCGCGCGGCGATGCCTTCGGTGGCGGCCAGCGCCGTCCTACCGGGCGCAAGGGCCAGGATGTGGAGATGCAGCTCATGGTTTCCCTGGAGGAAACCCTGTCCACCGAGTCCAAGCAGATCAGCTTCCAGGTGCCACAGTACGATGCTTCCGGTCGGCATGTGAGCAACACCACCAAAAGCCTGAACGTGAAGATCCCGGCCGGTGTGGCCGATGGCGAGCGCATTCGGCTCAAGGCCCAGGGCGCGCCGGGCATTGGTGGCGGGGCCAATGGTGATTTGTACCTGATCATCAAGTTCGCACCCCACCCCAAGTTCGAGGTGGACGGCGAAAACCTGATCATCAACCTGCCGCTGGCACCCTGGGAACTGGCGCTGGGCACGGAAGTGGCCGTGCCGACTCTCACCGGCAAGATCAACCTCAAGGTGCCTGCCGGTAGCCAGAACGGCCAGCGTATGCGTGCCAAGGGCCATGGTTTGCTGAACAAGGCCGGGCAACGCGGCTATCTGTTCATCCAGCTCAAGGCCGTCATGCCCAAGGCGGCGGATGATGAGGTCAAGGCATTGTGGGAGGCCCTGGCGCAAAAGGCTGCGTTCAATCCGCGCGAGCAGTTCTGAACGGGTCATTGATTTAGTTAGCGCCAGCCGCAAAAACGGCGCGCCTAGGATGACAACCTCTTCCAAGAAAAGGTTGTCATCCCATGCCGGACCTTCAAGTCACCGACCCCGCCACCCCGCCTCCTGGTGAGCAGGGCCAGCATTACGAACTGATCAAGCAGGCGATCCCCACTTGCCTGGTCAACAGTTCGCCCTCCCGTCGCAAGGCCCTCAAGGACACGCCGCCGGCTATTCCCCGCTGGTATGACGCCGCTTCCCAGGCACGCAAAGATCAGCTCAAAGTGCTGCTGGACGCCCGTTGCGAGTCGCTCAACGAACTGGAGAAAACTTTCAGTCACATACGCTCGGAGCAAGCGTTTGCCCAACCCTTGCTGGAAGCCAAGCTAAAGGCTATCGGCCATGAGCTGGACGTCAATCAAACCTGGTTGCGCCTGTATGTACCGGTCGAAGATGCCTTTGGCGTGAAGACCGGTGGCTTCAGGGTCAAAACGTTCTCCCTGCTGCACGCTGCCCTCGGCAACTTTGAGCAACGGGAGACTCGAGAGGGCTATTTCAACAGCGCCTCAGGTTTCATTACCCAACCGGACGTGCGCGATCATTTCGAGCGCCACACCACGACCCTGAAGATTCATGCGTTCACCCAGCTGTGCCGAGACCTGGACCTGGGCAAGCAGTACCAGGCTCACCTCAAGGCACAGTTGAAACCTGACGACGCCAAATCCCAAGCCGAACTGCGCGAACGTTACGTCCGGCATCAGAAAGCCGCCTTCAAGGCGGCGGCGTACCTGGCGTTGCTCAAAGGCGACATTGGCGACAGCGACCACGCGCTGCTGATGCGGGTGGCGGCCGGGGAAAAACATATTCTCAGCGACGGTAAGCCCATCGGGTATCGCAGCCTGAGCCTGATGAACCTGCATGTGCACGATTGCCTGGTCATCGACACTTGCGCCAAGCCTGGCTACACCTGCTGGGTCATCGTCTATATTCCCGATGACCCCGACCATCCCATCAAGCGGTATGAAAGCTTCAATGACTTTCGCAATGATTTGACCGAGCGCCTGAGCGCGAAAACCACCCAGCAAGCTGACCGCTCCCAAGGCTGGAAGGCTACGCCGAACCAGCATTTTTTTGCCCGGTTCGTTGCCGACAAAGACCGCGCCTACTACTACAAACGACTGACCGAACTGGTGCTGGACGCACCTCCCCAGCCGTTTGGTGCACAGGCCTTGCGATCGGAGTGGGGGCGCTTGCTGACTTCTCCGTCCTTTGCCACGCCTTCGGCACTGGGCGAACCCCAGCCCTACGTGCGCGTGCATGCCACTGCCCCTGAATTCAACATTCGCGCCCACACCCTGACGGACCTATGGCAAGTTGCAGACCTGTGGACCTATCGCCTGGGCAGCCTGCGTACGCGGCTGTTCGAGAACGCCCGGCATCGTGCGGTGAGCACCGCCGATGTCGATGAGGCCTCGCGTTCACTGCGCGCTGCGCATTACCTGAGTATCGGCCTGTTCGGCCTGAACCTGGTGGCCATGGCGGTGCCGCCGCTGGGTGTGGTGATGGCTGTGGCGATGGCCGGGCAACTACTTTACGAAGTCATCGACGGTGTTATCGAGCTGAGCGAAGGCGACCGCGAAGCGGGCTGGGCGCACATCACCGACGTGGTGGAAAACCTGGCGGCGCTGGCGGTACAGGCAGCCGTGGTGCACTTCACCGTGTCGCCGTTTATCGAGCAGCTCAAGGCCGTTACCCTGCCCAGTGGCAAGACTCGGCTCTGGAAACCCGACTTGTCGGCCTATGAGCACACCGCGTCCCTCCCTTCAGTGGCGGCGGATGAGCAAGGCCTGCACCGGCACAACGGCCAGACCGTGCTGCCGTTGGAGGGCAAACGCTATGCCGTGCAACAAGACCCGCTGACCGAGCAATTCCGCATCCTCCATCCCACACGTGCCGAGGCCTATCAACCGATATTGAAGAGCAACAGCGCTGGCCTCTGGAACCATGAAGTGGAACGCCCGCACACCTGGGAAGGCGCCACGTTGATGCGGCGATTGGGCCCGGTGACGGAGGGCTTCAGCGATGCCGAGTTGGAGCAGGCGCGCAGCGTGGCGGCTGTGAGTGAGGACGTGCTGCGCCGCGTGCATGTGGAAGGCGAGGCGGTACCGGCGATCCTGCTCGACACCCTGCGCCAGTTCAGGGCGTATCGCGATGCGGTGAACGTCGCCGACGGCATTCGCCAGGGCTCGCTCAGCAGCGCACTGTGCAGCTATGCCGCATCCCTGGCGGTGGAGTTGCGGGGATGGCCAGCGAGCAAGGCGATCGAGGCATTTGCCGGCACCGAGTTGAGCGGGCCGTCGATCAAATACGGTAATCAGCAGGCCGCGGCGGCGGACACCGTGCAGGTCCACCGCGCCGATTTGATGAGCGGCCAGTTGCCCATACGCATTATCGAAGCGCTCAGCGAACCTCAGCGCGATGCTCTGGTGGGCAGTTACACCGCCCGCACACCCGAGGCGAGAACCGAGGCCCTGAGATTGAAACTCGAACAAAGGGCCATCGAGGTGCGCGAGCGGTTGATGAAGAGTATCTACGTCGAGCAGCAGCCACCCTCCGACACCGCGATTATGCTGATCCAGCGCGACTTCAGTGGCGTGCCGACGATTTTGGCGCGCGAAGTGCTGGTGGACGCGACGCCGAGCGAGCGCGACACGATGAACCGCGCCAAGCGCATTCCCCTGCGCCTCGCTGAAAAGGCGCGCCGGGCGCAGCAGCAAATGCGCCTGACCCTCGCGTATGAAGGCTTGTACCTCGACGCGTTGGCCGGCCCAGACACCGAAACCCTGGCCCTCAACACACTGGCGGCGCTTCCCGGCTGGTCGGACAATCTGCGTCTGGAAGTTCGCGAAGGCCGGCTTGAAGGCCCGCTGCGCGCCAGCTTTGGCCCTCTGGAGGCGAGCAATCGCAAGGTGCTGGTGCGCGTGGAGGATGGGCGCTACCAAGCCTTTGATGAGCGCGGCCAGCACCTGCATGGGCTCAATGGTTTCTATGGTGCTTTGCAGCATGCGTTGACCGATGCCCATCGCAACGCGATTGGCGTGCCCCACGTCGGCCAGGGTGAGCAATTGAAGGGGTTGATCAAGCAGCATGCAATAGGCCGAGTACCGTTGCGCAAAGCCTTGGGCATGTCGCCGGAAAAACTGGCGTTTTTTCGACCGCCGAGCGTGTTGCCGGGTGAGCGTCGCGGCTATCCATTGAGCGGGCGGGGTGGCACTGATTGGGAGAGGATCACACGGGAACGGATTCGCAGCCTGTACCCGGAGATCACCCGGGACGAAATGCTCGCCATGATCAACGAGCGCGGCGCGCTGGATCTGAGCTGGCTGCGCGCGCTGGAGCAAGAGCACAAGACCCTGCAATCCACCTTGCATAAATGGCTGAGCACACAACCCGAGGGCATGGAGGCGTTTGGTGAACAGCATCGCAAGATGCTAAGGGCCAGGCGCAAGATTTATGCAGCGCTGGATGACGCCTGGCGAAAGGTTGGCCCACGGCACTACGACAGAAGTGGGCGGCTCTTGGGGCAGAAAATCGAATGGTTGGAAGAGGACCTGGCGCAGCAGTTACGGACCTTGCCCGCGCTGACCGCAGACTTCGACCATGTCAGTTACCTGGGCATTGTCGGAACCGCAGGCTCGGAGCTGGCGGATGCGGACGTGCAGCCATTGCTCGCGAACTTTCGCGGGCTGCGTCGATTGGGGATCGAGGCTGCTCAACTGACACGCCTGCCGTCCGCCATCGAACACATGCCGCATCTGCAGCGCTTGCATTTGGGCGGCAACGATATTGTCCTGACGCCTGAAGACGTCCTGCGCTTGAAAGATCGGGTGCATCTCAAGGAGTTGTTTTTGGACATGAACCCACTCGGCTTGCCACCCGATGTCGGGCGCATGCCGCGCTTACAGACCTTGCTGCTTAATGACACAAGCCTGGAGGAGTGGCCTGCCAGTGTGTTCCGTGTGCCCAGGCCGGAAAATTTCATTCTGGATATGCGGCAGAACCCGATAGCGCGGATTCCCGAGTTCGCGCCGGGCTCGGATAAGGCACTGATTGTGGCGAAAACCTTCCTCACCCGTGAAGAGCTGACGCCTGAGCTGCTTGCTCAATTCAAGCGGTACATCGAGGCCGTCGGCCGCGATCCGGATCGCCAGTTGCCCAAGAGAGGGGCGCTGGACAGCCAGCAGTGGAAAACCGGTTATTCGGCGCAGGAGTGGCCCTCCAGGCAAGTGTTGTGGGACATGTTGGAAGAGTCGTTTGGCTCCGAGGGTTTTTTCAATCTTCTTCGTGCCGTCAGGCGTTCGGGGGATGCGACAGCCGCTAGCGGTGTGTGGTTGCCAGAGCTGACAGCGAAGGTCTGGCGCATGCTCGAGGCCATGGGCGAGGATGCCCAGTTGCGCGAGCAACTGTTCCTGATGGCCAGGGACCCCGCAGCCTGCGTGGACGCCGGAGCCCTGATGTTCAATGCGATGGGCGTTGCCGTGCTGCATTGGTCGGCGTACTTCAGCGAGGATGTGGCCTCCGTGCGCAAGGCTGTCTTCAACCTGGCCAGGGGCAAGTGGCGGCTCGATGAGTTGGGCCGTATCGCCCATGAGCGCGTGTCCCAACTGCAGGCCGACGGCGTCAAGTTTCCGGAGTACGACGCGCAAGGCGCACGCGTCGATCATTACGATGCCCACGGCAATGTGATCGCCGATATCGACGAAGTCGAGATCTACCTGGCGTACACAACGCCACTGGCAACCCGCCTGGACCTGCCCTGGCAATCGCGGAGCATGATGTTCCGCGAGGATTATGTGACGGCGCCCATGGTCGAGACGGCATTCAACCGCGTACAACTGCTGGACCAAGGCGAACTGCTGCGTGGCAACCTGCTGGAGCAACCGATGTGGACCGACTTTCTGCAGCGCGCTCATTCCGCTGACTACGCGCCGATTGCCGCAAAGTTCGATGCACTGATCGACTATCAGGCCGCGCAGGAACAATGGGCTGGCGCTGCCCACCTCCCCGAGAGAGCGAGGCAGGCCCTGCGTCAAACCATCAGCCAGGCGGCCCGGCGCCTGGGCCGATCGGCTTCGGAAAGTGAACCGGGGCAACTGATGCCCCAGCAAGACTACGATGACACCTTTGGCCGCATCAATGCCGAGCTGATCACCTTGAACCAGACACTGACCGATCAAGCGATCAGCGCCATTCTCTAGAACAGGAAGTACCGCTGGGCCATCGGCAACACCTCGGCCGGTTCGCACCACAGCAACTGACCGTCAGCCTTGACCTGATAGGTTTGCGGGTCAACCTCGATGTCCGGCAGGTAATCGTTGTGGATCAGGTCGGTTTTCTGCACATCGCGGCAACCCTTGACCACCGCGATCTGCTTCTTCAGGCCCAGGGCCTCGGGCAGTCCGGCCGCCTGCGCGGCCTGGCTGATAAACGTCAGGCTGGTGGCGTGCAGGGAGCTGCCGAAGCTGGCGAACATGGGGCGGTAATGCACCGGCTGCGGCGTCGGGATCGAGGCGTTGGCGTCGCCCATCAGGCTCGAAGCAATGGCGCCGCCCTTGAGGATCAGCGTGGGCTTGATGCCGAAAAAAGCCGGGCGCCACAGCACCAGGTCGGCCCATTTGCCGACTTCGATGGAGCCGACGATATGGCTGATGCCGTGGGTGATCGCCGGGTTGATGGTGTATTTGGCGATGTAGCGCTTGGCGCGGAAATTGTCGTTGCCGGGGCCGTCGCCGGGCAGCGGGCCACGCTGTTTTTTCATCTTGTCGGCGGTCTGCCAGGTGCGTGTGATCACCTCGCCGACGCGGCCCATAGCCTGGCTGTCGGAACTGATCATCGAGAACGCGCCGAGGTCGTGCAGGATGTCTTCGGCGGCGATGGTTTCGCGGCGGATGCGGCTTTCGGCGAAGGCCACGTCTTCGGCAATGCTCGGGTCCAGATGGTGACACACCATCAACATGTCCAGGTGTTCGTCGATGGTATTACGCGTGAACGGCCGCGTCGGGTTGGTGGAGCTGGGCAGCACATTGGGGAAACCGCAGGCCTTGATGATATCCGGCGCATGCCCGCCACCGGCGCCTTCGGTGTGGTAGGTGTGGATGGTGCGGCCCTTGAGCGCGGCGAGGGTGGTTTCGACAAAGCCGGACTCATTGAGGGTGTCGCTGTGGATCGCCACCTGCACGTCATATTGGTCAGCGACGCTCAGGCAGTTGTCGATGCTGGCGGGCGTGGTGCCCCAGTCTTCGTGCAGCTTCAAGCCGATAGCACCGGCCTTGACCTGCTCGATCAGCGGCTCGGGCAAACTGGCGTTGCCCTTGCCGGTAAAGCCAATGTTCATCGGGAACGAATCGCTGGCCTGCAGCATCCGCGCAAGGTGCCACGGGCCGGAGGTGCAGGTGGTGGCATTGGTGCCGGTGGCCGGCCCCGTGCCGCCGCCGATCATGGTGGTGACGCCGCTGGTCAGGGCCTCTTCGATCTGCTGTGGGCAAATGAAATGCACGTGGGAGTCGATGCCGCCGGCGGTGAGGATCATGCCTTCCCCGGCGATCACTTCGGTGCTGGCGCCGATGGCCATGGTCACGCCGGGCTGGATGTCCGGGTTACCGGCTTTGCCAATCGCGTGGATGCGGCCATTCTTCAAGCCAACGTCTGCCTTGACGATGCCCCAGTGGTCGATGATCAATGCGTTGGTGATCAGCGTGTCGACCACTTCATGGGCGAGCAATTGGCTCTGGCCCTGGCCGTCGCGGATTACCTTGCCGCCGCCGAATTTGACCTCTTCGCCGTAGATGGTGAAGTCCTGCTCGACTTCGACGAACAACTCGGTGTCGGCCAGGCGCACCTTGTCTCCGACGGTGGGGCCGTACATGTCGGCGTAGGCTTGGCGGGTGATTTTCATGTGTGTGCCCTGAACAATAGGTGTTGAATGTGAAATCGCTATCGCAGGCAAGCCAGCTCCCACAGGGGAATGCATTCCAACTGTGGGAGCTGGCTTGCCTGCGATGAGGCCCTAAAGGTCGCCCATGACCCGCCCTGCAAACCCAAATACCCGCCTTGCACCACTCAACTCCACCAACTCCACCACCCGACGCTGCCCCGGCTCAAACCGCACCGCCGTGCCCGCCGGAATATTAAGGCGCATGCCACGGCTGGCCGCTCGGTCGAATTCCAGCGCGTCATTGGTCTCGAAAAAATGGTAATGCGAGCCTACCTGAATCGGCCGGTCGCCGCTGTTGGCTACGCCGAGGGTGAGGGTGCGGCGGCCGACATTCAGTTCGATCTCGCCAGGCTGGATCTGATATTCACCAGGAATCATGCAGGTTGCCCCAGGGTCTTGAAGTAGATGGCGGTCGGGCTGTAGCGCCCGTCCGGGCTTTGGCAATAGTCGGGCAGCTCACCGATCTTGGTGTAGCGCAGCGACTGGTAAAAGGCTTCGGCGCCGGAGCCGGCCTCGGTGTCCAGGTACAACAGGCCACGCTTGTGCTGGCGCGCGGCGAGTTCCAGGGTATTCATCAATTGCTGGCCCAGGCCATGGCGACGGGCGCTGCTGTGCACCAGCAACTTCTGCACCTCGGCGCGGTTCAGGCCGTTGGCTTTCTGGCACAGCGCCAATTGCACGCTGGCGATCACCTGCTCGTCGCGCACCACCACCCACAGCAGCAGGCTGCTGTCCTCGACACCGGCTTGCACGCTGCTCAGGTAGTCCCGGGCCTGGGCCTCATCGAAGTCGGCCATGAAGCCCACCGAAGCGCCATGCTGCACCGCGTCCAGCAACAGCTCGATCAAGCCCCGGCGGTAATGGGCAAAGCTTTCCGCATTGACTCGACGCAGTTGTGCAGCGCTCATCGATGTCACTCCTTGGGCGGTTGTGCGCCCGGGTTCAAGGTCAGTTGCATAAAGGTCAGGTCGAGCCAGCGGCCAAACTTGATACCCACCTGGGGCATTTGCCCGGTGGTGATAAAACCCAGGCGTTCGTGCAGGCGGATCGAGGCCAGGTTGCCGCTTTCGATGGCCGCGACCATCACATGTTTGCCACAGGTGCGGGCGCGCTCGATCAACGCCGCCATCAGCCCTGGACCGAGGCCTTTGCCGCGCTGGTCGTTGCGCACATATACCGAGTGCTCGACGCTGTAGCGAAAGCCTTCGAAGGGGCGCCAGTCGCCGAACGAGGCGTAGCCGGTGACCTCGTCATTTTCCACGGCTACCAGGATCGGATAGCCCTGGGCCTGGCGCGCACTGAACCAGGCCTGGCGGTTAGCCAAGTCCACCGGTTGCTCGTTCCAGATCGCCGTGGTGTTCAACACCGCATCGTTGTAGATGGCGCGAATCGCCGGCAGGTCGTGTTCGGTTGCATCACGAATCATGGCCGCGCCTCAGGCAATGGGCTGGTGGACGGTGACCAGCTTGGTGCCGTCGGGGAATGTAGCTTCCACCTGGATATCCGGGATCATTTCCGGGATGCCTTCCATCACTTGTTCGCGGCTGAGCAGGGTGGTGCCGTAGTGCATCAGGTCGGCCACCGTGCGGCCATCGCGGGCGCCTTCCATCAGGGCGGCGGAGATATAGGCGATGGTCTCCGGGTAGTTGAGCTTCACCCCGCGCGCCAGGCGCCGCTCGGCGACCAGGCCTGCGGTGAAGATCAGCAGTTTGTCTTTTTCCCGTGGGGTCAGGTCCATGGTTCAGGGTCCTTCATAAAATTCATTCTTAAATACATAGAAGATCCCATGTGAAGCTGATTTATGTGGGAGCTGGCTCCACAGTTTGATCTTCATGTGCTCCAGATTCTTGGTGATATCGCTTCCCTGCCGAGTACGGCCGGTCGCAAAAGCCGCCATAAATCAATCAACCACCCCCGCGCCAGCAGCGCTTCACTGGCCAGGCACCGCGCCACCAGCAAACCGGGCAGTTGGGTCAGGTCACCGCGCACCGCGTGGGGCAGTGAGCGGCATTGTTCCAATAATTCAGGTTCGATCTCACCGGTCACCAACAATGTGGCAAACACCGGCTGCCCATCCAGCCCGATAGGCGAATCCAGCAACCCATCGGCGCCCACAATGCGCTGGCGCTCATGCCAGAGCAACTGGCCGTCGCGGCGAATGTCCAGGTGCGATTGAAAATGGCCCAGGTCGAACCGTTCGCCACTGGCCGGGCGCCCCAGGGCGACCACATCCCAATAGAACAACCGTGCATCGCCCAACAGCTCGATTCGCGTGGTGAGTTCGGCCTGGGCCGCGCTGAACACGATGGTTTCCTGAGGCAGCCATTCCAGGGTCGCGCCGGCTTCCACAGTCAGTTCAAGTTGCTGATACGCCGGGCCGCTGGCGCGGTACCACTTGGCGGCGCCGGGGCTGGTCAGTTGTGCCCAGGCTCCTGTGCCGACATGGGCGCTGATGTCCAGGCGATCGCCACCGGCAATCCCGCCGGGTGGGTGCACGATGATGTGCTGGCACACCTCGGGGCCTTCGGCGTACAGGTGCTTTTGCACCCGTAGCGGGCCCAGGTGGCGGCGCAGTACCGGGCGTGTGGTGTCTTTGACACGCGCATAGCCGAGTTCCAGCTCGGCGTGCCAGCTGGGGGTGAACAGGGCAGGGGTAACGGGCAGGTTCATGATGTGTGCTTATCGTTAGGAGGCTACAGATTAGATGGTTACCAGCCCACGCACACCCTCGCTTTCCATATTTTCACCACGGCCCTGCTGCACGATTTCCCCACGGGACATCACCAGGTACTGGTCAGCCAGTTCAGCGGCAAAGTCATAGAACTGCTCCACCAACAGGATCGCCATATCGCCTCGCTCCGCGAGCTTCTTGATCACCGCGCCGATTTCCTTGATCACCGACGGCTGGATGCCTTCGGTGGGCTCATCTAGGATCAACAAGCGCGGGCGGCTGGCCAGGGCGCGGCCAATCGCCAACTGTTGCTGCTGCCCGCCGGACAAGTCACCGCCGCGCCGATGCTTCATTTGCAGCAACACCGGGAACAGATCGTAGATGAAGGCCGGCACTTCCTTGGCTTCGGAACCGGGGAAGCGCGACAGGCCCATCAGCAGGTTTTCTTCCACGGTCAGCCGCCCGAATATCTCCCGGCCCTGGGGCACGTAGGCGATGCCGGCATGCACACGCTGGTGCGGCTTGAAGCCGGTGATGGCCTTGCCTTCCCAGTTCACTGCACCTTCCTTGGCCGGCAACAGGCCCATCAGGCACTTGAGCAGGGTGGTCTTGCCCACGCCGTTACGCCCGAGCAGGCAGGTGACTTCGCCGATCTTCACGTCGAAGGACAGCCCGCGCAGAATATGGCTACCGCCGTAATACTGGTGCAGCTTGTCGACTTGCAGCATTCTCAAAACCTCCTCAATGTGATCGTTCCCACGCTCTGCGTGGGAATGCATACCGTGACGCTCTGCGTCACCGTTGCGCAGCGGGACGCGGAGCGTCCAGCGTGGCATTCCCACGCGGAGCGTGGGAACGATCAGCCGTTCGTGTCAGCGTTAGCGGCCGAGGTAAACCTCGATCACCCGCTCGTTTTCCTGCACCTGTTCCAGCGACCCTTCGGCCAGCACGCTGCCCTGGTGCAACACGGTCACGTGGTCGGCAATCGAGCCGACAAACCCCATGTCGTGTTCCACCACCATCAACGAGTGCTTGCCGGCCAGGCGCTTGAACAGTTCGGCGGTGAACTCGGTCTCGGCGTCGGTCATGCCTGCCACCGGTTCATCGAGCAGCAACAGTTGCGGGTCTTGCATCAGCAGCATGCCGATTTCCAGGAACTGCTTCTGGCCGTGGGACAGCAAACCGGCGGGGCGATGCACGGAAGCGGTGAGGCGGATGGTGTCGAGCACTTCTTCGATGCGGTCCTTCTGCTCACCGTTGAGGCGCGCTCGCAGGCTGGCCCACACCGACTTGTCGGTCTTCTGCGCCAGCTCCAGGTTTTCGAACACGCTCAAGGCTTCGAACACCGTGGGCTTCTGGAACTTGCGCCCGATGCCGGCCTGGGCGATCTGCACTTCGCTCATGCGGGTCAGGTCCAGGGTTTCGCCAAACCAGGCCTTGCCGTGGCTGGGCCGGGTCTTGCCGGTGATCACGTCCATCAGCGTGGTCTTGCCCGCACCGTTGGGGCCGATGATGCAGCGCAACTCGCCGACGCCGATGTACAGGTTCAGGTCGTTGAGGGCCTTGAAACCGTCAAAGCTGACGCTGATATCTTCCAGGGTCAGAATGGTGCCGTGACGGGTGTTGAGCCCTTTGCCCGCGACCTGGCCGATGCCAATCGCATCGCGGCCGCTGCCTGCGTCGAAAATAGGTTCAAGCATGACGTTCCTCATTTCTTCAGCAGGCCGATAACGCCCTTGGGCAGGTACAGGGTGACGATGATGAACAGCGCCCCCAGGAAGAACAGCCAGTACTCGGGGAAGGCCACGGTGAACCAGCTCTTCATGCCATTGACCACACCGGCGCCGAGCAACGGCCCGATCAAGGTGCCCCGCCCGCCCAGCGCTACCCACACAGCGGCTTCGATGGAGTTGGTCGGTGACATTTCGCTGGGGTTGATGATGCCCACCTGCGGCACATACAGCGCGCCGGCAAGGCCGCACAACACCGCGCTCAATACCCACACGAACAGCTTGAAACCGCGTGGGTCGTAACCGCAGAACATCAGGCGGTTCTCGGCATCGCGCAGGGCGGTGAGCACACGCCCGAACTTGCTCTTCGCCAGGCGCCAGCCGATGTAGAGGCTGGCCACCAGCAACAGCACCGTGGCGATAAACAACACCGCCCGCGTGCCCGGTTCAGTGATGCCAAAACCTAAGATGCTGCGGAAATTGGTAAAGCCGTTGTTGCCGCCGAACCCGGTCTCGTTGCGAAAGAACAACAGCATTCCGGCGAACGTCAGGGCCTGGGTCATGATCGAGAAATACACGCCCTTGATCCGCGAGCGGAAGGCGAAGAAACCGAACACTAGAGCCAGCAATCCAGGTGCCAGGACCACCAGGCACAACGCCCAGAGGAAGTGGTCGGTGCCGGCCCAGTACCAGGGCAATTCGGTCCAGGACAAGAAGGTCATGAAGGCCGGCAACTCGCTGCCTGCCGCCTGGCGCATCAAGTACATGCCCATGGCGTAGCCGCCCAGGGCGAAGAACAAACCGTGGCCCAGGGACAACATCCCGGCGTAACCCCACACCAGGTCCAGCGCCAGGGCGACGATGGCGTAACAGAGAATCTTGCCCACCAGGGTCAAGGTGTAGGCCGACACATGCAGCGGGTTGTCCGCAGACAATAGCGAACACAGGGGCAACGCCAGCAGCAGGAGCAGGATGACGGCACCTACCGCCATCGTGACTTTGGGGCCGGCCTTTTGCGTGGCCGTAAGCATCAATGGCTGGTTCATCAGTCGATCACCCGTCCTTTCAGTGCGAAGAGTCCTTGCGGGCGTTTCTGGATAAACAGAATGATCAGCGCGAGGATCAGGATTTTGCCGAGCACGGCGCCGATCTGGGGTTCGAGGATCTTGTTGGCGATCCCCAGGCCAAAGGCGGCCATGACACTGCCGGCCAGCTGGCCCACGCCGCCGAGCACCACCACCAGGAACGAGTCGATGATGTAGCTCTGGCCCAGGTCCGGGCCGACGTTGCCGATCTGGCTCAGCGCCACGCCGCCCAAACCTGCGATACCGGAACCGAGGCCGAAGGCGAGCATGTCCACACGCCCGGTGGGCACGCCGCAGCAGGCCGCCATGTTGCGGTTCTGGGTGACGGCGCGCACGTTCAGGCCCAGGCGCGTCTTGTTCAGCAGCAGCCAGGTGAGCACCACCACGAACAGCGCGAAGGCAATGATGACGATGCGGTTGTACGGCAGCACCAGGTTGGGCAGCACCTGGATGCCGCCGGACAGCCAGGCCGGGTTAGACACTTCGACGTTCTGCGCGCCGAACACCAGGCGCACCAGCTGGATCAGCATCAGGCTGATGCCCCAGGTGGCGAGCAGGGTTTCCAGCGGGCGGCCATACAAGTGACGGATGACTGTGCGTTCCAGCGCCATGCCGATGGCCGCAGTGACAAAGAACGCCACCGGCAACGCGATCAATGGGTAGAACTCGATGGCCTGGGGCACATAGCGCTGCATCATCAACTGCACCACATAGGTGGAGTAGGCGCCGAGCATCAGCATCTCGCCGTGGGCCATGTTGATCACGCCGAGCAGGCCGAAGGTGATCGCCAGGCCCAGGGCCGCCAGCAGCAGGATCGAGCCCAGGGACATGCCGCTGAACGCCTGGCCGAGGATCTCACCCATCATCAGTTTGCGTTTGACCTGGGCCAGGCTGGTTTCAGCGGCGGTGTGCACGGCGGCATCGGCTTCCACGCCGGGTGCCAGCAACGCTTCAAGGCGCGTGCGGGCCAGCGGGTCGCCGGTGCTGCCGAGCAAGCGCACGGCCGCCAGGCGCACCACCGGGTCGGGATCGACCAGTTGCAGGTTGGCCAGGGCCAGGCTGAGGGCGCTGTGCACCTGTTCATCCGTCTCGGCGGCGACCTGCTGGTCGAGGAATTTCAGTTGTGCAGGCACCGCGCTTTTTTGCAGGGTGCGCGCTGCGTCCAGGCGCACCTTGGGGTCGGCGGCGAGCAGTTGCAGGCTGGCTTGCACGTTATTGATCAAGCCGCGCAGGCGGTTGTTCAGACGCACGGTCTTGGTTTCGCCGTTGAGCGTGAGTTGGCCTTGCTCAAGGGCATCGACCAACTCGATACGCGCAGGGTCGGGGTTGGCGGCCCAGTCCTGCAGGAGTTTGGCTTGCTGCACCGGGTTGGCGGCAAGGAAGTCTTCGGCGTCGCTGGCGTGTGCGCCCAAGGGCAGCAACAGCAGCAGGGCGAGGATGAGGCGGTGGAGGGCAGTGGGCATATAAAAATGTCCTGGTCATGCGGGGACAGTGTGGGAGCAGGCTGTGTGGGAGCCAGCTCCCACAGTGACCATGTCCCACATTCGAACTGTGGGGCGTTAGTTGCTCTTCACGGCATAGTCCGGTTTTTTGTCATTGCCCGGAATGTAAGGGCTCCACGGCTGTGCACGAATCGGCGCTTCGGTCTGCCACACCACCGAGAACTGCCCGTCGGCCTGGATCTCACCGATCATCACTGGCTTGTGCAGGTGGTGGTTGGTCTTGTCCATGGTCAGGGTGAAGCCCGACGGCGCGGCGAAGGTCTGGCCGCCCAGGGCTTCACGCACTTTGTCGACGTCGGTGGATTTGGCTTTTTCCGCCGCCTGCGCCCACATATGAATGCCCACATAGGTGGCTTCCATCGGGTCGTTGGTCACGGCTTTGTCGGCGCCCGGCAGGTTGTGTTTCTTGGCATAGGCTTTCCAGTCGGCCACGAACTTCTGGTTCACCGGGTTCTCCACCGACTGGAAGTAGTTCCAGGCCGCGAGGTTGCCCACCAACGGTTTGGTGTCGATGCCACGCAGTTCTTCTTCACCCACCGAGAACGCCACCACCGGTACCTCGGTGGCTTTCAGGCCCTGGTTGGCCAGTTCTTTGTAGAAGGGCACATTGGAGTCGCCATTGACGGTGGAGACCACAGCCGTCTTGCCACCGGCGGAGAACTTCTTGATGTTGGCGACGATGGTCTGGTAATCGGCGTGGCCGAACGGGGTGTACACCTCTTCGATGTCTTTATCCGCCACGCCTTTGGAATGCAGGAACGAGCGCAGGATCTTGTTGGTGGTGCGCGGGTACACGTAGTCGGTGCCGAGCAGGAAGAAGCGCTTGGCGCTGCCGCCTTCTTCGCTCATCAGGTATTCCACCGCCGGGATCGCCTGCTGGTTCGGCGCCGCACCGGTATAGAACACGTTCGGCGACATCTCTTCGCCTTCGTACTGCACCGGGTAGAACAGCAAGCCGTTGAGTTCTTCAAACACCGGCAACACCGATTTACGCGACACCGAGGTCCAGCAGCCGAACACCACGGCCACCTTGTCCTGGGTCAGCAGCTGCCGGCCTTTTTCCGCGAACAGCGGCCAGTTGGACGCCGGGTCCACCACCACCGGTTCGAGCATCTTGCCGTTCACCCCGCCTTTGGCGTTGATCTCGTCGATGGTCATCAGCGCCATGTCTTTAAGCGAGGTTTCGGAGATCGCCATGGTCCCGGACAACGAGTGCAGGATGCCGACCTTGATGGTCTCGGCGGCCTGGACGGTCCAGGTCAAACCCATGGCAGCAATGGATGCCGACAAAGTGAAAGCCTTGATCAAGCTGCGACGCTTCATGGTGCGATCTCCGTAAACCAATAGTTGTTATGGGGCAGATACACAGCGCTTTGCAAAGGCTGTGCCTGCGACCTGCCGCAACGGTTTTAACGGGGATTCAGGGCCAGGCAGCGGCGGTTATGCACCAGCCTGGCGCTGCAAGAGAGGACGCAGGCGTGACGCGCCTCAAAAAAGGGCGCCGGAGCAATATGCAGCGCAAGCTTGGCGCGCGGGTATCCCACGATGGTCACTTCTTTCGACTATCCAGGTGCTTTCATGGACGATTCTTCTGCGCGTGACAAACGCGCGGCACTGCCTCGCGGCCACGCCAAACTGGGGCAGCTCAGCCCCGCCTTTATCAGCACTGACGATGCCGCGCGTTATATTCACGAGCAAATCGGTAGCCAGCGTGAGGTGGAGTACGCCAGTGTCATTCTGCGGCGCCTGAGCGATAACCTGTACGTTGCCAGCGAACCGCGCGCGGGCAAGCCCACCACGTTCGACTGGAATCTGTTGCTGGACCGCGAACATGCGGCCGGCGAGTTCGTGAACCCCGAGGGCTACCAGATTGTGGCGAGCCTGCACTCTCACCCCAGTTCTCTGGACTTTGTAAAACGTACTTACCCCAAGTGGACGCTGCAGCAGATGCAGGCGTTCATGAGTTTTTATTCCACGCCGGACATTTACTTCAATCACCAGGACCGTGCGCGTTTTACCCAGGCTTATCTCTCGGGGCCAGATGGCGCGCTGTTGCGCTACACACCCAGCAACTCCGCCGCCGAGGCCGGGTTTGTGCACTGGCTGGACACCAATGGGCCATGGTCCTCGCCCCATGCCCATGACGGCACGCTGGAAGGCATCTACAAAAAGCTGGCTGCGGTGGGCCGGTTGACCTTTGTGCAATCCAGCGCTGCCTGGGGCAGTTCGACAGGGGATGTTCCCGCCGACTGGCAACCCTATCAGCCCTTCAGTGCGCCAGCGATGCCATTGCCCTGCGGGCCAGTGTTTACCAGCGCTGAGCAGGCGTTGTCGTATGCCTGGTCGCGCATTCAGCGCGCTCCCACCGCCCGGCAGCGGGTGCTGTTGCTCAAGCATGATCTGCAAGAGTTGTTTGTCGCGGCGCAGCCGGAACTCACCAGTACCGTCAGCGATCAGTTGCCCCTGTTGCCGACAGGGCTTCACCTGCTGGGTATCTACTTTCACTCCCGGCCCTTGCCCGGCCAATACCCTGACCTGGATGCCTGGCTGTATAAGAACTTTGTCAGCCCGTTGGAGCTGGCCACGCATATCGCGCAATTTCGGCAGTATGCGCTGGGGGCCCAATCTACCCTGGGCGTGTCGTTGTACATCCGCATGCGCGACGAGGCGATCCTGCGCTATCGGTTTTCAGGCTCGGCGGCGGAGACTGCGTTGTTTACCCGCTCGAGCACGGGGGAAGTGGGTGACAACGGCACGCAGGCGGCCTTGCAAGCCGGCACGTTGTTGACCCGGGCGTTCGTCTTGCGGGTGGCGGCAGCCGGGGAATTGACCGTCGAGAAAACCAGTGCCCTGTGGGACCGTGCCGGCGTGGTCGACGCACAGTGGAAACCCTATTCCCTGGTGGCCCTGCCCAGCTTGAGCCGTGGCTTTCTCAGCGCCGATGATGCGGCCCGTCATGCCCACGAACGCATCGGCGCACGGCGTGATCGCGAGTATGGCGGGACGATCCTGCAACGCGCAGATGGTCGTTATGTGGCGACCGAGCCTGTGGCGACTGGGCCCTGGCCGTTCGCCTTTGCGGGGCTGTACCCGAAGGACCGGCAAGGCGCGCCGATCATTCTGCACGCCGGGTGCCGGTTGCAGGGGCTTTACGGCTCGCGCATCGCCCTGTCACTGGCCGACCCCGCCGAGGCGTTGACGCTCAAGTGGACGCGTCAGGATGCCGAGCTCAACGGGCAGATGTTCCGTGACCAGGACGTACACCCGATTTTGCAGGCCGGGGTAACCGCTTATCTGTCCGGCGCCGAGGACTGCCTGATCGCCTACCAGCCAGGGCACACGACAGCCGAGTGGATGTTGCATTGGCAAGCCGAGGCCATCAGCGGTATCAGTCAGATAGCCAAGAACCTGGCCAATGGCACGATGAAACCCGCCGATGTGGTGCGCAAACTGGCCGAGGCCGGCACCTTGCGGGTGGTGATCGGCAATGCGTTGTGGGGGCCGAGTGGGACCATCGAACTGGATTGGGGCCCGTACGTGCGCAGTATTGCCTGGCAGCGTCCCGAGCAGCCGAGCCATGGCGCGCTGTTTGAGAGCGCCGACGCGGCGGCCTTGGATGCGCTCGCTCGAGTACCTTACAACCCGGAGCAACACCGCTATTTTTTCTGTTTTATCCTTAAACACACGTCGCGCAATGACTACGTGGCCAGCGAGTGTGTGCCGATCACCCTGCAATCACCGATGCTGACGCTTGCCAGCCTGTACGCGAGTACCGGCCCTGATACTTATCAGCTGCCCGAGGGGTTTGAGTGTGAGGCGCTTTATTACACCAACCAATGGGCCGGCAATGGTGCCACGGCCTGGCTGGAGCGCTGTTTTATGTTGCCTGCGCACCTGGACATCGCCGTGTCCCAGGCACGCTTGATCACACGCGGCTCCGCTCTGGGCGCGGCGGTCTATATCGCGACACCCCAGGGGGCTTTGCTGTGCTATCGCTCGTCATCGCCCAAGTCCTTGTTTGACTCGCAAAGCGAGGGCGACAGCCTGGAGACGATCGAGGCCAAGTTGAAGGGCGGCACCCTTGAACCGCTGAAGTTTATTCGCAAGGTCGCCGAGGCGGGCGAGCTGCGTGTGGTGATGCAGAGTCCTTGTTGGGACCGCACTGGCGCGGTCAGCAGGTTATGGAACCCGTATGCGAACCTGTCACGCCGTCGCTTGAGCCCGGTCTTTGTGTCGATGGACGACGCTGCCCGCTACGTGCGACGGCGTGTTGCGGTGACGCAATTGCAGGCGTACGGCGGGCTTATCCTGCGTCGCGATGACGGCGGGTTCGTAGCCTCCGAGCCTTTGGTGATTGCCGATGAAGTCTTCGATCTCAAATGGATTTTCCCCGATGAGCTGGTGACGCGGGGGGAGTACCCCATACGCACCACGGTGGTAGCCAGCTATCACTCGAGGCCCGCGTCCCAATGGCCGTTTTTGCTGACGGCGGCCGAAGCCTCTGTATACAGCAATACGTTTTCCACCCGCTTGCTGGCTCATGCCTTGGCGGCTGGTGAGAAGCGCCTGTATCACTACCTGCTGGGGCCTGACGGTTCGCTGACCTGCCTATGGCCCGAGCCGCGGGGCAAGTACCCGCAAATTACCGAGCAACAACTGGTCACCCACCCCAAAAGCCGTCATGACTGGCTGACCGCGCCACTGGAACGCCAGATACGGGCAGGGGAACTGGCGCCGTCGGAGTACGTCAACCGTATTGCCCGCAGTTTTACCCTGAGTGTGGTGCAGGGCAGTGCGATGTGGGGGGAGCCGGGCGTCGTGTCCGGGTGGAGCGCTTTTGCGACGCCCGCCAAAAGTGACGGCCAGTATGCCCAGGCGCGCCATGAGCCCGCGTACAGCCCGATGTTCATCCAGGCCGACGATGCCGTGCGGCATGTCCACGGGCAGATGGCGCAGCGCTCGCAATTGATGTTCGGGTACGTCCTCAAGTCGATGGATAACGGTAGCTACGTGGCGACGTTGCCGGTGAGTGACGGCGGTTCGAAGCTGGCTCGCCGCCGGGTGTTCAGCAGTGCGGGCTATCCGTATCGCTACGGCTTGGCGGGCATGTATATCTGTGTGCCCGAACAGGCAGATTTTTACCCAGCGGGAGGTGTGCGCACGGGAGATGATGTCTACCGAGGGTTGTTCTCGCCCACCGAACTGCTCGGTGCGTTTCATCAGGTGCAAGCCACGACAGCTCGTTCGGTGCTGCCGATGTATTTTTCTTGTGCTGACGGCGCCTTGCTCAAGTTTGTCGCGCGCGATACGCGGGGTATCTCATACAGCGATGCGGTCAATCTGCGCCTGCGCTTGTTGAGCCCGACAGACTATATCCAACGTGTCGCGGCGGCGGGGGATCTGCGGGTGTTGCAGTCCAGCGCAAGCTGGCTGGGGGCGGGGGTAGTCGGGGCCCACTGGCAGCCGGGCCGCTCGCGTGCGGTCATTCCTGCGGGTGAGCGCCAGCTGGGATTGGGACCGTTGCACGCTCATCGCGATGATGCCGCGTGGTTCTCCCAGGCGTATGTCGGCGGCTACACGGACCAGCAGTACCTGAGTGCTCTGTTGACGGACCCTATGGGCAGCAGCCATCTTCCCGTATTGCCAATGCTGGACGACGGTTTTCCTTCCTCGCACGCTGAAGGTTTGTTTGATAGCCGCGGGTTGCCGGGCAAATACCGGATCACGGCAGCCCATCTGCTGTTCCACGCAGGCCTTGATCAGCCGGCGGATGTGGCGCAGAACGCTTTTCGTACTCACTTCGTGTCGTGGCGCGAGTTGGCGTATTACGTTCACGAGTTGAAGCGAAAGGGCCTGCCGATCGTCACGTTCTATCTGTCTGCACGGGATGGCGCACTACTCGCCTATGCCCCGCACTGGAGCACTGAGGAATACAACCTGCTTGCCACGCCCGACAAATGGTCGGCCCAGACAGGCTATACCGCGCAGGCTCCGACGCCTTCGCACTTCATCTCCGAACTCGCGCGAATCGGCCAGCTTCGCGTGGTGCGCAGCGGGGATTTCTGGACCGTGCGTGGGGTCCTGGGGGCTCAGTTGAAACTGTCGATCAGTCGTCCCCCCAAGGATGAATTGTGAACACCACTGCCTGCGTCAGGCGGAGCCTGAAGTGGGCTCTCTGTGGCCAAGAACACGCGACAGCACCAGGCGATCCAATGCCCACACGGCGATCAAGGAAGCCCCCACCAACGGGAAGATAATCGCCAGCCCGAGCATGATCGCCATCGCGGTTTTCCATTTGGGCAGGCCGTGGCGTAGCGGCGGTACACCCAGCCCACCCTGGGGCCGACGCTTCCACCAGATCACCACGCCGCTGACCGCGCTGAGCAGAATCATCAGGCAGATCACCAGCACGATCAGTTGGTTGACCCAGCCGAACATCTTGCCTTCGTGCAGCATCACACCCGTCTCGGTGGCGCGTGCGACCAGGTTGTAATGATCCCAACGCACATCGGCCAGGACCTTGCCAGTGTACTGGTCCACGTGCAGGGTGGCGTCGTTGCGCGGGTCGTCGGCGAACACCGCGACGGTGAACACACCGGTGGCGGTGGTGGGGAAGGTGATGCTGTAGCCGGGCTCGACCTTGCGCGCGTTGGCCAGGTCGACCACCTGTTGCAGGCGCACCGTGGGTGCGGCCGGGCCTGCGTGCATTGCGCCGTGATTCATGTGTTCGGCGTGGTCGCCTGACATCGGCATCGGCGTGTTTTCCAAGGCCCAGGGCACGGTTTGCTGGGTGGCCGTGTTGAGCACACGGGCCTGCTGGTCGGACTGCGGCACGTTGTTCCACATCGCTGCCGGGAAGGTGTTCCACAGGTCGGCGTATTGCTTGCCCCAGAAACCGGTCCAGGTCATACCGCTGAGCAGCATCACCAGCAGGAACGCCGCGCCCCAGAAACCGGCGACAGCGTGCAGGTCGCGCCAGAACAAGCGGCCACGGCTACCCAGGCGCGGCCACAACACCCCGGCCGAGGACTTGCCCCGCGGCCACCATAGGTACAGGCCGGACACCACCAGCATCACGCCCCAGCCAGCGGCGAGTTCAATCAGGCGGTCGCCGACGGTGCCGATCATCAGCTCGCCGTGCAGGGCACGGGCGATGGCTTGCAGGTTGTTTTTTGCATCCTGCTCACCGAGGACGGTGCCGCGATACGGGTCGATGAACACTGTCACTTCGTGGGCACCGTTGCGCATCACGAATTGCGCGCTGCGAGTGGCGTCGGCAGGGGGCAGGTATTTACTGATCGCGGCGTGAGGGTAGGCGGCCTGGGCGCGCTGCAGTTGCTCGTCGGCGCTCAGCGCATGTTCGGCGGCGGGCACGGTGAGCAGGTGGCCGTACATCAGCGGGTCGAGCTGGGGTTTGAACAGGTAGATGATGCCGGTGAGGGCCAGCAGCACCATGAAGGGGGCGACGAAGAGGCCGGCGTAGAAATGCCAGCGCCAGGCCAGGTTGTAGAAGGAGATCTTTTGCGTGGTCATCGGGTGCTCCGCACAAGGCTTTTGATTTTTCTTGGTCTGTTACATCGTCATCGCAGGCAAGCCAGCTCCCACAGGGGCCTGTAATCCATCTGTGGGAGCTGGCTTGCCTGCGATGCTTTTAGAAGCTCATGTCCACCTTGGTCCAGAGCGTACGCCCCGGCTCCTTGATGGCCTGCGGGTCGTTCGCCGGGTAACCGAAGCCTGCGTTACCGGCCAGGTTCAAGTGCTCGGCATAAGCCTTGCCGAACAAATTGTCGACCCCGGTGCTGACCTTGAAGTTCTTGTTGATGCGGTATGCCGCATTCAACGAGAACACGCCAAAGCCGCCACTTTTGTCGTAGTCCTTGCCAACCACGTTGCCCTTGTTCGAGTCGATGCGGTTTTGTGCAGCAACTAGCCGCCACAAGGCGCCGGCGCTCCAGTCGTCTTCGCTGTAAGTCAGGCCCAGGCGCGTGTCCAGTGGTGGCATTTGTGGCAGGGCCTTGCCGTCGCTGCTGTTCTTGCCCCAGGCATAGGCGAGGCTGGCGTCGGCTTTCCAGTGTTGGCTCAGCTTGTACGCCGCGCCCACTTCGCCGCCCATGATGCGTGCGTCCACATTGCGCGCCTGGGAGGTGGTGCCCATCATGCCGGGCCTGTAGTCGAACAGGATGAAGTCGCGCACCTGGCCGACATAGCCCGAGGCCCAGGCTTCCAGGTCGGCGCTCTTGTACTGGGCGCCGAAGTCGAGCTGGGTGGTTTTCTCCGGTTTCACGCCGTCGAAGGCATTCACCGAGCCGCCCGCGCCGGTGTTGGGGGAAAACAGTTCCCAGTAATCCGGGAAACGTTGCGCGTGGCCCAGGCCGGCATACAGCGTGGTGGGGGTGTCCGCCAGGTCGTGCTCATAACGCACAAAGCCCGAGGGCAATGTATCGGCGCGGGTGTCGCCGGCAGTCGGGTTCGGGCGCGACATCATTCCCGAGCCGGTGCGTTGACGAAAATCCTTCGCCGAGGCGCGGTCCAGGCGTGCGCCGGTGATCAGGCGATCGTTGTCGGCGGCGTACCAGGTCAATTCGCCGAACACGCCGTAGTTGTGGAAATTGGCGTCCTTGTTGCGCGGCAAATCCTTGTAGGTGTCGATGCCCATACTGCTGCGCGCACGGTGTTCATTGGTCTGCGCATCCAGGCCGCTGATCAATTGCACATCCGCCCAGCGCCAGGTCGCCTTGATGCGTGCGCCAAGGGTGCGGCGGTCGACGTTGGACGCCATGGGCCCCGCCATCATGCCGGTGCCCGAAGGGACGCGCAGGCTGTAGTTGTCCATCACATGGTCGGCGTAGTTGTAGTAGACCTGGGCTTCGACCTTATCCAACACCTCGCCGAGATTGGATTTCTCGAAACGCAGCCCCAGGCTTTCGCGCAGGAACTGCGAGCCGTCCATGCCACGCCCGGCGTAGCGCGCCTCGCCGTCGCCACGCCCGGCGGTGAGTTCCAGCAGGGTGTCGGCGTCGGGCGTGAAGCCCACGGCTACGTCACCGTTCCACTTGTCATAGCGCGAGGCGACGGTGTCGTTGTTGCCGTCCTTGTAATCGTCGGCATGGGCCTGGTTGCCGATAACGCGCATGTAGCCCAATGGGCCGCCAGCAGCGGCATCGATGACCTTGTCGAAACGCCCGTTGGAGCCGGCCAATACGCTGGCGTTGACCCGCGTGCCCAACTCGCCGAACTGCTCCGGCTCACGCTCGAACAGGATGGTGCCGGCAGACGCGCCTGGGCCCCATAGCACGGTTTGCGGGCCTTTGATTACGGTGAGCTTGTCGTAGGTTTCCGGCGAGATGTACGAGGTGGGGGCATCCATCCGCCCAGGGCACGCGCCGAGCATCATGCCGCCGTTGGTGAGGATATTCAGGCGCGAGCCGAACATGCCGCGCAGCACCGGGTCGCCATTGGTGCCGCCGTTGCGCACCAGGGCGAAGCCGGGGATGGTCTTGAGGTAGTCGCCGCCATCGCTGGCGGGCACCGGTTGGCGCGGGTCTTTGGGGTTGGTGACCACGGTCAGCGGTGAGCTGGGGGCGATAGCGGTGATGACCGTGGGGCTCAGCTCATGCTCGCCGGCGTGAGCGTGGGCAGCCAATAGTGCGCCGCATAACGCGGTGAGCAGGGCAGTACTTCCCAAACGGGTGTCAGCAGAAAACCTGGACATGACAAATTCCATCAATCAATCGTAAACAACACGGCCAGCAGCCTACGGCTGTCTGTCTAAAGTCGGCCGGGGTGAAGTAACGCGGTGAAGGGCTTACGAAGCGATGGGCGGCGCACGGCTACGGGCGCCGGGGAAGATGCTCTGCCGGGCATGGCCCAGGCGCGTGGCGGGGGTGAGGGCGTTGGCGGGCGGCGGGGTGCCGAGGGTTACGTAGGAGACGCTGCCGGGCAGGGCCGGGCAACTGAACAGCAGGTCGCAATAGCCGCACTTGGCCCAGAGTGCGTGGTGTTCGGCGGGGGCTTGGGTGTGATGGGGTTCGCCGTGGTCGCTCGGCATCTCCATGGGCATTTCCATGGACATACCGGCGTGATGATCCATCGGCATCGCCTGGGAAATCAGCGGACCGATAAAGATCATCAGCATGGCGAACAGGCTGATCCAACTGCCGCGCTTCACGCGGTAGTGGGGAGACAACCTGGCGCGAGAGGCGCCCATCGAGGTTGGCTTACTGAGCGTGCATATGCTCGTGGCCAGCCATCGGTGGCACTTTCTGCACTGACACTTGCACCTCGACCTTGCCGGCTTTCTCGAAGATGAGGGTCAGCGGGAATTGCTTGCCATCGGCCAGCAGGCTGCGGTCCTTGAGGCCCAGCAACATCACGTGATAGGCCATCGGTGCGAAGGTCAGTTCACCCTTGGCCGGTACGGCCACGTTGGGCACCTGTTGCATCTTCATCAGATCGCCTTGCATCACATGCTCATGCAGCTCGGCTTTTTCCGCTAGGGGCGTCTCGGCACTGAGCAGGCGATCCGGCGTCTTGCCAGTGTTATGAATCACAAAGTACGCCGCGACGGTGGGCGCATTCGGCGGCAATTCCTGGGACCAGGGATTGCTGACCTCCAAGTCGCCGGCCTTGTAGTCATCGGCATTGGCAGCACTGAACACCGGCAGCAGCAACGCGGCCAGAAGCAGGGAAGATTTAAGCATGGCAGTTCTCCAGAACGGTTCTAAACGCAGTTCACTTGCGAAGAAGATCAGACCGTTGGAGAGGCGCGGGGGTTAAGGCTTGGCCATTGCTGGCGCGGGGTGGGATTGCGCAATAAGCGCGGCGGCAGGCTCTGCACCGCCTCGAAGCGCGTCACATACAACTGCGGCACATGCCCTGGCAACGCCACCAACGGCGCCGAACCCGAGCAACACCAGCAATGCTGCATAGCCGAGTGATCGTCCGGCGGTGCCGGGATTTCCAGCTTGCCCAGGGCAATCGCCTTAAGGCTGGCGCCATTGGACGAACAGAACCCGCCCCACATCAGACGCTTGATCGGGTCATCGGTCTGCTGCATCGCACTGGCCAACGGCATGGCAAACGCATTGAACAGCACTGCAAGGCAGGCGATCCAGGCAATTGCAAAGCGTTGACGGGCCATGGCGGATAATCCGTAGGGTTAAACGATCAGGCGGGTATTTAGCCTGATCGGGGGGGATAAGTAAAAAGGGCGGGTGTGGTTTGGTGTCGCAGTGGTGGGTTTGAGGATAGACGAGAACGGCCGCTTGCCAATTTTGCAGAAGGGACGCAACGCACCAGGCGGGCTGATCGTTCCCACGCTCTGCGTGGGAATGCCGCGTTGGACGCTCTGCGTCCGCTTTTAAAGCCGTGACGCGGAGCGTCACAGGATGCATTCCCACGCGGAGCGTGGGAACGATCAAGTCAGGTATAGGGCTTTTTCCAGCCAATGGTTGCGCAGTTGATTGAGCTAGCGCCTTGGCTGGCTGATCTACTACCGTCATTTGATAACGCAATTCCAAAGTGTGTGCGGGCTTGCTCGCGAAAGCGGTGTGTCAGTCGCTGGATGTTTTGGCCGACACACTGCCTTCGCGAGCAAGCCCGCTCCCACATTGGATAGGTGGTGTTTAGAAAAGAGTGATTGCTTGTAGCAACGCCGGCACTGCTGTGAACTCTCGATCTACGGCAGCCAACATCGGCCGCTTCAACACCAACACCTGCACCCCACGCTCACGCGCCACTTCCAGCTTCGGCTCGGTGGCGGTGCTGCCGCTGTTCTTGCTGATCAGCACATCAATTCGCCGTTTTTCGAATAACGCCCGCTCGTCCTCGATGAGGAACGGCCCGCGTGCGCCGATCACTTCACAGCGCTCATTGCCCGGATACACATCCAGTGCGCGCAAGGTCCAGAACTGGTTGGCGGGGATTTCGTCGAGGTGCTGCAAGGGTTCGCGACCCAAGGTGAACAGCGGGCGCTTGAAGGGTTTGAGCGCTTCGACCAGTTCGGCCCAGTCGGCGACCTCTCGCCAGTCATCCCCCGGCTGCGGCTGCCAGGCCGGGCGTCGCAATGCCCAGCAAGGTACGCCGCATGCCCTTGCAGCCTCGGCCGCGTTGCGGCTGATCTGCGCCGCATACGGGTGCGTAGCATCAAGGATCAGGCTGATGCGTTCGGCACGTACAAACTGCGCCAGGCCTTCACTACCGCCGTAGCCGCCGACCCGCACCTGGCAGGTGAGGTCGGTGGGTACGCGGCCCACGCCGGCCAGGCTGTAGACGTGTTCAGGCCCCAAGGTGCGGGCGATGGCCAGCGCTTCCGTGACGCCGCCCAGCAGCAGAATTCTTTTCATAGCGGCTTGATCACTTCCAGCAACGTGATCGGCAGCGCCTGGCGCCAGGTATCGAACTCGCCCAAGGGCTGCGCCTGGGCCACATGGATGCGGGTCAGTTCGCCGCCATGCTCGGCACGCCAGTTCATCAAGGTCATTTCGCTTTGCAGGGTCACGGCATTGGCAACCAGGCGGCCACCGGGGCGCAGGTGTTGCCAGCAGGTATCGAGCACGCCGTCGCGGGTGACGCCGCCGCCGATGAAGATGGCGTCTGGTGTTTCCAGGCCGCTTAACGCCTCCGGCGCCTTGCCGCGAATCAGTTGCAGACCGGGCACCCCGAGGGCGTCGCGGTTGTGTTCGATCAGGCCTTGGCGGCCGGTGTCGGCTTCAATCGCCAAGGCACGACAGCTGGGATGGGTGCGCATCCATTCAATACCGATGGAGCCACTGCCCGCGCCCACGTCCCATAACAGTTCGCCCGGCATGGGCGCGAGGCGGGCGAGGGTCATGGCGCGCACATCGCGCTTGGTCAGTTGGCCATCGTGTTTGAAGGCTGAGTCCGGCAAGCCGGCAAGACGCGACAGACGCGGTGCGTTCGCATCCGCCAGGCAGTCGATGGCGACCAGGTTCAAATCGGCAACCGTAATGTGCTCCCACGCTTGCGCGTGCCCGTCGATACGCCGTTCAGCCGGGCCGCCCAGGTGTTCAAACACACTGATGCGGCTGGGGCCAAAACTGCGCTCGGTTAACAACGCAGCAATCAAGGCGGGACTGCTGCCGTCATTGCTCAATACCAACAAGCGCACGCCACTGGCCAAATGCGCGTTGATTGCCGCCAATGGCCGCGCCACTACCGACAATGTCACCACCTCCTGCAACGGCCAGCCCAAGCGCGCCGCCGCCAGGGATACCGACGAGGGCGCGGGCAAAATCGTCAACTCCTCAGCCGCCACTTGCCGGGCCAGGCTGGCGCCGACGCCATAGAACATCGGGTCGCCACTGGCCAACACGCACACCGGCGTACCTCGGCGCGACAACACCGGCTCCATGGAAAACGGGCTCGGCCACAGTTGGCGCTCGCCACCAATACACAGCGGCAGCAGGTCCAACTGGCGCTGAGCACCTATAATCCGCGTGGCGCGCAACAGGGCATGCCGGGCATTCCTGCCCAGGCCTTTGAAGCCGTCTTCACCGATGCCTACAACCGTCAGCCAGGGCGACATATCAATTCCTTGAACGACATCCGACGGGCAGGCTTTTCATGCCGCCGGACAAAGCAGGCATAATACCGCGCCTTTACCCGTCAACCGGTAGCCCCGTGAACTCAACGCCTGCTGTGAATACCTTGCGCCCCTCGGCTTGTCCGGGGTTGCTGCGTATTGTCCAGGCGTTGGACGGCGGCATTTGCCGGGTCAAATTGGCGGGCGGCGCGATCACTGCCGCCCAGGCCCACGCCGTGGCAGAGGCGGCCCAAGCGTATGCGGGCGGGGTGATCGAGGCGACCAACCGCGCCAACCTGCAGATTCGCGGCATCGGCGCCGAGCAGAAAGCGTTGATCGCCCGGCTGCTGGCGGCGGGCCTGGGCCCCAGCAACGCAGGCGGTGACGATGTGCGCAACCTGATGCTCAGCCCCAGCGCCGGCATCGACCCGCAGATGCTGTTCGACACCCGCCCGCTGGCCGCGCAGATTCTCGCCACCCTGGAGAACCATCCGAGTTTCCATCAACTGTCGGCCAAGTTCGCGGTGCAACTCGACGGCGGCGAAGACCTGGCGATGCTCGAGCATCACCACGACCTGTGGTTGTCGGCATTCGTACGCCATGGCGAAACCCTGCTCGCGTTCGGCCTGGCGGGTTGTCCGGGCCTGGATGCGCCCGTGGCGGCCGTGCCATTGCATCAGGGGCATGGGTTGGTGGTGGCCGTGCTCCAAGCGTTTCTGGACCTCGCCACCCCAGAGCAAACGCGCATGCGCCATTTGCCTGTGGATAACGTGCTGAGCCATTTGCGGGTGCCGTTGCTGCCCGTCGACGGCTTCACACGCCCGCCCAGCGACGCGTCGCTGCAGGTGGGCACTTATCCACAAGTGCAAAAGAATCAGTTCTACGTTGCCGCCCTCGCGCCCTTGGGCCGCCTGGACCCAACGATGCTCAAGGGCGCCGCACAACTGGCCAGTGACTATGGGGACGGCTCCTTGCGCTTCACCCCTTGGCAAGGCGTGCTGGTGCCCAACGTCGAAAAGCCTCACGCCGTGACCGAGCGCCTGGCGCAACTGGGCTTTATCTGCTCCCTCGGCCACCCGCTGGCGCGCATGATTGCCTGCACCGGCTCCAGCGGCTGCGCAAAAGGCCTGGCCGACACCAAGGCCGACGCCGTGCAACTGGCCGCTCTGCAATCGAGCGTTGAGGTGCATCTGTCCGGCTGCCCGCGCTCCTGCGCTGCCGCGCACACCGCGCCCGTCACCTTGCTGGCGGTGAGCCCCGGCCACTACGACCTCTATTTTCGCGAGGCAGCCCAGCCTGGTTTTGGCCGGCTGCACGCGCGCACTCTTTCCATTGAAGCGGCGGGCGCCCTGTTGCGCGCTCGTCCACGGAGCAACACCGATGATTGATTACATCCGCGACGGTCAGGAGATCTATCGCAACTCCTTCGCCATTATTCGCGCGGAAGCCAAGTTGGACCGCATCCCGGCTGATTTGGAAAAACTCGCGGTGCGGGTGATTCATGCGTGCGGCATGGTTGAGGCCATCGACGGCCTGCAATTCTCCGAAGGAGCGGGCAAGGCCGGGCGCGACGCATTGGCCGCTGGCGCGCCGATTCTGTGCGATGCGCGGATGGTGTCCGAAGGCGTGACCCGCGCACGCCTGCCGGCCAATAACCAGGTGATCTGTACCCTACGTGACGACAGCGTGCCGGAGCTGGCGCGCGAGTTGGGCAATACCCGCTCTGCCGCTGCACTGGAACTGTGGCGCCCGCATTTGGAAGGCAGTGTGGTGGTGATCGGCAATGCGCCGACCGCGTTGTTCTATCTGTTGGAAATGCTCGATGCCGGCGCGCCGAAACCGGCGTTGATCCTGGGTTTCCCGGTGGGCTTTGTCGGCGCCGCCGAATCCAAGGCGATGCTCGCCGCTGACAGCCGTGGGGTGCCGTTCGTGATCATGCAAGGCCGCCTGGGCGGCAGCGCCATGGCTGCCGCCGCCGTCAATGCCCTGGCCACGGAGGTCGAATAATGCAGGTGCGCGGACGTTTGATCGGCCTGGGCGTCGGCCCCGGTGACCCCGAACTGATTACCCTCAAAGCCCTGCGCCTGCTGCGTGAATCGCCGGTGGTGGCGTACTTCGTGGCCAAGGGCAAGAAGGGCAACGCCTTCGGCATCATCGAGGACCACCTAGTGCCGCAACAGACCCTGATGCCGCTGGTGTACCCGGTGACCACCGAAGTGCTGCCCGCGCCGCTGTCCTACGAGCAGGTGATCAGCGACTTCTACGACAACGCCAGCCTCGACGTGGCCGCGCACCTGGACGCAGGCCGCGACGTGGCGGTGATCTGCGAAGGGGACCCGTTCTTCTACGGCTCCTACATGTACCTGCATGACCGCCTGGCCGAGCGCTACGACGCCGAGGTGATTCCAGGCGTGTGTTCGATGCTCGGTGGCGCCTCGGTACTCGGTGCGCCGTTGGTGTATCGCAACCAGAGCTTGTCGGTGCTCTCCGGCGTATTGCCCCATGAGGACCTCAAGCGCCGCCTGGCGGATGCCGATGCCGCCGTGATCATGAAGCTGGGGCGCAACTTCCCGAAGGTGCGCCAAGTGTTGGAAGAGTTGGGCCTGGCCGAGCGGGCGTTGTATGTGGAGCGTGCGACCATGGCCAACCAGAAGATCGTGCCGCTGGACCAGGTGGAGCCGATGTCTTCGCCGTATTTCTCACTGATCATCGTGCCCGGTGAACGGTGGCAAGGTTGATGACCCCGGCGATTGTGATTCTGGGCCAGGGCAGCCTGGCGACTGCGCGCAAGCTCCAGCAGGTTTATCCCGGCGCGTTGATCCATGGCCTGGCCACACGGGTTGAAGGTGCAGACCGCACCTACAGCGAATTCGGCGCGACCTTGCGTCAGCTCTATCAGCAGGGCACGCCACTGATTGCCCTGTGCGCCGCGGGTATTGTTATCCGCACCCTGGCGCCGTTGCTGTTGGAAAAGGGCGAGGAACCCGCCGTGCTGGCGGTGGCCGAAGACGGCAGCGCCGTGGTGCCGTTGCTCGGTGGCCTGGGTGGCGTGAACCTGATGGCGCGCGACATTGCAGCGGCACTCGGTGTGTCCGCCGCCATCACTACCAGCGGCGAGTTGCGTTTTGGCACCTGCCTGCTCAACCCGCCGGCGGGCTATCAATTGGCCGATATCGAGTTGGGCAAACGCTTTGTCTCCGACCTTCTGGCTGGCGAAAGCGTGCGTATCGAAGGCACGGCGCCATGGCTGGAGGACGCTAACCTGCCTCAGGATCAACAAGCGCGCCTGGCGATTCATGTAGGCAGTGCCGAACGCACACCGGCAGCCAACGAATTGCTGATTTACCCGCAGAATGTCTACGTCACCTGCCGGCCGGGTGCGCAGTTGGCCGAGCGTGTGCGCACGGCGCTGCAGGAGGCGGGTGTGGCCGTGCAATCCCTGGCCTGCCTGCTGGCCAGCGACTTGCAGATGGCTGACGCGTCGTTGCATGAAGCTGCGTCGGCCTTGGGCGTACCGCTGCGTTTTGCTGCGCTGACACCCGTTGCGGATATCAGCATTACCGTGGCCGAGCAGCCCTTGGACCTGTCACAGGTGGGGCGCCCGCGCGGGCGTCTGGCGGTGATCGGCCTGGGCCCCGGCGCCGCTGAACTGATGGTGCCGGCGGTGAAGGCGGAACTGGCGCGTTGCACCGATGTGCTGGGGTATGAAACCTACGTGCGCATGGCCGGGCCGTTCCGGGACGATCAAGTGCAACACTGCACTGACAACCGCGAAGAAATGCAGCGCGCTCGCCATGCTTTCGAGTTGGCCGCGCAGGGCCGCTCGGTGGTGGTGGTGTCGTCCGGCGACCCTGGCGTATTCGCCATGGCTGCGGCAGTGATCGAAGCGCTGCACGAGTCCAGTGAGCCGGCCTGGCATCAGGTCGACCTGGAAATCCTGCCGGGGGTTTCCGCTTCGCTGGCCACCGCTGCCCAGGCGGGCGCGCCGCTGGGGCATGACTTCTGTGTGATGTCGCTGTCGGATAACCTCAAGCCCTGGTCGATCATCGAAAAACGCCTGGACCTGGCTTCCCAGGCCGACCTGGCCTTGGCGTTCTACAACCCGATCTCGCGGTCGCGGCCTTGGCAACTGGGGCGCGCCCTGGAGATCGTCGCGCTGCATCGCACGCCACAGACGCCAGTGGTGCTGGGCCGTGACATCGGCCGCCCAGGCCAGACGCTGCGCGTCACCACCTTGGGGCAACTGACCCCCGAGCAGGTGGACATGCGCACCATGGTGCTGATCGGTTCATCCACCACCTGTGTGTTCCCTCGCGCCGGTGGCGGCGAGTGGGTGTACACGCCACGTTGGTATGGCGACAAACCCAGCTCCTGAAAACAGCCCCGTTGGCTGCCGGAAAGCTCCGAATAACCCAGGGATTGCTCTGGTGTTGTTCGGGGCTTTTTCTTTTTTCTGCGATGAAAACCAGAAGCCTGCCGCTCGCACCTTGTTATTGCTGGGCGCTGGTTTTGGGCGGGGCAGGCCAAGGGATGTTTGTCGCATGGAAACCCCGCTGCTCCCTGGACTAGTGTGGAAGCAAGCCCCATGTGGGGTGTTTGTGGAGAACAGAAAATGGAGCGACGTCACAGAAGGATCAACAGCAAAAAAAGGCGCAAGTTGATTGCCGCCTACAAGTTACCGGGCGCACCTGCCAGGCAGGCCACGGCAGTGTTGGATAGCGAGGATGATTGCAATGCGGCCGTGGTGAACAACGGCGTGATTTCGTTTGCCGAAGGCTTGTCGGCGTTGAACCGGGAATACGTGCGCAAAAGCTATCTGCTGGCCAGCAGTTATGTGAGCGATGTGCTGAAGGTCCAGCGGGGCAGCGAGGCGTGGTACGAGGAATTTATCAAGGTCATGGTCAGCCTGGGGTGGCTGCCGCTGCGCAGTCGCTTTGAGCGGGTCTCGCGTGCGGGCAAGGGCCTGACGGTGCAACTGGCGGCGCTGAATATCATCGCCTCGATGCTGACGTCGACCGCGCTGTCCGGGCCGTTGCTCAGCGCCTTGCCAAAACTGGCCGCCGATGCGCTGGACGCATTGAAGCGTCAGCCAGCGTCTTTCGAGCTGTTCAAGCGCAATTGCGCGGTGCGTGAGGGCGGCGATTTCGGCCTGGCCTCCTGCGCTGAAACAGACGGCGAGTTGATCATGGTGCTGGTGACCTACAGCACCCATGGTGTGGATAAACAGGTGGGCCTGCCGTTCCTGGAGTGGGACAGCTCCTCGTTCGAGGCCTTCAGCGGGCAGACTTGCCTGGTGCTCAATACCTCGATGGTCAACGAGAAAACCATCCAACTGATGCGCGAAAGCGCCGGTGACAAAGTCGAAATGGCGATCGCCAAATACCGGATCTAGGGCACCAGGTAGCCGCGTACCCCGGTAAAAATGATTTGTGCGGCCAGGGCGCAGACGAACAGGCCCATCAACCGGCTGACAATCTGCAAGCCCTGGTCGCCGAGAATGCGTTCGATACGGTTGGACAGGTACAGCACCACGCCCACCGTCAGGCTGGCCAGGGCAATACTGAGGATGGCGGTGAGCTTGTCATCCCAGTGCGGTTGGCTGACCCCCATCACCAGCAAGGCGCCGATGGTGCCGGGGCCGACGGTGAGGGGGATGGTCAGCGGCACGATGGTCACGTCCTGCTGCACATTGTCGGTCTGCACCGCCGACTTGCCTTGGGCCATGCCCAGGGCGGAGATAAACAACACGCTGCCGGCGCCGATACGGAACGCGTCGACGGTAATGCCGAACACACTGAAAATCACCCGGCCAAACAGGTAGAGCAGCACGCTCGATACCAGAGTGGCCAGTGCGACTTTCCACGCCAGGCGCCGACGCTCCTTGCTGGAATAGCCACGGGTCAGGCTGATAAAGCAGGACAGCACAAAGAACGGGCTGTAGAGCACCAGCATCTTCAGGTACACGCTGAATAACACATGGAGCATGGGGGTGGCTCGCGGGCGGGGGAAGTGGGGAGGAGTCTATCTGACAGAGATCAAATGTGGGAGCTGGCTTGCCTGCGAAGGCATCGACTCGGTGTGCCTGAATCACCGAGTTGACTGGATCGCAGGCAAGCCAGCTCCCACAGGGGATGGTATTTCAGGTTCAGGATGGGGCGTGTTCCGGGCGCTGTTGGCGCTGCGCCACCCAGTAGTCCACCAGCTCGCGCAGCTGCGACAGCTCCACTGGCTTGGCCATATGCCCGTCCATGCCCGCCTGGCGTGCGCGTTCTTTGTGTTCCGAGAGAATGTGCGCCGTGAGCGCCACCACCGGCGTACGCACGCGTTGGTGGCTCACTTCCCACGCCCGCAGTTGCTGCGTGGCCGAGAAACCATCGAGGATCGGCATCTCGCAGTCCATCAAGACCAGGTCATAGCGCTGGGCTTTCATCGCTTGCAACGCTTCTTCGCCGTTGCTGGCGGTGTCTGGGTTGAGGTTGAGCTTGCCGAGCATGCCGCGAATCACTTTGGTGGAAATGCTGTTGTCTTCGGCCACCAGGATGCGGAAATCGCTGGGCACGGTGATGGCGGCCGGTGCGCTGGGGGCCGGGCGTGCCACGAGGGCACCTTTGCTGCGCTGGGTCAGTTCATCGGCCAGGGTGGTCTTGAGGGTATAGCCCGCCACCGGTTTGGCGAGGATGCGCTTGATCCCGCAGTTGCGCGCAATGATCTTGCTCGGTGCGTTACTGATGCCGGTGAGCATGATCAGCAGGATGTCGTGGTTAAGGCTCGGGTCTTCCTTGATCTTCGCCGCCAGTTGCATGCCGGTCATGCCGGGCATGTTCTGGTCCAGCAGCACCACGTCAAAGTAATCACGCAGGTGCGCCTTGGTACGCAGTAGCGCCAGGGCCTCCTTGCCCGAAGGCGCGGCGCTGACGTTCAGGCCCCAAGCCGTGCATTGCTGCACCAGCACTTTGCGGCAGGTGTCGTTGTCGTCCACCACCAGCACACGGGCGTCCTTGAGCGGGCCGTCGAGGTCGCTGGTCGGGTGCTCCAGGCGTTCCGGGTCCAGTGGCAGGGTCAGCCACAGGGTGCTGCCCTGGTGACTGCCGCTCTTGACGCCGAACTCGCCGTTCATCAACAGGATCAACTGGCGGGCGATGACCAGGCCCAGGTGGCCGCTCAAGCGCGTCGCCGACAGGAAGTTCTTGCTGTGCAGTTCGCTGTGCAGCAGGGCGTCGCGTTCGGCAGCTTCCATGGGTACGCCACTGTCTTGCACGGCAATGCGCAGGCGCGGCTTGGTGCTGCGCTCATCCAGGGCGACAACGATCAGCACTTCGCCTTCATCGGTTTTGTGCAGGGCGTTTTCCAGAAGGCTCAGTAAAGCCTGGCGCAGTCGCGTCGGGTCACCGCTGATCACCCGTGGCACCTGGGGCTGGATGAAGCTGATCAGCTCGACATTCTGTTGCTCGGCCTTGGCGCGGAAGATACTCATGCAGTCGTCGATCAATGCATTGAGATCGAACTGCACATCATCGAGTTCGATCTGGCCGGATTCGAGCTTGGAAATGTCGAGAATCTCGTTGATCAGGGTGAGCAACTCGTTACCGGCGCTGTGGATGGTCTGCACATAGTCGCGTTGCTTCACCGACAGGGGAGTGCCCAGCAGTAACTCGGTCATGCCCAGCACGCCGTTCATGGGGGTGCGGATTTCGTGGCTGATCTTCGCCAGGAACTCGGCCTTGGCGGCGATTTCGGCGTTGCTGGCCGCCAGGTCGCGGCTGAGGCTGAAGCGGGTTTCGACAATGGCGCGCTGGCGCTCGCCGAGGGCCAGGCTCATCAGTAGGCCGCTGAGGCAGATAAAGCTCAGCAGGGTGACGATCAGGCCTTGTGGCGCCACCAGGGTGAGGCCGAGCAGGGCGGGCAGGATGATCAGCGTGCCGATGTTGAACACCACCATGGCCGCCACGAACAGGCGCGCCGGGCGATAGCCTTTTTGCCAGTGATAGGCCGAGACAAACAGCATGCTCAGGCCTGCCAGCGCGACCAGGGCATAGGTGATGATGTTCAACGGCAAGGTGTTGACGAACAACAGCAGCAGGCCGCACAGGACGATCAGCAGGATGTCGGCCATCAGCACTTTGTTCAGCGGGTGCGGGCCCAGGGGCATGAAGAAGCGGTAGGCAAACATCAGCCCGCAGGGTGCGGTCAGCAACAGGGCCAGATAGGCGCCAGGGGTCTGGATCGCGTGCCAGTTCGGCAGCCACGGCCCCACCAGGTTGAGTAGCAGCGCCAGGCTAAGCATCAACAGGAACTCGCACGCGGCCAGCCACAGGCTACTGCGCGAGCGGTGGTAGGCGAAGCGCGTGAGGTTGTGCAGGATCAGCATCGACAGCACGCCGAACAGCAGGCCGTAGATCAGCGTCTGGTTCTGGTTGGCCGCGGCCAGCACTGCAGGCTCCAGGGTGATGTAAGGGCGCAGTTCGTGTTCCGAGACCAGCCGCAGGTACACCTCCAGAGGCTGTTGGCTCTGGGGCATCGGTAACATGAAGTCACTGCTGGGCAGCGGGCGCTCAGCCTGGGGTTGGCGAGTGCCGGTGATTTGTTGCTCCACCAGGGTGTCGCCGTCCAGCACGTACAGGCTGAGGCTGGACAGGTCCGGGGCGAACACCCGCAGCACTTGTTCGTGCTTGCCGGGCTGCAACCTGAAACGCACCCACAACGCACCGTCCGGCTGCGCGGCAGTGATGCGGTTCAGTTCGATGGGGCTGAATTGATTGGTATAGCGGGCGGAACGGATGTCGCTCAGTTGCAGGTCGGCCTGTTCATCAAGCAATACCGCCCAGCCACTGCCTTGCGCGGCGGCCTGGGCCGGTAGCAAGCAGAGCAAAGTCAGCAGACTGATTGTGAAACCTATGGCGATCCTGAGCCAGCGCACGGCGAAATCCCTTCGGTAGTTGGATGCACGGGTTAACTATGCGCGGGGCGACAGGGTACGGCAAGGGCCAAAGGCCCTTACCTAACCGAACGGATAGCTACTGCAAGTGTAGCTGCTCAGTTGTTCTCGCCGCGTTCGCGGGCAATGGCACGGTAGCCAATGTCGGTGCGGTAGAAGCAGCCCTTCCAGTCGATTTTCGCCGCCAGTTTGTACGCCTGTTGTTGCGCGGCATCGACACTGGCACCCATCGCGGTGGCGCACAATACGCGGCCACCGGCGGTTACAACTTTGCCGTCCTTGAGCGCGGTGCCCGCATGGAACACCTTGCCTTCCAGCGCAGCGGCAGCGTCGAGGCCTTCGATCGCATCGCCCTTGGCGTAGTCGGCAGGGTAGCCACCGGCCGCCAGTACGATGCCAACGCTCGGGCGTGGGTCCCATTGTGCTTCGACCTTGTCCAGGGCCTGGGCGAGGGCGGCTTCTACCAGCAGCACCAGGCTCGATTGCAGACGCAGCATCACCGGTTGGGTTTCCGGATCGCCGAAACGGCAGTTGAACTCGATGACTTTGGGGTTACCGGCTTTGTCGATCATCAGGCCGGCGTAGAGGAAACCGGTGTACACGTTGCCTTCATCGGCCATGCCACGCACGGTTGGCCAGATCACCAGGTCCATGACGCGCTGGTGCACGTCGGCGGTCACCACCGGCGCCGGGGAGTAGGCACCCATGCCGCCGGTGTTCGGGCCGCTGTCGCCGTTGCCGACGCGCTTGTGGTCCTGGCTGGTGGCCATCGGCAATACGTTCTTGCCGTCGACCATCACGATAAAGCTGGCTTCTTCGCCGTCGAGGAATTCCTCGATGACCACGCGCGAACCGGCGTCACCAAAAGCATTGCCGGCGAGCATGTCGCGCACGGCGTCTTCGGCTTCCTGCGGGGTCATGGCGACAATCACGCCTTTACCGGCAGCCAGGCCATCGGCCTTGATCACGATTGGTGCGCCTTTTTCACGCAGGTAAGCCAGGGCCGGCTCGATCTCGGTGAAGTTCTGGTAATCGGCCGTCGGGATCTTGTGGCGAGCCAGGAAGTCCTTGGTGAAGGCTTTCGAACCTTCCAGCTGGGCGGCGCCAGCGGTAGGGCCGAAGCAATCCAGGCCACGGCTGCGGAACAGATCGACGACGCCAGCCACCAGCGGCACTTCCGGGCCGACGATGGTCAGGGAAACATTCTTCTCGGCAAAATCTGCCAATTGCTCCAGGGCCAGCACGTCGATGGCGACGTTTTCGCACTTGGCTTCGATGGCGGTACCGGCGTTGCCGGGGGCCACGAAGACTTTCTGCACGCGTGGGTCCTGGGCTACTTTCCAGGCCAGGGCGTGTTCACGGCCACCGCTGCCAATGATCAAAACATTCATTTCAAAAACCTCGTTAGGATGATCGTTCCCACGCTCTGCGTGGGAATGCCTCTACGGACGCTCTGCGTCCGAGGGACGCGGAGCGTCCCTGGCTGCGTTCCCACGCGGAGCGTGGGAACGATCAATCAGTGGCGGAAGTGGCGCATGCCGGTGAAGACCATCGCAATGCCCGCTTCATCAGCGGCGGCGATGACTTCTGCATCACGCATCGAGCCGCCCGGTTGGATCACGGCGGTCACGCCTGCTTTCGCGGCGTTGTCCAGGCCGTCACGGAACGGGAAGAACGCATCGGATGCCATCACCGAACCCACCACCTGCAAACCGGCGTGTTCTGCCTTGATCGCGGCGATACGTGCCGAGTTCACACGGCTCATCTGGCCAGCGCCGACACCGATGGTCTGGCGGTTCTTGGCGTAGACGATGGCGTTGGACTTGACGTACTTGGCCACTTTCCAGGCGAAGATCAGGTCGTTGATCTCTTGCTCGGTCGGCGCGCGCTTGGTCACGACTTTCAAGTCGTCGCTGCCGATCATGCCGATGTCGCGGCTCTGTACCAGCAGGCCGCCATTGACGCGCTTATAGTCCCAGGCGGCGGCGCGGTCTGCCGACCACTCGCCACAGGCCAGCAGGCGCACGTTGGCTTTAGCAGCGACGATGGCGCGGGCTTCTTCGCTGACGCTTGGGGCGATGATCACTTCGACGAACTGACGCTCGACGATGGCCTTGGCGGTCTCGGCATCCAGCTCGCGGTTGAAGGCGATGATGCCGCCGAATGCTGATTCAGTGTCGGTGGCGTAGGCCAGTTCGTACGCCTGGCGGATACCGCCTTCAGCGTCCGGGCTGACGGCCACGCCGCACGGGTTGGCGTGCTTGACGATCACGCAGGCCGGCTTGACGAAGCTCTTCACACATTCCAGCGCAGCGTCGGTATCGGCCACGTTGTTGTAGGAGAGTTCCTTGCCCTGCAGTTGAGTAGCGGTGGCGATGCCCACTTCGGCCGGCTTGGCTTCCACGTAGAACGCCGCGCTCTGGTGCGGGTTCTCGCCGTAGCGCATTTCCTGGGCCTTGATGAACTGGCTGTTGAAGGTGCGTGGGAACTGGCTGCGGCCTTCGGTGCTCAAGGTTGGCGCCGCCTGGTTCACGGTGCCCATGTAGTTGGCGATCATGCCGTCGTAGGCGGCGGTGTGTTCGAACGCCTTGAGCATCAGGTCAAAGCGCTGGGCGTAGGTCAGGCCACCGGCCTTGAGGTTTTCCAGGACGCTGGCGTAGTCGCTGGCATTGACCACGATGGCCACGTCCTTATGGTTCTTGGCTGCCGAGCGCACCATGGTTGGGCCGCCGATATCGATGTTTTCGATGGCGGTCGGCAGGTCGCAACCTGGCTTGTTGATGGTGGCTTCGAACGGGTACAGGTTAACGGCCACCAGGTCGATCGGCTTGATACCGTGCTCGGTCATGATGGCGTCGTCGATACCGCGACGGCCGAGGATGCCGCCGTGGATTTTCGGGTGCAGGGTCTTGACGCGACCGTCCATCATTTCTGCGAAACCGGTGTAGTCCGCGACTTCTACTGCGGCCACGCCGTTGTCCTGCAGCAGTTTGAAGGTCCCGCCCGTGGAGAGGATTTCCACACCCAGGGCTTCCAGCTCCCGGGCAAATTCGAGGATCCCGGTCTTGTCGGAAACACTGATCAAGGCGCGGCGGATCGGCAGGCGGGTGGTCTGGTCGGTCATCTCAATTTCCATCAAAAGCAAAGGAAGTCAGCAAAAAAGGCGACCGGTTTTACGCGGGCGCCTTTCTGGTTTGATTGAATGCTTACAGCAAATCGTACTGCTTGAGCTTTTTGCGCAAGGTGCCACGGTTGAGGCCCAGCAGCTCACTGGCTTTGGTCTGGTTGCCCTTGACGTAGTTCATCACGCTTTCGAGCAAGGGCGCCTCGACTTCGGAGAGCACCAGGTTGTACACATCCGTGACGGAAGCGCCCTCAAGGTGGGCGAAATAATTGTGCAGCGCTTTCTCGACACTCCCGCGAAGGGTCTGGCCTTCTTCGCTCGGCGTGTTGAGGTGCTGTTTCAAATTGACGTTGTCGCTCACGGGTGTTGTTCCACTCACTAAAGTCTCGGTCATCATCGTCATGCGGCCACCCCTTCTCCATCCCCTGTTCCCAGGCTCTTGTCGCGTCCGGCGAAGAACTCACGAACGGTGGCGACCTGTGCCTGCGTTTCATCCAAACGATTGAACTGAGCGCGGAATTCCTTGGCGCCCGGCAAGGTGGCGAGATACCAGCCGACATGCTTGCGAGCAATGCGTACTCCCATCACGTCCCCATAGAAGGCGTGCAGGGCGGCCAGATGCTCTAGCAGAATACGTTCCACCTCGACCAACTCTGGTGCCGGCAAGACTTCACCGGTACGCAGGAAATGCTCGATTTCACGAAAAATCCACGGCCGCCCCTGGGCGGCCCGGCCAATCAACAAGCCATCGGCACCGGTCGCGTGCAGCACGCGCCGGGCTTTCTCGGCACTGTCGATGTCGCCATTGGCAAAGACCGGCATCGACACGGCCTGCTTGATCGCGGCAATGGTGTCGTACTCGGCTTCACCGGTATAAAGGTCGGCACGGGTGCGGCCATGCACCGCCAGCGCTGCAATACCTGCCTGTTCAGCGATCTTCGCCACTGTCAGGCCATTCTTGTTGTCCCGGTCCCAACCGGTCCGAATCTTCAGGGTCACCGGCACATCCACTGCGCCGACAACGGCCTGCAGGATCTCGGCGACCAATTGCTCATCTTTCAACAGTGCGGAACCGGCGGCCTTGTTGCAGACCTTTTTGGCCGGGCAGCCCATGTTGATATCGATGATCTGTGCACCCAGCTCCACATTGGCCCGGGCTGCATCCGCCAGCATCTGCGCATCGCCACCGGCGATCTGCACCGAGCGTGGCTCGGGATCACCTTCGTGGATCATGCGCATCCGCGACTTGCGGGTGTTCCACAAACTCATGTCGCTGGTAACCATTTCAGAGACTACTAGACCCGCGCCCAAACGCTTGCACAGCTGACGAAAGGGCTGGTCGGTGACACCCGCCATCGGGGCGAGGATCAAGCCGTTTTGCAATGTGTATGGGCCGATGCGTACCGCCGACATAGGACTTCCCTGTTGTGGGGCCGGATCATTAGAGTTCGAAAAAGGGTTGGCATGATACCCGCTCTCGATGACGGGTTAAAGGCTGAATTGGATAAAATCTGAACAGTTACTTTTTTATCGCCATCGGTTTGGTCGACGGCGGCCAAGTCAATAATCCGCCGTCAAACCTCGGTGGGCACGCCGTTTCACTCGGGCGAATGGAAGCTCAGGCTGTAATTCACGGCTTTGTTGCCGGGGTCCAGGATGTCCAGGGAGATGTGGATCGGCGTCTGCGAGGGCATTTCGCTCACGCCGGCCAACTCGCCGCTCAGGTATTCGGCGGGCTTGAAGCGACGACTGGCAATCAGGCCGCCGTTCAGGTCCGCAAAGCGTAGCTCCAGCAGCGGGAAGGGCTGGGAGAAGGTCGCGCGGTTATAGAGGATGGCATCCACCACCAGCGCCCCGGCGAACTCGGGATGGCTGCGCACCACCAGGTTGCTGCTCTTGATATGGGTAATGTCGACCCGCGATGGCACGGTGCATCCCAGTTTCGGGCACAGCGCCTGGAACCACGGGCGGTAGGCATCCTGGCGGGCCAGGTCGTCGAATTGGTAGGCGATGTACTGGCCGGCCAGGCCTGCGGCGGCGAGCACTACCAGCACTATCCAGACCAGGCGGCGGCCCCAGCCTGACGGGCGCTTCTGTGCATACAGGTGCAGAGGGTCGTCTTCCAGGTCCTGGAGCAGCTCGTCGTGTGCGCCGGCCTCCGTTCTTGCGCGCTTGCGTCGCGCGAACGCGCGGTCTTCGGGTTCCGGCTCGTCGAGGGTGGGGGTCAGCGGCGGGTCGAGGTCGTCATCCACGGCGGTGGCGTGCAGCGCCGGTTCGTCATCGAGGTCGTCGGTGTGGGCCGACATGGACGGTTCGGTGCGCTGTTTGGACGCAGGAGCCTTGGCCGGCTCGGGCTCTTCTTCAGGTGCCTGGGTGCGCTCTTCGGGTGGCTCACTGAACAGGCTGGCCGCCCATTTTTCTTCCTCGGCCTTGACCGTATCGCGGCTGGCGCTGAAGGACTCTTCCTTTTGCCGACGGTCGGCACCTGGCTGGCGACGTTCTGCGCCCACGGCCTGGGTGTGCTGGATCTCGCGACGTTCCAGCCTGGCCAGTTCCTTGTCCAAGTTATCCAGGTCCAGCTCTTCGGCCGTCCACTGCTTCTGGCTGATGGCCCGCGGTGGCTCGGGAGGCGTTTCGACAGTCGGCTCGGTGGCCGGCTCGGCGGTGGTCGGCACTTCAGGCTCCGGCGCAGACGCCTGGGCCCGTTGCTCCAGCAACTGGCGAGCGGCGTTGAATACTTGCAGGCACGAGCCGCAACGCACCACGCCGCGAGCCACGCTCAGCTGAGCGTGGTTGACGCGAAAACGCGATTGGCAATGTGGGCATTGGGTGACGAAACTGTCGGTCATGCGGCCATCCGATTCAGGCAAGCGCTCATTCTAGCGCCGACGACCGCTGATGCGTACCCAGCCATCACGGTTGGCGATCGGGTCCAGCTCGAAGTCCTTGGCGTAGGCCGCAGCCACGTCTTCACCTTGCTCGGCGAGGATGCCCGACAGCGCCAGGCGCCCGCCCGGCTTGACCAGGCTCGACAGTTGCGGCGCCAGCGACACCAGTGGCCCGGCGAGGATATTGGCCACCAGTACGTCGGCCTGAACCTGGGGCAGGTCCTCAGGCAGGTAGAGTGGGAACTTGCCTTCGGCAATGTTGTTGCGCCCGGCGTTATCGCGGGAGGCTTCCAGGGCCTGCACGTCGATATCGGTGCCCACGGCCTCCTTGGCGCCCAGCAGCAGGGCGGCGATTGCCAAAATCCCCGAGCCGCAGCCGAAGTCCAAAATGTTGCTGTCGGTCAGGTCCTGGCCGTCCAGCCATTCCAGGCACAAGGCGGTGGTCGGGTGGGTGCCGGTGCCGAACGCCAGGCCCGGGTCCAGCAGCAGGTTGACGGCGTCTGGCTCTGGAGCGGCGTGCCAGCTTGGCACGATCCACAGGCGCTGGCCGAAACGCATGGGCTGGAAGTTATCCATCCAGCTGCGTTCCCAGTCCTGGTCTTCGATGACTTCGCTGTGATGCTCGGGCAGCGGGCCGCCGGTGAGCAGTTCCATATGGGCCAGCACGGCGGCGGCGTCGGTGCCGTCTTCGAACAGGGCCAGCAAGTGGGTGTGGGACCACAGCGGCGTGGTATTGAGTTCCGGTTCGAAGATCGGCTGGTCTTCGGCGTCCATGAAGGTCACCGACACGGCGCCCACTTCGAGGAACGCGTCTTCGTAGGTTTCGGCTTGTTCTGGGCTGATGGCGAGACGGACTTGCAGCCAAGGCATGGCGGGCACCTTTGAATAAAATGAGTGTGCGGCGGGCTGGCCGCGAAAGCGCGCAAGTTTACGCGAGAGCAAGCCAGAAGACGACTGCGCCGACGATCGTTCCCACGCTCGGCGCGGGAATGCCGCCTCGGACGCTCCGCGTCCCGTTGTTAAGGCGTGGCGCGGAGCGCCACAAGAGGCGTCCCCACGCGGAGCGTGGGAACGATCAGGGGTCGGTGGCCCATAAACAACAAAACCGCCCGAAGGCGGTTTTGTTGGGTGGAGCACTTACTGGTTGGCCAGCTTGTGTTCCAGGTAGTGAATGTTCACACCACCTTCGCAGAAGCCTTCATCACGAACCAGGTCCCGATGCAGCGGGATGTTGGTCTTGATGCCGTCGACCACGATTTCGTCCAGGGCGTTGCGCATACGGGCCATGGCCTCGTCGCGGGTCGCGCCCCAGGTGATCAGCTTGCCGATCAGTGAGTCGTAGTTGGACGGAACCTTGTAGCCGCTGTACAGGTGCGAATCCACACGTACGCCGTTGCCGCCTGGCGCGTGGAAATGCTTGACCAGGCCAGGGCTTGGGATAAAGGTTTTCGGGTCTTCGGCGTTGATGCGGCACTCCAGGGAGTGGCCGTGCATCTTCACGTCGTCCTGGGTGAAGGACAGCACGTTGCCAGCGGCGATGCTCAGCATCTCCTTGACGATGTCGATACCGGTGACCATCTCCGATACCGGGTGCTCTACCTGCACGCGAGTGTTCATCTCGATGAAGTAGAAGCGGCCGTTCTCGTAGAGGAACTCGAAAGTACCGGCGCCACGGTAGTTGATGTCGATGCACGCCTTGACGCAGCGTGCCAGGACTTCCTGGCGGGCTTTCTCGTCCAGGCCCGGTGCCGGGGCTTCTTCCAATACCTTCTGGTGACGACGTTGCAGCGAGCAATCGCGGTCGCCCAGGTGGATGGCGTGGCCCTGGCCGTCGGACAGTACCTGGACTTCCACGTGACGTGGGTTGGTCAGGTACTTCTCCAGGTAGACCATCGGGTTGCCGAACCAGGCGCCCGCTTCGGAGCGGGTCTGCTTGGCGGCTTCGATCAGGTCTTCTTCCTTGTGCACCACGCGCATGCCGCGACCACCACCGCCACCGGCGGCCTTGATGATCACCGGGTAGCCGACTTCGCGACCAATGCGCAGAGCGGTTTCTTCGTCTTCAGGCAGTGGGCCGTCGGAGCCTGGAACGGTTGGCACGCCGGCCGCGATCATGGCGTCCTTGGCCGAGACCTTGTCGCCCATCAGGCGAATGGTTTCGGCTTTGGGGCCGATGAAGGCAAACCCGGATTTTTCCACTTGTTCGGCAAAATCGGCGTTTTCCGCGAGGAAGCCGTAGCCTGGGTGGATGCCATCAGCGCCGGTCACTTCTGCCGCGGCGATGATGTTCGAGACTTTCAGGTACGAGTTCGTGGCCAGTGGCGGGCCGATGCAGATGCTTTCGTCCGCCAGTTTCACGTGCATCAATTCGGTATCGGCCGTCGAGTAAACAGCGACGGTCTTGATGCCCTCTTCCTTACAGGCGCGCAGGATACGCAGCGCGATCTCGCCGCGGTTGGCGATCAGGACTTTTTGCAGTTTCTTCGCAGGTTTCAACATCGAAGGCGCTCCGCGGTTCAAACGATGGTGAACAGCGGCTGGTCGTACTCAACCGGCTGACCGTTTTCTACCAGGATGGATTCAATGACGCCGGCTTTTTCCGCGGTGATGTGGTTCATCATTTTCATCGCTTCAACGATGCAGATGGTGTCGCCCACTTTCACGGTCTTGCCCACTTCAACGAAGGCTGGCGAGGTCGGTGCCGGGGTGCGGTAGAAAGTACCGACCATTGGCGACTTGACCACGAAGCCATTCAGCGCAGGCGCGGCTGGGGCGGCAGGTGCAGCGGCGGCAGCAGGCGCGGCAGCCGGAGCAGCAGCGGCTGGAGCCGGTGCTTGCATCTGTGGCGCGTAGAACTGTTGGGCCGGGGTCTTGCTGTGACGGCTGATCCGTACGGACTCTTCGCCTTCCTTGATTTCCAGCTCGTCGATACCGGATTCTTCCAGCAGTTCGATCAGTTTCTTAACTTTACGGATATCCATGAATCATCAACTCCCAAGGGTCGGTCAGGGGCGTTTAGCCTGTTCTTCAATGTGTTCCAGGGCGGCCTCCAGGGCCAGTCGGTAACCGCTGGCGCCAAGGCCGCAGATCACTCCTACCGCTACGTCGGAGAAGTAAGAGTGATGGCGGAAAGCTTCGCGTTTGTGCACGTTCGATAAATGCACTTCGATGAATGGGATGCTCACCGCCAGCAACGCGTCACGTAATGCAACGCTTGTGTGCGTAAAAGCGGCGGGATTGATCAGAATAAAGTCCACGCCTTCGCCGCGCGCGGCATGGATGCGATCAATCAATTCATACTCGGCATTGCTTTGCAGGTAGAGCAAATGGTGGCCGGCTTCACGGGCCCTTTTTTCCAGGTCGAGGTTGATCTGGTCGAGGGTCACTGCCCCGTAGACGCCCGGTTCACGGGTGCCGAGCAGGTTCAGGTTGGGTCCGTGAAGAACCAGTAAGGTCGCCATTGGCTGTTCCTTGTTATTGGTGTGGGTGCGTCAGAACCCGGCGACTATGCCGCAAAGCCTTTGTGACTGTCCAGTTCTATGCAGTAGCCGGCACGATTAGCGAGGATTGCGCAAAATTTGTGACTGGGAGCCGGCATTTGGTCAGTGTGGGAGCTGATCGTGCCCACGCTCCGCGTGGGCACGCATCCAGTGATGCTCTGCGTCACGGCTTTAAAGCGGGACGCGGAGCGTCTGGGGCGACATTCCCACGCGGAGCGTGGGAACGATCAGCCAGCTCCCACATTGGATCGGGTCAGACGCGGAAGGCTTGCACGGCGGTAGTAAGCTGCCCGCCCAGCACCAGCAGGTGTTCGCCCTGGCTGCGACCCTGGCCAATACGCAGCAAATTATCCTCACCCAATTGATGAATCCGCTCACTGTTGTCGCGTATCTCGCTCACGGCGCCACTCTGTTGCGCGGTCACATCGGCAATGCGTACGGCGGTATCCGAGATGGTCTGGATCGCCCCGACGATCTCATCCAGCGCGCCATCCGCCGCCTGGGCTTGCTGGGCGGTGGCTTCGGCGTGTTCGACCTGGGCGCGCATGCCTTCTACCGACTGGTGCGCGGCGGTTTGCAGGCCGGCGATCAGGCCCTGGATTTCGGCGGTGGCGCCGGCGGTACGCTGTGCCAGGGAGCGCACCTCGTCGGCCACCACGGCGAAACCACGCCCTGCCTCACCGGCGCGGGCGGCTTCGATGGCGGCGTTGAGCGCAAGCAGGTTGGTCTGGTCGGCAATCGAGCGAATCACCGTGAGCACGCCGCCGATGGTGGCGGACTCTTCGGCAAGTTTCTCGATCATCTGCGCGTTTTGCTGCACTTCGCCCACCAGCGCATGCAGCCCGGTGAGGCTCAGGCCGATCACGCGCTGGCCTTGCTCCACGGCTTGGCCCGCACTGCGGCTGGCTCCGGCTGCCTGGCTGGCATCCCCGGCAACTTGCTGGATGGTGGCTTCCAGCTCGCCCAGGGAATCACGGATTTGCGCGGTGTCGCCGGCCTGGCGTTCGGCGCTGTCGTGCAGGCCGCTGCTCAGTTCGGCCAGGGCGCGGCTGCTGCCCGCCACTTCTTCGGCATTGCCACGGATGGTGCCGACCAGGTCCACCAGGTAGGCGCGCAGGCGGTTAAGGGAGGCCTCGATATCGTGCAGCTCGCGGTTGGTCTTGCCTAAGTCAATCGGTTGGCTGAAGTCGCCTTCGGCCCAGGTCGACAAGGCCGGCGCCAGGTTGGTCAGCACGCGCGCCAGGCGGCGCTGCAGGGTGTCGACCAGCAATGCGATCAGCAGGATCAGGCCAATCATCACACCCTGCATCACGCGTACTTCACCCTGAATCTTCGCGTGTTGCGCGCGCACCACGGGTTCGAGGCCGGCGATGGCGTGTTGCACGTTGGTGATTTTTAGGTGGGTGCTGGCGGCGAGGTCGGCGCGTTGCTGGATCTGCTCGCGGGTGCGCTGCAACTCGGCGGGGTAGCGGGTCAACAGGCTGTTGAGTTCGCGCTTGAGGTCGACGCCAGTGTCCTGGGCTTCGGTTTTTTCGGTGTTTTCCAGGCCCATCAGCGCGGAAAAATCGTCGGTGTTGGATTCTGCGCTGGCCTTTATTCCCAATAAGGGCAGTTGCCCGAGCAGGTCGGCCTGGGTTCTCAGGTTGGTCACTTCGCGCTCGACATCCGCAGCCAACTCGGCGCGCCTGCTGCTGACCAGCTTGTCGCGGGCCAGAGACAGCTTGCCCAGGTGCTGTGAGGCGGCGAGCAATGGCGGCATATAGCGCGCAGCCTCCGCAGAATTGACGCCGCTGGCGTACTGGGTCAGTTGTTCCAGGTTCGCGCCCAGTTCTCGTTCGGCTTGCAGCAACAGGGCTTGCGGGTCGCCAGCCAATTTACCGGCGGCCAACAGGTCGGTCTTGCTGAAGGTCTCCAACTCCGCGAGGCTGGGCCGCAGGCTTTGCGCCAATTCGGGCGGCAGTTCGCCCAGTTGCAGCTGCAGGCTTTCCAGGCTCTGGGTGGCACTGCTCAGGCGCAGGGCATCGCCGCTGGCCAAGTAGTCCTCGATGTTACGAGCAGCCTGGTTTTGAAAGATCTGGGACAAGCCGAGGTAGCGCTCCATCAACAAGTACGGGCGCTCCAGCGCCCGTTGCGACCACCACAGCGTCGCCCCGAGGGCCAGGCACACGGCCACCAGCAGAAGGGTATTGAGATTGGTCAGCAGCTTCAGGCGCATGCGGGGTTTCAACCGACGGCAAGAGATAAGCGCCTGAATTTATTGCGTTTGTATTACAGCGTTATGACCGAATCGGTGGATTCTGGTGAAAAGATGGCACTTTGCTTTGATGTGCGAGCGGCTTGCACGCGGTTGCGTCCGGCGTCCTTGGCGCGGTACAGCGCTTCGTCAGCCTGGGCGGCCATCATTAAGCTGTCGGAACCGTCGCACAGCTCCACCAGGCCGGCGCTGAAGGTGCACCACAAATCCTGCGGTTGGGCGGGGTAGTGGATTTCTGCAAAGCGCCGACGAATGTCGTCCAGCACCTTGCAGGCCGATTCCAGGTCGGTGTCGGGCATCACGATGGCGAACTCTTCACCGCCGTAGCGGCCGATGTAATCGGTCTTGCGCAAACGCTGCTTGAGAAACAGTGCCAGGCTCTTGATCACCCGGTCGCCCATAGGGTGGCCGTGGCTGTCATTGACACGCTTGAAGTGGTCGATATCGAGCATGGCAAAGCTAAGAGGCTTGTTCTCGCGGCGGGCGCGGAAGCTGCAATCTTCGAGCAGTTGCAGGATATGTGTGTGGTTGTAAAGCCCGGTCAGGCTGTCGCGCACCATCCGTGCCTTCAGGTTGCGTGCACGCGACGCACGGTTGCGCACGGTGGTGATCAGGTGACGCGGCTTGATCGGTTTGGTGAGGAAATCGTCACCGCCCTCGCTCATCGCATCCAGCTGCTTATCCAGGTCGTCTTCAGCCGACAGGTAGATGATGGGCACGCTGACGTAGCGGTCGTTATGGCGAATCACCTTGGCCAGTTCGGTGCCGGTACAGGCAGGCATGTACATGTCGAGGATGATCAGGTCGGGCTGGAAATCCGCCAGCTCGGCCATGGCCTGGATCGGTTCGATCAAGGTGCGGGTGACAATGCCGGCACTGTTGAGCAGGCGTTCGGTGTGCAGCGCCTGGGCCCGCGAATCGTCGATGATCAGCACTTTGTACGGTTCGTACTGGGCCGCGCAGGTCAGCACTTCGATCTTTTCCAGCAGGCTTGAGGCTTCCAAGGTGCCGGTCAGAAACTCTTCGCCACCGGCGCGCACGGCGGCCAGGCGCGTCGGGGTGTCGGTTTCGTGCAGGCTGAAAAACAACAGTGGCAGCTTGTGCTCCAGGCCTTCTTGGGCTTCTGCGGCGAGCTTCAGGCCCAGCCCCGTGCCGCAGAAGTCCACGTCCATCACGATCGCCGACGGCAATCGCTCGGTCATGGCCGCGCGAAAGGCGGCGACGCTGTCCAGAGCGTGGGCGCTCATGCCAAAGAATTCGAGCTGCTTGGCCAGGCGCTCGGCGCGGTCATGGTCGGCGAGCATCACGTAGATCGGCTTGCGCATCGGCGGCAGGAAGGTTTGCTCAAGCTGATCGCCCTGGCGCAGGCCGGTGCGGGACAGGCGTTGCATCAAACGGTTGAGCTCGGTGATCAGTTGGCTGCTCAGGCGGCCACGGTTCTCATCCACTGCTTGCAGGGATTCACTGATATGCCGTGCCAGTTGCGTGTGTTCGGGCTGTTCGAAGCGTTCGGCGAAGCGCTGCAGGCGCAGGTTGGCTTCGCTGAGTTCGGAAAAGTCGGCGTTCGACCACTCGCTGCGCTGCAGGCGCTGCCAGATCTCAAGAATTTGACGTGCCTGATGAATTACCCGCTGGGCAAAGTGCTGCTTGAGACGCTCGCGGCTGGGGTCTTCTGACTCGGTCATATCCTGACTACTGTGAGGGTGCATGCTGAGGTCGACTGATGGCGCTATGCTAGCACCTCTTTTCTGATAGATGAGTGTCATACGTCAATTAAGTCTGCATGCCTGAGATTCAGTTATTGACCGGCTGGTCGCCCAGCGTGAAAGGTGTGCATCCTTTATAGTCCAAGCGGCCCGGTGCGCCACTTTCGTGTAAAAGCCCCGCACCGACGGGCACGATGGGGTAGGGTTGTGGTCGGAGTGTCTGAACGCACCCGGACAATTGACGTGCATGAACTCAAGTGATTGAAAGGATATCGCCATGCTGGACTGGAAAAACCGTGAAGGCAGTGCCAAAGGCCCCGCCCCTGAGCCCAAGTCGGCCAACCGCAGCTATTTTCGCAACTTGCTGATGAGCCGGGCTTTGCTCAGCATCATCGGCCTGTACCTGCTGGTCACCGGTGGCCTGGGTTGGTACTGGAGCCAGGAGCCGGCGCTGTTTCCGGTGCAGCAAAATGCCCAGCTTGCCGCCGAGAAGGAAGGCAAGCAGATGGTGGTCGGCTATACCACCGTCGAAACCCTCAAGACCGTGGTCGGCACCTTGCTGAACAAACCGGGCGGTTATATTTCCAACGACCGTTTCCCGCCGGGCTTGTGGATGGACAACATGCCAAGCTGGGAATACGGCGTGCTGGTGCAGGTGCGTGACCTCACTCGTGCCCTGCGTAAAGACTTTGCTCGCTCCCAGTCGCAGTCGGCTGAAGACGCTGACTTGGCCAAGGCCGAGCCGCGCTTCAACTTCGATAACAAGAGCTGGGTGCTGCCTTCCAGTGAGTCGGAATACCAGGAAGGCATCAATTCCCTGAGCCGCTACGAAGCGCGCCTGTCTGACCCGAACCAGCGCGGCGCGCTGTTTTATGCGCGTGCCGACAACCTCAACAACTGGCTGGGCGATGTGGCCACCCGTTTGGGTTCGCTGTCCCAGCGCCTGTCGGCCAGTGTGGGCCGGGTCAAGCTGAACACTGCGCTGAAAACTGAGGCGCTGGCGCCGGGTGAAGTGCCCCAGGTCGATGAAGAAGTGGTGGAGACCCCATGGATGCAGATCGACAACGTGTTCTACGAAGCGCGCGGCCAGGCGTGGGCCCTGTCCCATCTGTTGCGTGCCATCGAAGTCGATTTTGCCGACGTACTGGCCAAGAAAAACGCCACCGTCAGCGTGCGCCAGATCATTCGTGAGCTAGAGGCCTCGCAGGAACCGGTATGGAGTCCTATGATTCTTAACGGCAGTGGCTTCGGTGTACTGGCGAACCATTCGCTGGTGATGGCCAACTACATTTCCCGGGCAAACGCTGCAGTGATCGACTTGCGTCAGCTCCTCAACCAGGGTTGATGATGGACGCTACTCAAAAGGAGGCCGCACACCGAGCGGCTTCCGATGCTGAACTGATCTGCTGGGTCGACGAGCAGGACCACCTGCTCGGCCACCTGGTCAGGTCTGACCTGCGCCAGCGCGGCTTGATCGGCCGTTGCACCTTTATCTTCCTGTTCAATTCCAGAGGCGAGCTGTGTGTGCACCGGCGCACGCTGAGCAAGGCGTTGTATCCAGGATATTGGGATACGGCGGCGGGTGGGATGGTGGCCAAAGGTGAGAGTTATGCCGTTTCGGCAGCCCGCGAGCTGGAAGAGGAGTTGGGCGTCAGCGGTGTGCCCTTGACCGAACATGACCATTTCTATTTTGAGGATGGCGACAGTCGGCTTTGGTGCAAATCCTACTCCGCCCTCTGGGACGGCCCCCTGCGCCTGCAGCCCGAGGAGGTCATGGAAGCGCGGTTTTTAAGCATCGAAATCATCCAGCAGGAGGCCGAACAAAAGCCCTACTGCCCGGACGCCCAGGAAGGGTTGCGGCGCTATCTGGCCTCGCGTCGCTAAAGTTGCAAAAAATGGCGCCATTTGGCTCTTAGCAAGTCGGCTTTTTGCCGTTACACTGCGCGCCTTTTCACCCGAACCACATTAGCGGTTCGGTAGCGCTGCCCCTGCCTGAGTGGGGCTTCGCGGTCGGTCACCGCCTTGTGTGGCGCCGATCAGTCTTCATCCTCCCAAGAGGATTGCCGGTGGCCAAAAAAGCCGCATCCTTCGCCGCCCTTGGTGGCCTGGTATTTTCCACCGACGCAGGTCGACACTGTCCGGACTGTCGTCAGCCCGTGGATTCGTGCACCTGCAAACAGACCCTGATCCCCGAAGGCGACGGTATTGCCCGCGTGCGTCGCGAGAGCAAAGGCCGTGGCGGCAAGACGGTGACCACCATCACCGGCGTGCCCCTGGCTGAAGAGGCCCTGAAGGAACTGGCCACCTCGCTGAAAAAGCGCTGTGGCACCGGTGGCGCGTTGAAAGACGGGGTCATCGAGATCCAGGGCGATCACGTCGAGTTGCTGTTGGCCGAGCTGATCAAGCTCGGGTACAAGGCCAAGAAGTCCGGCGGCTGAAAGCCTCTTCCCAACCTGTGGCTAAACTCTGTCCTGCCAGTGGGGTCTACTTCCCTTGCAGGCAAATCGTCATTTTCATTCTTTAGACTGCGCCAGCCTCGAACGAGAGGTGGCGCCTTCGCCTTCATTTATAGGGGACTTCGATGTCCGTACGACGCACACGCAAAGACGATGGCAGCCAATGGACAGTTGCGGACAGCCGCAGTGTTTACGGGATTCGCCATTGGGGGGCCGGGTATTTCGCGATCAATGAAGCCGGTCGCGTAGAAGTTCGTCCGAACGGCCCGAACAGCACGCCCGTCGACTTGTACGAGCAAGTCGACGAGTTGCGCAAAAGCGGCCTGTCGTTGCCGCTGCTGGTGCGCTTCCCCGATATCCTGCAAGACCGCGTGCGCCAATTGACTGGTGCCTTCGATGCCAACATCGAGCGCCTGGAATACCAGAGCAAGTACACCGCGCTGTACCCGATCAAGGTGAACCAGCAGGAAGCGGTGATCGAGAACATCATTGCCACCCAGAACGTCTCCATCGGCCTGGAAGCCGGCTCCAAGCCTGAGCTGCTGGCCGTGTTGGCCTTGGCGCCGAAGGGCGGCACCATCGTCTGCAACGGTTATAAAGATCGTGAGTTCATCCGCCTGGCGCTGATGGGCCAGAAGCTCGGCCACAACGTGTTCATCGTGATCGAGAAAGAGTCTGAGGTAGGGCTGGTGATCGAAGAGGCGGCGAGCCTCAAGGTCAAGCCGCAGGTGGGCCTGCGTGTGCGCCTGTCGTCCCTGGCATCGAGCAAGTGGGCAGACACCGGTGGCGAGAAATCCAAATTCGGTCTGTCGGCGGCGCAGTTGCTGTCGGTGGTCGAGCGCTTCCGCGCGGCCGGCCTGGACCAGGGCATCCGCTTGCTGCACTTTCACATGGGCTCGCAAATCGCCAACCTGGCTGACTACCAGCACGGGTTCAAGGAAGCCATTCGTTACTACGGCGAACTGCGCAACCTCGGCCTGCCGGTGGACCACATCGACGTCGGCGGTGGCCTGGGCGTGGACTACGACGGTACCCACTCGCGCAACGCCAGTTCGATCAACTACGACATGGACGACTACGCCGGCGTGGTGGTGGGCATGCTCAAGGAATTCTGCGACGCGCAGAGCCTGCCGCACCCGAACATCTTCTCAGAAAGCGGCCGCTCCCTGACCGCTCACCACGCCATGCTGGTGGTGCAGGTGACTGACGTCGAGAAGCACAATGACGAAATCCCGACCATCGAAAACAAGGAAAGCCTGCCCGAAACCGTGCAATGGCTGGTGGACCTGCTCGGCCCGACCGACATCGAGATGGTCACCGAAACCTACTGGCGCGCCACCCACTACATGAGCGACGTGGCGGCCCAGTACGCCGACGGCAAGCTGACCCTGGCGGAAAAAGCCCTGGCCGAACAGTGCTACTTCGCGGTGTGCCGCCGCCTGCACAACTCGTTGAAAGCCCGCCAGCGTTCGCACCGCCAGGTGCTGGACGAACTCAACGACAAGCTGGCCGACAAGTACATCTGCAACTTCTCGGTGTTCCAGAGCTTGCCGGATACCTGGGCCATCGGCCAGGTGCTGCCTATCCTGCCGCTGCACCGCCTCGACGAAGAGCCGCTGCGCCGCGCCGTGCTGCAAGACTTGACCTGCGACTCCGACGGCAAGATCAAGCAATACGTCGACGAGCAGAGCATCGAAACCAGCCTGCCGGTGCACGGCTTGAACGAAGGCGAGGACTACCTGCTGGGTATCTTCCTGGTCGGCGCCTATCAGGAAATCCTGGGCGACATGCACAACCTGTTCGGTGATACCGACTCGGTGAACATCTACCAGCGTGAAGACGGTTCGGTGTACAGCGCCGGGATCGAGACCCACGACACCATCGAAGACATGCTGCGCTATGTGCACTTGTCGCCGGAGGAGTTGATGACGCATTACCGTGACAAGTGCGCCAGTGCGAAGATCTCGGCCTCGGAGCGCACCCAGTTCCTGGATGCGTTGCGCCTGGGCCTGACGCGTTCTTCGTACCTGTCCTCGTAATAAAAATGTGGGAGCGGGCTTGCCCGCGATGGCGGAGTGTCAGGCAACCGTTAGGGGGCTGACCCACCGCCATCGCAGGCAAGCCAGCTCCCACATTTGGGTCTGCGTTCCTTCAGTTCCCGCCCAGCCACAGCCCTTGCCGATTCAAGTGCCAGGCAATTGCCCACAGCGTCAGGCTGCGCACCGCCATGAACAGCAGGAAGGTGATCCACAATCCGTGGTTACCCATGTCCTGCAACGCCAAGGCAATCGGCAGTACCAGCAGCACCGTCAGCAACATCCCATTGCGCATCTCCCGCGCGCGCGTTGCGCCGATAAACAAGCCATCGAGCAAATAACTCCACACCGCAATCAACGGCAATACCGCAAGGTAGGGCAGGTAGATATCGGCGGTTTCGCGCACGCTGGGGATATCGGTTTGCATGGCGATAAATAGATGGCCGCCGAAGGTGAACAGCAGGGCGAAGCCGATGCTGGCGATCAGTGACCAACCGCAGGCCACGACTAATGAGCGACGCAACGCCTGCCGGTCACGGGCGCCGATGGCGTGGCCGCAGAGGGCTTCGACCGCGTGGGCCAAGCCATCCAATGCGTGAGCCGTCAGTAACAGGCCGTTAAGCAGCAGCGCATTGGCTGCCACGGTGGCATCGCCCAACCTTGCGCCTTGCACGGTGATCATGAAAAACACCGACTGCAACGCCAGGCTGCGGATGAAGATGTCGCGGTTGACCGCCAGCAACGGGCGCCAGCTTTGCCACAGTTTCAACGCGGCCCAGGCGATATGCCCCGGATAGGCGCGCAGGGCTTTTTGCGTGAGCGCCAGGCCGAGCAGGGCGCCGGTCCATTCCGCGATCACCGAGGCACGGGCGGAGCCGACCACGCCCCAGTCCAGGCCAATTACAAACCACAGGTTAAGCGCAATGTTGACCAGGTTGGTGGTCAGCAGAATCGCCAACGGCGCCCGCGCATTCTGAGTGCCGAGGAACCAGCCGACCAGCGCATAGCTGGCGAGGGCGGCGGGCAGGCCGAACAGACGGGTGTGGAAAAACTCGCGGGTCAGTTGGTTCAGTTCTGGCGAAGGCTGCATCCATTCCAGGGCCAGATGGCTCAAGGGAATGCCCGCGGTGCCCAGCAGCATCGCCAGGCCCAGCGCCAGCAACAAGCCTTGCAACAGGATCTGCCGCAACGCCGCGCCATCGTTGCGCCCGGCGGCTTGGGCGGCGAAGCCGGTGGAGCCCATGCGCAGGAAGCCCATGGCCCAGGCGAGGAAGGTATACAGGCTGGCACCGACAGCCACGGCGCCCAGTTGGTGGGCGTGGGGCAGGTGGCCGATGACCATGCTGTCCACCAGGGCCACCAACGGCACCGAGATATTCGACAGGATCATCGGCGCGGCCAGGGCCCAGACGCGGCGATGGGTGGGGCGGTGGCGCCAGTCGGTCAATAAGGTGGACATGCAGTCTCCTTCGGGGGAGCGGCATTGTACCCGGCCAATGTGGGAGCTGGCTTGCCTGCGATGGCGGCCTCCCAGCCGACGCCTATTTACCTGACACCCTTCGATCCTACTGTGGGAGCGGGCTTGCTCGCGAAGGCGGCCTGGCAGGCGACACAGTTGGATTGGGTATATATCCATTGCTGCGGTAACGGCTACTTAGGGTTCCGCCTGACGGCGGGTCACTTTGGAAAAGAGCCCCAAAGTAACCAAAGGGCTCTTGCCCCACCACTCGGCACCTCGCCTAGGCTCGGTGTGCCCGTAATCCGCCAGTGATTTGGGGGGCCGCCGCCACGCGCCATCCATGGCGCGGGGCGGCTAAACCGGCATCCCTGCCGGTTTACCCCCCAAATCCCTGTCGAATTCCGGCCAGCGTGGTTTGACGGGGCGCTTAAGATCAAGATCAAAAGCAGATCAAGAGCAGATCAAGAGCGGCTCGCTTCGCATCGTGGTTACCGTCGGGTGCTACAGGCTGCAAAGTTGTGTGGATAGACAAGCCAGTTGCTCCCACATGTTGATCTTGATCGCCAATGGTTGTGGGATTTGGCTCGGCTTCATGCCTACCTAGAACCAACCGCCCCTCCGTCGGTCAATGTGACCGGCACCGCAGCGGCTTGGTCGGCGCTGATATATAGTTCACCCCTCGGTTCCCTCTGACTATGAGTGCCCCATGCTTAACAAAGGACTGTTCCTGGCCTGCGCGCTGGCCCTGCTGAGCGCTTGCGATTCTTCCGATAAACCCGCTGCACCGCCTGCGCCCACCGTGGCGGCAGCGCCGAAGCCGGTGAAAGCCGCGGTAGATGTGGCAGCGCTCAAGCAGCGTTATGCCGGGCGTGAGCTGAGCGTGGTGGACGTGTCCGAGGTGCAGTTGGACGGGGCCAGCACCTTGTCGGTGAGTTTTTCCATCCCCTTGGACCCCGATCAGAAATTCGCCGACAAGCTGCACTTGGTAGACAGCAAGTCCGGCAAGGTCGATGGCGCCTGGGAACTGTCCGATAACCTGATGGAATTGCGCCTGCGCCACCTTGAACCGCAGCGCAAACTGGTGCTGACCGTGGACGCCGGGGTGAAGGCGGTCAACGGCAACACCCTCGCCGCCGAATACAGCGCCCGCCTGGAAACCCGCGACCTGCAAGCCACCGTCGGCTTCGCCAGCCGTGGCACCCTGTTGCCGACGCGCCTGGCCGAGGGCCTGCCGGTGATCGCGTTGAATGTCGACAAGGTCGACGTGGAATTCTTTCGGATCAAACCCGAATCCCTGCCGTCGTTCCTGGCGCAGTGGGGGCGTAATACCAGCCTGCAAAGCTATGAGTCCCGTGAACTGCTGCCAATGGCCGAACTGGTGTACGGCGGGCGTTTCGACCTGAACCCGGCGCGCAATACCCGCGAAACCCTGTTGCTACCGATTGCCGGCCTCAAGCAGTTGCAGCAGCCGGGCGTGTACCTGGCGGTGATGCGCGCTTCGGGCACCTACAACTATTCGCAACCGGCCACCCTGTTCACCTTGAGTGATATCGGCCTATCCGTGCACCGCTATGCCAATCGCCTGGATGTGTTTACCCAGGCCCTGGAAGGCGGCAAGGCACTGAACGGCGTCGAACTGGAAATCCTCGATGCCGAAGGGCGCGTGCTCGGCCAGGGCAAGACCGAGGACGGTGGCCACGCCGAGTTGCCGCTGCCGAAAAAAGCCCAGGTGTTACTGGCCAAGCAGGGCGAGCAAACCAGCCTGCTGCGCCTGGACAGCGCCGCGCTGGACCTGGCCGAGTTCGATATCGGCGGGCAACCGTCCCACCCATTGCAATTTTTTGTGTTCGGCCCACGTGACCTGTATCGCCCCGGCGAAACTGTGTTGCTCAACGCACTGTTGCGTGACAAGGATGGCAAGGCGGTGAAGCCTCAGCCAGTGAGCGTCGAAGTGCGGCGCCCGGATGAACAGGTAAGTCGCAAGTTCGTGTGGGAGGCCGACGCGTCGGGCCTGTATCAATACCCGTTGCAACTGGCTGGCGAAGCGCCGACCGGGCGTTGGCAGTTGGTGTTCGACCTCGGTGACGGCAAACCGCAACTCTATGAATTCCTCGTCGAAGACTTCCTGCCCGAGCGCCTGGCGCTGGAACTCAAGGGCAGTGACACGGCGTTGAGCCCGGCGGATAACCCGGTCATCCAGGTCAACGGCCGTTACCTCTACGGCGCGCCCGCATCCGGTAACCGCGTCAGTGGCCAGGTGTATGTGCGCCCGCTGCGTGAGGCGGTCAAATCCCTGCCGGGCTACCAGTTCGGTTCCGTCACCGAAGAAGAGTTGAGCCAGGATTTCGAACTGGACGAAAGCGTACTCGACGCCAATGGCGAGCAAGCGCTGACCCTGGAAAGCAAGTGGGCCGAGGCCAAGTCGCCGCTGCAATTGATCGTGCAAGCCAGCCTGCAGGAGTCCGGCGGGCGGCCGATCACCCGGCGCCTGGTGCAGCCGATCTGGCCGGCCGAGCAATTGCCGGGCCTGCGCGGGCTGTTTGACGGCAAGGAAACCAACGGCGATGGCCCGGTGGAATTCGAAGTGCTGGTGGCCAACCAGGACGGTCAGAAACTGGCCGCACAAGACCTCAAGGTGCGCCTGGTGCGTGAGCGCCGCGACTACTACTGGAACTACTCGGAGAATGACGGCTGGAGCTACCACTACAACGAGAAATTCCTCAACCTCGATGAGCAGAGCCTGAACATCAAGGCGGGCGACACCGCCAAGGTCAGCTTCCAGGTGGAGTGGGGCCCTTACCGTGTGGAGGTTGAAGACCCGCACACCGGGCTGGTCAGCAGCCTGCGTTTCTGGGCCGGCTACCAGGCTCAGGACAACACCGAAGGCGGCGCCGTGCGCCCCGACCAGGTCAAGCTAGCCTTGGACAAACCCGCCTATGGTGATGGCGACACCGCCAACGTCACCGTCACGCCACCGGCAGCCGGTAAAGGCTACCTGTTGGTGGAGTCTGCCGAAGGGCCGCTGTGGTGGCAGGAAATCGACGTGCCGGCCGAAGGCAAAAGCTTTGCGGTGAAGCTCGACCCGAAATGGTCGCGCCATGATCTGTATGTGAGCGCCCTGGTCATTCGCCCCGGCGAGCGCAAAGCCAACATCACGCCTAAACGCGCCGTGGGCTTGCTGCACCTGCCACTGGATCGCACCCAGCGCAAACTCGGCCTGACCCTCACCGCGCCAGAAAAAATGCGCCCCAAACAACCACTGACGGTGAAGATCGCCGCCAAAAACGCCGATGGCAGTGTGCCTCAACAGGTGCACGTACTGCTGGCGGCGGTGGACGTGGGCATCCTCAATATCACCGAATACCCAACGCCCGATCCCTACGCCAGCCTGTTCGGCCGCAAAGCCTATGGGGTCGACCAGTTCGACATCTATGGGCAACTGATCGAAGCCGGCCAGGGCCGCCTGGCCAGCCTGGCATTTGGTGGCGACGCGGCGTTGGCCAAAGGCGGCAAGCGTCCGGACACCAGCGTAACCATCGTCGCCCTGCAAAGCGCCCCGGTGACCTTGAACGAGAAAGGCGAGGGCGAAGTCAGCGTCAATATCCCCGACTTCAACGGCGAACTGCGCCTGATGGCCCAAGCCTGGAGCGAGGATCGCTACGGTATGGCCGAAGGCAAGACCGTGATTGCTGCCCCGCTGATTGCCGAATTGTCGGCACCGCGCTTTCTGGCGGGAGGCGACCAGACCACCTTGGCCCTGGACCTCTCCAACCTGTCGGGCAAGGCCCAGAAGCTCGATGTGCAATTGACCGCGCAAGGTCAGTTGCAGTTGGTCAACAGCGGCGCGCAGTCGGTTGAACTCAAGCAAGGCCAGCGCACCACGTTGCGTATTCCGGTACAAGCCTGGGGCGGGCTCGGCCAGGGCAAGGTCACGGTCACCGTCAACGGCCTGGACTTGCCGGGTGAAAACCTGCCGCCGTTCAGCCGCGAATGGACCTTGGGCGTACGCCCGGCGTACCCGGCCTTGCTCAAGCATTACCGTGCCGTGCTCAAGGATCAGCCGTGGAGCTTGCCGTCGGGTGCACTGGATCAATTCGATGCATCGGGACGTGAGGCGTTGTTGAGCCTGTCGAGCCGGCCGCCGTTGAACCTGGGCGCGCAGATCAGTGCACTCAAGGCGTACCCCTACGGTTGCCTGGAGCAAACCGCCAGTGGCTTGTACCCATCGCTGTACGCCGACGACGCGCTGCTCAAGCGCCTGAGCATCAAGGGCGAGCCGGATGCCGAGCGCAAGCGCAAGATCGAGTTGGGCATCGAGCGCCTGTTGGGCATGCAGCGCTACAACGGCAGCTTCGGTTTGTGGGGCGCCGATGGCGAGGAAGAATATTGGCTGACTGCCTATGTCACTGACTTCCTGCTGCGCGCCCGCGACCAGGGTTTTGCCGTCCCGCCTGAAGCCTTGAAGAAGGCCAGCGAGCGCCTGTTGCGGTATGTGCAGGAACGTAACCTGATCGAGGTGGATTACAGCGACAACGCTGAACACACCCGGTTTGCCGTGCAGGCGTATGCCGGCATGGTGTTGGCGCGCAGTCAGCAGGCGCCGTTGGGTGCGTTGCGCAGTCTGTTCGAACGGCGCAGCGATGCACGCTCCGGCTTGCCGCTGGTGCAGTTGGCCATTGCCCTGCAGAAAATGGGTGACCAGCCACGCGCGGATCAGGCGTTGGTGGCCGGCTTGGCGGCGCAGCGCAATGCCAATGAGTGGCTGGCCGACTACGGCAGCCCGTTGCGCGACCAGGCGATGATCCTGGCGTTGCTGGAGGAGAACGACTTGGCCAAGGGCCAGCGCGAGGAGCGTTTGTTCACCCTGTCTGACCAATTGGCGGCCAGCCCGTACCTGTCTACCCAGGAGCGTAATTCGCTGTTCCTGGCCGGGCGCCTCGGGTTCGCCAAGCCGGAAACGAACTGGCAAGTGTCGCTCACCGGCAGCGGCGGTGTGCGTGAGTTGAACAACCAGCAATCGACGTTGCAATTGGACGGCGCACCGCTCTCCAGCGACCTGGCCTTGAGCAATCAGGGTGAAGCGCCGGTGTACCAACAATTGACGGTTTCGGGTTATCCACAAGTGCCGCCAGCGGCCGGTGGCAACAACCTGAGTATCCGCCGCGAATACCTGGGCATGAACGGCCAGCCGTTGAACCTGCGTAACCTCAACAGCGGTGATCTGGTACTGGTGCACTTGGCGGTCAGCGCCAAGCAACGCGTACCGGATGCTCTGGTGGTTGACCTGTTGCCTGCCGGCCTGGAACTGGAAAACCAGAACCTGGCCCAAAGCGCGGCGAGCCTTGAGAACGCCAGCAGCCAAGTGAAAGAGTGGCGTGAGTCGATGCAGAATGCCTCGCTCAAGCACCAGGAGTTCAGGGACGATCGCTACGTGGCAGCGATGAATCTGGATGGCTATGGCACCACGCACTTGCTGTACCTGGCGCGTGCGGTGACACCGGGAACTTACCGCGTGCCGCCGCCGCAGGTGGAGTCGATGTATCGGCCGAACTGGCAGGCAGTGGGTGAGACGCCAGTGGATATGGTGATCAAGGGCCGCTGAAAGCCACTGTAGGAGCGAGCTTGCTCGCGAAAAACGTCAACGATAACGCGGGTTTCCTGGATTAACGCGGCGTCTGTGAGTTTTTCGCGAGCAAGCTCGCTCCTACAGAGGAGAATCGAGTGGTTGTAATGTCAGTGTACGACCCAGCTCAGCAACCACAGCCCCAGCATCAGCCAGATGATCCCGACGATAATCGAGGCCCGCATAAAGGCGCGTACCGCCGAGTAAAGGAACAGCAGGCCGACGATCAGGGTGATGATGCTGATGATCGACGTGTCCATGCCCAAGGTGCGTGACAAACCGTCGATAAAGTTGCCGCCGGCGTGGGTCAAGGCCCCGAACAAACCGCTGAGGCCGTCGACGATAAAGCGGATGACGGAGCCGAGCGCCTGGCCCAACCATTCGAAAAAGCTTTCTACCTGCATGTGCGTGTCCTGATGAGAAGGTGGGCGTAACTGTGCCTTTGGTTGTCGATAACGCAGGCGAGTTCCCTGCAAGCATAGAGGTTTGCCCGTTTGAGTTTTAGTTTAATCACCTGCGGATGTACTCAGTCCAATGTGGGAGCGGGCTTGCTCGCGAAGGCGGCGTGCCGGTGACATCTCTGCCAACTGACCCACCGCGTTCGCGAGCAAGCCCGCTCCCACAGTTATTGCGCTGGGCGTTGGGTTGTGTGGCGTTGGTAATACTGCTGCTGTGGGGCGCCGATCGCATTTGGCCCTTACCCCTGCCCCAGGACGACCTGGCCCGGGTGGTGCTGGCCGAAGATGGCACACCCCTGTGGCGATTTGCCGATGCCAATGGCGTATGGCGCTATCCGGTACACACTAGCGAAGTTTCGCCTTATTACCTCGACGCGCTGCTCACCTATGAAGACCGTTGGTTCTACCAGCACCCCGGCGTAAACCCGTTGGCGCTGGTGCGTGCGACCTGGCAAAACCTGAGCGGCGCGCGCGTGGTCTCCGGCGGCAGCACCTTGTCGATGCAAGTGGCGCGCCTGCTCGACCCGCACTCACGCACCCTGCACGGCAAGTTACGCCAGCTGTGGCGTACCGCGCAGTTGGAGTGGCACCTGTCCAAGGACGAAATCCTCAACCTGTACCTGAACCGCGCGCCTTTCGGCGGCACGCTGCAGGGCGTGGCGGCGGCGAGTTGGGCCTACCTGGGCAAGTCGCCGTCACAGCTGACCCACGCCGAAGCCGCGTTGCTCGCGGTGTTGCCGCAGGCGCCGAGCCGTTTGCGCCCGGACCGTCATCCGCAGCGCGCCCAGGAGGCCCGCGACAAAGTGCTGCGCCGCTTGGCCGAGTTTCAGGTATGGCCGCAATCGGCGGTTGATGAAGCGCTGGAAGAGCCCCTGTTGCTCGCCCCACGTCTGGAGCCAAGCCTGGCGCCCTTGCTGGCACGCCGCCTGAACCGCCCCGACAGCCCGCCGCTGATCCGCACCACCCTGGATGCCACTCTGCAACGTCGTCTCGAAGACCTGCTGCTGGGCTGGCGCGCGCGCCTGCCGGAGCACACCTCGGCGGCCATCCTGGTGGTGGAAGAAGAAAGCATGGCGGTACGTGCCTACCTGGGGTCGGTGGATATCAACGACACCAAGCGCTTTGGCCATGTGGACATGATCAGCGCGCTGCGCTCGCCCGGTTCCACCTTGAAACCTTTTCTCTACGGCATGGCGTTGGATGACGGCCTGATCCACTCCGAATCGCTGTTACAGGACGTGCCTCGACGTTATGGCGATTACCGCCCAGGCAACTTTTCCATGGGCTTTACCGGGGCGGTGCCGGCGAGCACGGCGTTGTCCAGCTCGTTGAACCTGCCGGCGGTGCAATTGCTGGAAGCCTACGGGCCCAAGCGCTTTGCCGCACAGATGCGCATCGGTGGCATGCCGTTGGCGTTGCCGGCGTTGGCCGAGCCGAACCTGGCGCTGATCCTCGGCGGCGCGGGCAGTCGCCTGGAAGATCTGGTGAGCGGCTACAGCGCCCTGGCCCGCGATGGCAAGAGCGCCACCCTGCGGTTACAGCCGGACGATACGCTCAGGGAGCGGCCGTTGCTGTCGCCCGGCGCCGCATGGATTGTGCGGCGCATCCTCAGCGGCCAGGCGCGGCCCGACCGCGACCCGCGTGCCGAGCTTGTCCAACGCCCGGTGCTGGCGTGGAAAACCGGTACCAGCTATGGCTTCCGTGATGCCTGGGCGATTGGCGTGGGCCCGCGTTATCTGATCGGCGTCTGGATCGGCCGGCCCGATGGCACGCCGGTACCGGGGCAGTTCGGCCTGGCGTCGGCAGCGCCGTTGATGTTGCAGGTGCATGACGTGCTGACCAACCGCGACAGCCAGCGCGGCATCAGTGCGCCGGTCAAACCGGTGCCGGCCAATATCGGCGTGGCGGCGATCTGTTGGCCGCTGGGCCAGCCCATGAGCCGCAGCGATCCCAATTGCCGCCGCCAGCGTTTTGCCTGGACTCTGGATAACACCACGCCGCCGACCTTGCAGGCATTGGATCAACCTTTGAGCGTGGGCTTGATGGAAAGCATCTGGGTTAACGCCAAAGGCTTGCGGGTCGATGCCCATTGCCCTGGGGCAACCCCCCAAAATATTGCCCTGTGGCCGGCGCCGCTGGAGCCCTGGTTGCCAAGGATTGAACGCCGTGAAGCACGCATCCCGGCGGCTGACCCGGATTGCCCGCCACCGGCGCTGGCCGCGTCATCGCCGTTGTCCATCGTGGGGGTACGCGAGGGCGATCAATTGCGTCTGCCCGCTGCCAGTCAACAAGCCTTGCGCCTGAAAATCTCCGCTCTGGGCGGCAGTGGTCGGCGTTGGTGGTTTCTCAACGGCGCGCCGTTGGGCGACAGCGCCAATCAGGACAGCATCAATGCCAGTTTTGAACGGCTGGGCCGCTATCAGCTCAGTGTATTGGATGAAGCCGGTCAAACCGCCAGGCTCGAATTCAGCGTTGTCGACTGATCGCTGATCGTTCCCACGCTCTGCGTGGGAACGCCGCCTGGGACGCTCCGCGTCCCGACATCCACGCAGGCGACGCGAAGCGTGGGAATGATCGGGTAAGCTATACCCATTCAGGAGCCCCCGCATGAACCTCGAACACCTCACCGAACGCCTGCACCGCATCCGCGATACCAATGACTGGAAGCAGTTTCACAGCCCGAAAAACCTGGCCATGGCTGCCAGCGTGGAAATGGCCGAGCTGGTGGAAATCTTCCAATGGCTCACCGAAGACCAATCCCGCCAACTGCCCGCCGATAAACTCGCCCATGCGGGCCAGGAGGTCGGTGATATCGTTCTGTACCTGCTGTTGCTGTGCAGTGAGCTGGGCCTGGATATGAACGAAGTGGTGCGCGCCAAACTGGCCGATAGCGAACGGCGGTTTGCCCATGAGTGATCGTCATTTCGACCAGTTGGCCACGCGCTTTGCCGAAAAGATCTACGGCGGCGCCAAGGGCGCGATTCGCTTGGCGGTGCTCCAGGCCGACCTGGTAGAAGCCTTGCCGCAACGCCCATTGCGCGTGCTGGATATCGGTGCTGGCCTGGGGCATATGTCGCTGTGGCTGGCCGAGCAGGGCCACGAGGTGACCCTGGCCGAACCCGCCGCGCCGATGCTTGAAGGTGCGCGCCAGCGCTTCGCTGACGCGGGCCAAAGCGCGACCTTTATTCATGCACCGTGGCAGGACTTGCTCGGCCAGCTCACCGAGCCTTACGATCTGGTGCTGTGCCATGCCGTGCTGGAGTGGTTGGCCGAGCCCCACGCCATCCTGCCAGTGCTGCACCAACTGACGCTGCCGGGTGGCTGGTTGTCCCTGGCGTTCTACAACCGTGATGCGTTGATCTATCGCAACCTGCTCAAAGGCCACTTTCGCAAAATGCGCAAGAACGACATGGCCGGCGAAAAGCAGAGCCTGACGCCGCAACAACCCCTGGACCCACGGGAATTGGCGGCGCAACTTGAAGGGTTGTGGCAGGTCGAAAGCCAAAGTGGCGTACGGGTGTTCCACGACTATATGCCGGTGGAATTCCAGGCGCGCGCCAACCTGCAGGACTTGTTGGAGATGGAACTCGCTCACCGTCGTCACCCAAGCTTTGCCGGGCTTGGGCGATATTTGCACTGGATCTGCCGCCCGGTTTAAGCGGCCAGCGTGGGAGGTCGACATGCGTCGTCTCGGTTTAATTCTGTTGTCTCTAGGCCTTGGGGCGTGCTCGAGCCCCAACCCTTACGTCGCCAGTTCGGCGCCGATGCCGCCGGCGCCCGCCCAGGCGGCCACCACCTTTGATGCCAGCGCCTACCCTGCGCCGGTACGCGACTACGGCGCCTACCGCAGTTGGGGCTGGCTCAACGGCCAGTTGCCGGCGGGCACGGCCTGGGCCGATTCGGCGCAGATTGCCGAGGCGGTCAGCGGCGCGCTCGACCAGCGCGGCTTGCGCCCCTTGCATGACAAGCGCGCGCCCGACCTGCTGGTGAGCGCCGATGTACGCCTGGAAAAACGCCTGCGCCAGGTCCAGGACGATTATGGTTACGGATACGGCGGCTATAACCGTTATGGCAACGGCTATGGCATGTACAACAGCGTGCCGGTGGTGCGTACCTATGAAGTGACAGTGGCCGTGGCGCGTATCAGCCTGTTCGATGCGCGCACCCGCCAGCCGGTGTGGAGCACCAGCGCCGAAACCACCAGCCAGGGCAGCCTGAGCGAACGTGCCGATAGCTTGCGCAAGGCGATGCAGAAGGCAATGGCTGCCTATCCGCCCAGTTAGCAGCTATTCTCATTACAGGCCCACGTTGTTTTTGGAGAACACCATGCTTCGTCGCATCGCTGCACTTGCTGTTGTCATGTTGCTGGGCGGTTGCCAGAGCAACCAGGTCAACCATGATTTCGACGCCAGCCGAGACTTCGGCGCTTACCGCAATTGGGCCTGGAAAGACCCGGCGTTGCAGTACCGTCCCGATGACCCGCGGATCAAGAGCGACCTCACCGAGCAACGCATCCGCCAGGCCGTGGGCGAACAGCTGGATCAACGCGGTTTGCGTCCTGCGGCGGCGGGCACCAAGGCTGACTTGAATGTACAGGCCTACCTGATCGTCGAAGACCGCCAGCAGCAAGTCACCACCAACTATGGCGGTGCCTGGGGCGGCCCGTGGAATGGTTACTGGGGCGCGCCGATGTACAACGAAACGCGCAACATCACCTACAAAGTGGCGACCATCCAGCTCGACCTGCTCGACGGCAAGGACGGCAAGCTGGTGTGGCGCGGCAGCGACGAACAAATGATGGCCAGCACGCCCAACCCCGAGGACCGTAACAAGGCCATCCGCAGCACCGTAACCAAGATCCTTTCCAACTACCCGCCGCGCTGATCACCCCCTGTCACTCCTGTGGGAGCGGGCTTGCTCGCGAAAGCGGTGTGTCAGTCACTGCTTCAGTGACTGACACACCGCTTTCGCAGGCAAGCCAGCTCCCACATTTGATCTTCAGTGTTTTGAGCATAGCGTTCGCTTAGCTGAGTTGTATTAGGGTGCCGACATTCAGGGCATCTCCGCCAGTCGCCAATGTGGCGAGTTGCCAGCAACCTGCCGAAGCCTTGTCTACACTCCAGTGCAACGGAGAGTTAGCGCAGGAGTGCTTCGATGTCTCCCCGATTCGGCTCCAGGCAGCGTGGTGCAATTGGCTTGATGGCGGCAGGCACCTTGGCCTTGGCCCTGGTGTTCACGTTGCTGGCGGTCGATAGCGGGCGCTTGTATTTGGAAAAGCGCAAGTTGCAGTCCGTCGCCGATACTTCGGCGTTGGAAGCGGCCGGTCTGGGCGGCCAGTGCGGTACCAACACCACCGCCAACGCCTATGCCACACAAAATGCCGCGCGCAACGGTTTTGTGGTCGGTAATGGCAACACCCTGGCGGTGACGTGCGGCACCCTGGCGACCAATGCCCTCAACACCCGCGTATTTAGCGCCGATGCCACCAAGAGCGACGCGATCCGCGTGGTGGCCTCGCGCACCGTCCTGACCAGCATTGCCAATGGCCTGTGGAACCTGTTCAGCGGCGCGCCGATCACCCCGCAAATCAACTTGAGCGCCACGGCCGTCGCGGCGACACCGCCGCCCGTGGCGCAGCTGTCGATCCGCAGCAGTCTGGCCAGCGTCGATTCAGGCAAATCCCCACTGCTCAACCTGGTCATCGGCAACCTGCTCGGCGGCAACCTGTCGCTCACGGCGGCGGGTTGGAACGGCTTGCTGCAGACCAACGTCAACCTGCTCAGTTACCTGGACCAACTGGCGATCAACCTGAACGTGAAGGCCGGTGACTACGATGCCTTGCTCAGTACCGCAGTCTCCGCGACTCAACTGATTGACGCTGCGGTGAAGGTCTTGCAGAAAAACGGCGCGGCGGCCACGGCGGTCATCAATGATGTGATTTCGATTCAAGCCATTGCGCCGAACAGCAAGCTGTTGACCGTGGGCGACCTGATCGACATCGCCACAGGCACGCCGACGGCGGCGCTGAACAGCAATGTGCAGTTGTTTCAACTGCTGGAAGCGGTGGCGCAGTTGTCCAGTAGTAAGAATGCGGTGAGTGCGGCGGCGCAACTGAACATTCCATTGGTAGGCAACGTTTCGATCCAGACTAAAGTAATTGAGCCGCCGCAGTTGTCGGCGATTGGCAATCCGTTGCTGGCCAAGGAGGGTTTGAAAAAAAGCCCGCCGACCGATCAGATTTTTGTACGTACTGCGCAAGTGCGGACTTTAGTGTCTGTTCAACTGCCCGTGCTGAACGGTATCAATGGATTGACGTCTGCGGTCTCCGCCATAACGACGCCGGTGACCGGTGTCGTGAATAACTTGCTGCATTTGAACTTGGTAAGCCTGCTGGATCCACTTTTGTGCCTGATTGTGAAGCCTTGTGATCACACAGACGTTCAGTTGTTGAGCGGCCTTGATATCTATATCGAGGTCGCTAGCGCGAGAAGCTATGTCAAAGATTTTAATTGTGCGAGTAGTGCGGCGAAGTCATTGACTGTCCGGGTTGAGACAGCGGTCGCGGATGTTTCGGTGGGAAAAGTGGACCCGGCAAAGGCTTTTTCCTCAGCCACGATAGTTGATGTAGAACCAGTAGCACTTATTGATATCGGTGTGCAGACATGCAAAGGAATATTCGGCTGTGGGCCACGTAAAGCAGGAGTGGGTGGGAGCTTATTGTTAACGGTCGGTCACGCAGAGCTCGGCGGGGGGGGGCAAGACTTGTTGATTTCTCCTGTCAACGACATGAATTTGGTCCCCACCTATAAGCCTGTTCCTCCCACCACAGAGGTGGTCAAAGGTCTAGTCAACACATTGGGTGCGGTCCAGGTGAGTTACGCTCCCCCACCTGGTAGTACCCCGAGCGGAATATTGCCGGCAGTCTCGGGGTTACTCACCACTATTACCAACACGTTGGTAGCGGCGATCAAGAACGTATTGTCGCCGGTACTCGACCCCATCGTGGATACTCTGTTGAGCGCCTTGGGCATCAACCTGGGCAACGCCGAAGTCGGTGCCAACCTTACCTGCCATATGGGCCGGGCTTATCTGGTGATTTAGCTGACCCCCACGAGCTCCAAATGTGGAAGCTGGCTTGCCTGCGATGGCTGCCTGCCAGCCGACACCTATCTACCTGACCCCCCGTGATCCAACTGTGGGAGCTGGCTTGCCTGCGATAGCGGCCTGCCAGTCGACACAGTTATACCGAGTACATATCCATTGCTGCGGTAACGGCCACCTAGGGTTCCGCTCTGACAGCGGGTCACTTTTGGAAGGACCCAAAAGTAACCAAAA
>NZ_JASBQZ010000024.1:0-76594 GCF_029960685.1 Pseudomonas sp. AL10
TCAGAGCGGAACCCTAAGTGGCCGTTACCGCAGGAATGGATATGTACACAATCCAGCTGTGTTGACTGTCAGTCCGCCATCGCAGGCAAGCCAGCTCCCACAGTTGGATCGTTGGGTGTCAGGTAGATAGGCGTCGGCTGTCAGGGCGTCATCGCAGGCAAGCCAGCTCCCACAGGTGTAACACCCAGCGCCGACTGACGGTTATTGTCAGAAATTTCCCACAGGAGTACAAATGTACTCCATGACAAACCTGACCCCCCGCCGCACCGCCATCCTGACCTTCATCCGCGAGCGCATCGCGCAACAAGGCCAGCCTCCCAGCCTCGCCGAGATCGCCGAGGCGTTCGGCTTCGCCTCGCGCAGCGTCGCCCGCAAGCATGTGGTGGCGCTGACCGAAGCCGGCTTTATCGAGGTCAACCCCAACCAGGCCCGTGGCATTCGCTTGCTCAATCAACCTGCGCGTCCCGAGTGGCTGGATGTACCGGTGCTCGGCCGTGTGGCGGCCGGTCGGCCGATTGGCGCCGATGCCGAGGTGCACAGCCGCTTGCAACTGGACCCCGCTACCTTCGCCAAAACCCCCGACTACCTGCTGCGAGTGCAGGGCGATTCGATGATTGAAGATGGCATTCTCGATGGCGACCTGGTGGGCGTACGCCGCACTGCCGAAGCCTTGAACGGGCAGATTGTGGTGGCGCGCCTGGACGGTGACGTCACCATCAAGCGTTTCGAGCGCCACGGCGACAGGGTTCGCCTGTTGCCGCGCAACCCGGCGTATCAACCCATCGTGGTCGGGCCCGAGCAGGACCTGGCCATCGAAGGCGTGTTCTGTGGCCTGGTGAGGCAAGGCTGATGGGCGCCGTGGTTGCCCTGGACTCGCTGTTCAATGGCGGGCGAGTCTGGAAGGGCCGGCCCGCCGCGCCCCCGGCCAGCGTACATCCCACGGGGCTGGCGGCGCTGGATGCGGTGCTGCCCAGTGGCGGCTGGCCGGAATCGGCCTTGAGTGAAATCCTGATGGCCCAGGACGGAGTGGGCGAGTTGCAACTGGTGCTGCCCACACTGGCGCGCTTGTCGGCCCTGGGCGAGCGCATTGTGCTGGTGGCGCCGCCCTATACCCCCTATCCCCATGCGTGGCAGAACGCCGGGGTGGATGTGCGCCAGTTGTCCATCATCCGGGCCGAGGAGCGTGACGCGCTGTGGGCGGTGGAGCAATGCCTGCGTTCGGGCAGTTGCGGGGCGGTGTTGTGTTGGCCGCGCAAGGCCGATGATCGTGCCTTGCGGCGTTTGCAGGTAGCGGCGGAAACCGGGCAGACCCTGGCGTTTGCCTGGCGCTCCTTGAGCGAGGCGATCAATGCCTCGCCCGCCGCCCTGCGCTTGGCGGTCGAGGCCAGGCCCGCGCAAGTGCGGGTGCTCAAGTGCCGTGGCGGGCTGGCCCATCCGGCGCCGATTGCCCTGGCGGGGCATTGAGGTTGCCATGCGTTGGGTGTGTATTGTCTTCCCGCAATTGGCGCTGGACGGGGCACAGCGTGTGCACCCCGAACCCGAGCAGCCGCTGGCGCTGCTGGCCGGCACGCCGCAGCGGCGTGTACTGCAAACCGTCAACGCCGCCGCCCGTGCCTTGGGCCTGCGCCCCGGGCAATCGTTGACGGCGGCCCATGCCCTGGTCAAGCACTTTGCCTGTGTCGAATACGACCCGTTGGAGATCGAGCGCCTGCAGCAGTTTCTGGCCGCCTGGGCCTATCGTTTCAGCTCCCAGGTCAGCCTGTATTACCCACGGGCTTTGTTGTTCGAGATCGAATCGAGCCTGGGCCTGTTCGGGCCCTGGCCGCACCTCGAGGCGCGTTTGCGCAAAGAGCTGACCGAACTTGGCTTTCGCCATCGCATCGTCGCTGCGCCCAACCCGGCGGCGGCGCGGATATTGGCAAACGGCTACGACGGCCTGGCCGTGGCCGATGACCGCGCCCTGATGCAGGCCCTGGCATCGTTGCCTATCGACCGCGCGGGCCTTGAACCCCAGGCCGCCACCGCCTTGTCGCGCATGGGCCTGCGCAGCCTGGCCCAGGTGCAGGCCTTGCCACGGCATACCCTGGCGAGACGCTTTGACGCCAGCCTGCTCAAGCACCTCGACGCCCTGAGCGGGCAGCGGCCATTGGCCCTGGAGTTCTATCAACCGCCCGACCAGTTCGATGCACGCATCGAGTTGAATTTCGACGTGCAATCCCACCAGGCGCTGTTGTTCCCCTTGCGGCGCTTGACCGGCGATCTGTCCGCTTTCCTGTGCGGGCGTGACAGTGGCGTGCAGCGCTTTGACCTGCACCTGGAACACGCCCAGGCACACGACAGCGTGATCAAGGTGGGCCTGCTCAGTGCCGAGCGCGAGCCTTCGATGTTGTTCGAACTGGCCCGTGGGCGCCTGGAACAGGTACAGGTCACCGCGCCGGTGCGGGGTGTGCGCCTGGTGGCCGAGGACTTGCCGGTGTTCGTGCCGCAACGCCAGGACCTGTTCGACGACCGCCCGCAACAAACCCTGCCGTGGGAACAATTGCGCGAACGCCTGCGGGCGCGCCTGGGGGATGAGGCGGTGCAGGGCCTGCGATTTCAGGCCGACCACCGCCCCGAATGCGCCTGGCAAGCCGCGACCGACAGCCAGCCGTGCCCGAGCTTGAACAAGGTCCGGCGCCCCGGTTGGTTATTACCGCAACCGACCTTGCTGGCCGAACACGGCGTACAGATCCTGATGGGCCCGGAGCGCATCGAATCCGGCTGGTGGGACGGCGCCGATGTGCGTCGCGACTATTACCTGATCCAGACCCGCGCCGGCCAGCAGGGCTGGGCTTATCGCACGGTAGGGCAAGGCGATGGGCTGTGGTTGCAAGGGTGGTTTGCATGAGCCCCCTTGAGCCGCCACCTACTGTAGGAGCGAGCTTGCTCGCGAAGGTCGTCAACGATAACGCGGGAAACCAGGATGAACGCGGTGCCCTCGGGTTTTTCGCGAGCAAGCTCGCTCCTACAGGGGAGGAGGGAGTATGAATTATGCCGAGCTGCACTGCCTGTCCAACTTCAGCTTCCAGCGCGGCGCCTCCAGTGCGCTGGAACTTTTCGAGCGCGCTAAAGGCCAAGGCTACAGCGCCCTGGCGATCACCGATGAATGCACGCTGTCAGGCATCGTGCGTGCCTGGCAAGCTGCCAAAGCCGTAGACTTGCCGTTGATTATCGGCAGCGAAATGCACATCGAAAACGGCCCGAAACTGGTGCTGCTGGTAGAGAGCCTGAGCGGTTACCAGCACCTGTGCCGGCTGATCACCCTGGCCCGGCGGCGGGCTGAAAAGGGCCGCTATCGCCTGCTACAGGAAGATTTCGAGCAACCGTTGCCTGGTCTTTTGGCGTTGTGGGTAGCGCAAGACAGCGACACCCAGGCCAGCCTCGACTGGCTGCGCCGCACCTTCGACCAGCGCCTGTGGCTGGCGGTGCATCTGCATTGCGGCCAGGACGATGCGCGCCATCTGCAACAGCGCTTGCAACTGGCCCACAGTCTGCAAATCCCTGCCGTGGCCTGCGGCGATGTGCATATGCATGCGCGGGGCCGCCGGGCCCTGCAAGACACCATGACCGCCATCCGCCACCACGTGCCGGTGGCCGAAGCCGGCACGCGCCTGCACCCCAATGGCGAACGCCACCTGCGTAGCCTCGATGCGCTGGCGGCGCTGTATCCCCAGGCCTTACTGGATGAAACCCTCGCCATCGCGCGGCGCTGCACCTTCGACCTCGGCCAGTTGCGCTATCACTATCCACGCGAGCTGGTACCCGCGGGGCATGACGCCCAATCCTGGCTGCGCACCCTCACCGAAGAAGGCATCGCCCAGCGCTGGCCCGAAGGTATCGACGACAAGACCTTGCAGCAAATCCAGCGTGAACTGCAGCTGATCAGCGAGCTGGGCTACGAAAGCTATTTCCTCACCGTGCATGACATTGTGCGCTTCGCCCGCAGCCGTTCGATCCTGTGCCAGGGCCGTGGTTCGGCGGCTAACTCGGCGGTGTGTTTTGCCCTGGGCATCACCGAAATCAACCCGAGCCTGACCAACCTGCTGTTCGAGCGCTTCCTGTCCAAAGAGCGCAACGAGCCGCCGGACATCGACGTGGATTTTGAGCACGAACGCCGCGAAGAGGTGCTGCAATACGTGTTCCAGCGCTATGGCCGCACCCGTGCAGCCTTGACGGCGGTGGTCAGCAGTTACCACGCCACGGGCGCGGTACGTGATGTTGCCAAGGCCCTCGGGCTGCCGCCGGACCAGATCAACGCCTTGGCCGATTGCTGCGGGCGCTGGAGCGATGAGGCGCCACCGTTGGAGCGCCTGCGTGAAAGCGGCTTCGACCCGGACAGCCCACTGCTGCGCCGGGTCTTGACGCTCACCCAGCAACTGATCGGTTTTCCCCGACACCTGTCCCAGCACCCTGGCGGCTTTGTGATCAGCGAATACCCGCTGGACACCCTGGTGCCGGTGGAAAATGCGGCCATGGCCGAGCGCACCATTATCCAGTGGGACAAAGACGACCTCGACGCCGTCGGTTTGCTCAAGGTGGATATCCTCGCCCTGGGCATGCTCAGCGCGATCCGCCGCTGTTTCGATTTGCTGCGCCGGCATCGCCACCGGGACTTGAGCCTGGCCACGATTCCCAAAGAAGACCCGGCCACCTACGCCATGATCAGCAAGGCCGACACCATCGGTGTGTTCCAGATCGAGTCGCGGGCGCAGATGTCGATGTTGCCCAGGCTCAAGCCGCAGACGTTTTATGACCTGGTGATCGAGGTTGCCATTGTGCGCCCCGGGCCGATCCAGGGCGGCATGGTGCATCCGTATTTGCGGCGGCGGAACAATGAAGAGCCCACGACCTATCCGTCGCCACAATTGAAAGCCGTGCTGGAACGCACCCTGGGCATCCCGCTGTTCCAGGAACAGGTGATGCAAATCGCCATGGTCGCCGCCGACTACAGCCCCGGCGAGGCCGACCAGTTGCGCCGCTCCATGGCCGCCTGGAAACGCCACGGCGGCCTGGAGCCCCATCAGCAACGCCTGCGCACCGGCATGCTCAAAAACGGCTACACCGAAGCCTTTGCCGCGCAGATTTTCGAGCAGATCAAGGGCTTTGGCAGCTATGGTTTCCCTGAGTCCCACGCCGCCAGTTTCGCCTTGCTGACCTATGCCAGTTGCTGGCTCAAATGCCATGAGCCGGCGGCCTTCGCCTGCGCCTTGATCAACAGCTGGCCCATGGGCTTCTACAGCCCGGACCAGATCCTGCAGGACGCGCGGCGCCATCGCTTGCAGATCCGCCCGGTGGATGTGCAGGCCAGTGACTGGGACTGCAGCCTGGAGCCCATCGACGGCCAGCAACCGGCGATTCGCTTGGGCTTGCGCATGATCTCGGGGTTTCGCGAGGAAGACGGGCGGCGTATCGAAGCGGCGAGGCAGCAGCGGCGGTTCAACGACATCGCTGACCTGGACGCGCGCGCCGGCCTGGATACGCGTGCCCAGGCGCTGCTGGCGGATGCCGGGGCCTTGCGCGCCCTGGCCGGCAACCGCCATCAGGCGCGCTGGGACGTGGCCGGTGTGCATCAGCAACTGGGCTTGTTTGCCGGCCTGCCGAGCCCCGATGAAACGCGGGTGGCATTGCCCGAGCCCACGGTAGGCGAAGATTTGCACGCCGATTACGCCACCCTCGGTACCACCCTGGGGCCCCATCCCCTGGCGTTGTTGCGCGCCGAGTTACACCGGCGCCGCTGCCGCAGTTCCCAGGAGTTGCTGGCGGTGGAACATGGGCGCAACGTGAGCATCGCCGGGCTGGTCACAGGGCGCCAACGCCCAGGCACGGCGAGCGGCGTAACCTTTGTCACCCTGGAAGATGAGTTCGGCAACCTCAATGTGGTGGTCTGGCGCGACCTGGCCGAGCGTCAGCGCCAGGCGCTGGTGGGCTCGCGTTTGCTCAAGGTGGACGGTCGTTGGGAGGCGGTGGGTGAGGTGCGGCATTTGATCGCGGGGCGCCTCACCGATTTGACGCCGCTGCTGGATGGAATGGTGGTGCGCAGCCGGGATTTTCATTGAGTTCCAGGGGTTTGTGCATTCCTCTGTGTTCAGGATGAAACCATCCACCGCTGGCGCGCTCCAAAACTTGCGACTGTCTTGTCCCTGCACAGAGCCCAATCATGCAATTTTTATCCAACCCCCACGGCTGTGAAGGCTGGGCCGGCGAAATGGCCCAGCGGATTCGCACGTTTGACTGGTCAAGTACCGACCTTGGCCCCTTGGATCAGTGGTCCACGAGCCTGGCGTGCACCGTGCAAATGATGCTGGCCTCACCCGTGCCGATGGTGATGCTGTGGGGGCGGGCGGGGTACATGATCTACAACGACAGCTATTCGGCATTTGCCGGCGGGCGCCATCCCTACCTGTTGGGTACACCGGTGGAACTGGGCTGGCCGGAGGTGGCCGAGTTCAATCGGCATGTGGTGGATACGTGCCTGGCGGGCGGCACCTTGTCGTTCAATAACAAGGAGCTGGTGCTATCGCGTCACGGCCAACCGGAAAGCGTATGGCTGGACCTCTATTACAGCCCCGTGGCCGGGGACAACCAACAGCCGGCCGGGGTGCTGGCGATTGTGGTGGAAACCACCGAACTGGTGAAGTCCGAGCGGGTGCGCCAGGAGCTCACCCATAATCTGGAGCAACGCGTAGCCGCTGAAGTGCAGGCGCGGTCGGCCGCAGAAGACCAGTTGCGCCAGTCACAGAAGCTGGAAGCGATTGGCGGCCTGACCGGGGGCGTGGCCCATGACTTCAATAACTTGCTGCAAGTGATCGCCGGCAACCTGCATTTGCTCGCCAGGCATGAACCGGACAACCCCCAGGTGCAACGTCGCGTCACCGCGGCCATCGCCGCCGTGGAACGTGGGGCCAAGCTGTCGTCGCAACTGCTGGCCTTTGCCCGTCGCCAGCCCTTGTCGCCGGCGGTGTACAACCCGCAGCGCATCTACGCCGGCCTGGGCGAGCTGTTGCAACGGGCGCTGGGGGAAACCATTCATATCGACGTGCAATTGCCCCAGGATTCCTGGTGCATCAATGTCGACCGCAACCAGTTGGAAAACGCGCTGCTCAACCTGGCGATCAATGCCCGCGATGCCATGCAGGGCGAGGGCGTGATTCGTATCACCGGGGAAAACGTCATCCTCAACCCGCACGATTGCGTCGGTAAAAGCATCAAGCCCGGCGAATACGTGCGCCTGGCAGTGGCCGACACCGGCGTGGGCATGTCCGAGGCAACCCTCAAGCGCGCATTCGAACCCTTCTTCACCACCAAGCGCGAAGGCCACGGTACCGGCCTTGGACTGAGCATGGTGTTTGGTTTTGTGCGCCAAAGCGGCGGGCATGTGGACATGTGGAGCGAGGAGGGCAAAGGCTCGGTGGTGCAAATGTATTTCCCCCACTGCCTGGAACCCGAATGCCTTGAGGACTACAGCGATGTGGACCTGCAAGCCAGCGGCCAGGAAACCATCCTGGTGGTCGAGGACAATGAAGGCGTACGCCTGACGGTGGTCGAGTTGCTGCAGCAGTCGGGCTATACCGTACTGACCGCTGAGGATGGCGACCGCGCGATGCAAGTGTTGCAGCGCGGCGTGTCGCCGGACCTGATCTTTACCGACGTGGTGATGCCCGGTCGGGTCAAGAGCACCGACCTGGCCACTTGGGCTCGTGCGCAGAACCCGCCAGTGCCGGTGCTGTTTACCTCCGGCCACACCCGCGACATTCTGTCTTCCAATCATCTGCTCAGCGCCGATATCCACCTGCTGAGCAAACCCTACAGCCCCGATGCCCTGACCCAACGCGTGCGCAGGGTGCTAAGCGCAAGACAAGGTTGCCCATGACATCACCGCGCAACATCCCACCGCTCACCGCCCCGCAAACGGGCTTCGTCAGGGTGCGTGGCGCCCGTGAACATAATTTGCGTAATGTCGATGTGGATATTCCCCGGGACGCCCTGGTGGTGTTTACCGGCGTGTCTGGCTCTGGCAAATCGTCCCTGGCGTTTTCCACGGTGTATGCCGAGGCCCAGCGCCGCTATTTCGAATCGGTGGCGCCCTATGCGCGGCGCCTGATCGATCAGGTTGGCGTGCCGGATGTAGACAGCATCGAAGGCTTGCCGCCTGCCGTGGCCCTGCAACAGCAACGCGGTACACCCAGTGCGCGCTCGTCGGTGGGCAGTGTCACCACCTTATCGAGCTTGATCCGCATGCTCTATTCCCGCGCCGGCCGTTATCCGAAAGGGCAGGCCATGTTGTACGCCGAGGACTTCTCGCCGAACCTGCCCCAGGGCGCGTGCCCGCAATGCCACGGCCTGGGCCGCGTGTATGAAGTGACCGAAGCGCTGATGGTGCCCGATCCGTCCTTGACCATCCGCCAGCGCGCAGTGGCGTCCTGGCCGTTGGCGTGGCAGGGCCAGAACCTGCGCGACATCCTCGTGACCCTGGGCTATGACGTGGACATCCCGTGGCGCGAACTGCCGAAAAAGCAGCGCGACTGGATTCTGTTCACCGAAGAAACCCCCACCGTACCGGTGTACGCCGGCTTCACCCCACAGCAAACCCGCGAGGCGTTGAAACGCAAGTTGGAGCCCAGTTACCAAGGCACCTTCAGCGGCGCCCGGCGCTATATCCTGCACACCTTCGCCCACACCCAAAGCGCACTGATGAAGAAGCGCGTGTCGCAGTTCATGCAAGGCAATGCCTGCCCGTTGTGCGAGGGCAAGCGCCTGAACCAGGCGGCGCTGTCAGTGAAGTTTGCGGAGGTGGATATCGGCGAGTTGTCGCAACTGTCTCTGGCGCAATTGGCCGACTTGCTGCGGCCGGTGGCGGCGGGGCAGGACAGGATGAAGCTGTCGGTGGAAAAACGCCTGGCGGCCCAACGCATCGCCCAGGACCTGCTCGAACGGGTCAACACCTTGATCGAACTGGGCCTGGGCTATCTGTCCCTGGAGCGCAGCACGCCGACCTTGTCGTCGGGGGAGTTGCAGCGTCTGCGCCTGGCCACCCAATTGGGCTCGCAGTTATTCGGGGTTATTTATGTGCTCGATGAGCCGTCGGCGGGTCTGCACCCGGCGGATGGCGAAGCGTTGTTCACTGCGCTTGATCGTTTGAAAGCCGCAGGCAATTCGCTGTTTGTGGTGGAGCATGACCTGGAAACCATGCGCCGCGCCGACTGGCTGATCGACGTGGGCCCGGCTGCCGGCGAGCATGGCGGGCAAGTGTTGTACAGCGGGCCGCCCGCAGGGTTGGCGGACGTCGAGGCCTCGCAGACCCGTGAATACCTGTTTGCCCCACCTCGCCCGGCCAATGCGCCAAGCCGCGAGCCGGCCGGGTGGCTGAAGCTCACAGGCGTGACGCGAAATAACCTCAAAGATTTGAACGTGGATTTCCCGCTGGGCTGTTTCACCGCGGTGACCGGTATTTCCGGCTCGGGCAAGTCCAGCCTGGTCAGCCAGGCGCTGCTGGAGCTGGTGGGCACGGGTCTGGGGCGTGTGCTGGAAAGCGACGAGGAGCCGAGCCTGGAAGATGCCGCACCGCAAGCCAGTGGCGGGCGCATCAGCGCCGGGCTGGAGCACATCCAGCGCCTGGTGCAGGTGGACCAGAAGCCCATCGGCCGCACGCCGCGCTCCAACCTGGCGACCTACACCGGGCTGTTCGACAACGTGCGCAAACTGTTCGCCGCCACGCCAGCGGCCAAAAAGCGCAATTACGATGCCGGGCAGTTCTCCTTCAATGTCGCCAAGGGCCGTTGCCCGAACTGTGAGGGTGAAGGTTTTGTCAGCGTCGAGTTGCTGTTCATGCCCAGCGTGTACGCGCCATGCCCGACCTGCCACGGCGCGCGCTATAACCCCGATACCCTGGCGATCAAATGGCAGGGTTTGAACATCGCCCAGGTGCTGGGGCTGACGGTGGAGCAGGCGGTGCAGGTGTTCGCCGAGCAACCGGGCATCCTGCGCTCGTTAGTCGTGCTGCGCGATATAGGCCTGGGTTATCTGCGCCTGGGGCAGCCGGCTACCGAGCTGTCCGGCGGCGAAGCCCAACGCATCAAGCTTGCTACCGAGCTGCAACGTAACGCCCGGGGCGCCACCTTGTATGTCTTGGACGAACCGACCACCGGCTTACACCCCAAGGACGTCGATCGTTTGCTCAGCCAGTTGAATCATTTGGTGGAGGCAGGGCATACGGTGGTTGTGGTGGAGCACGAAATGCGCGTGGTGGCCCAGAGTGATTGGGTGATTGATATCGGCCCGGGGGCAGGGGACTTGGGGGGGAAGGTGGTGGCGTGCGGTACGCCGCAAAAGGTTGCCAAGAGCAAACACAGCCGCACTGCACCTTATCTAGCCCAATCACTGATCTAATAACCAACTGTAGGAGCGAGCTTGCTCGCGAAAAACCTCAACGATAACGCGTTCGTCCTGAATAAACGCGGCGCCTGCGAGTTCTTCGCGAGCAAGCTCGCTCCTACAAGATCTGTTGCTTGGCCAGCTTCACCACATTCTCCACAGTAAACCCGAACTTCTCCTGCAACTTGGCCAGCGGTGCCGAGGCGCCGAAGCTGTTCATCACCACTTTGGCGCCGGTCTGCCCGACGTAGCGGTCCCAACCTAAGGGCCCTGCCTGTTCCACCACTACGCGGGCTTTCACCGCCGGTGGCAGGACGCTGTCGCGGTAGGCTTGATCCTGGTCTTCAAACAACTCCCAACTGGGCATCGACACCACGCGAGCGCCAATGCCTTGGTCTTTGAGCTGCTCATACGCGGCCACCGCCAGGCTGACTTCGCTGCCGGTGGCGATCAGGATGACCTCAGGTTGATCCGCACCGGCCAACACATAGGCACCTTTGGCCGCACCGGAGGCGGGGGCATAGTGGTTGCGGTCGAGGGTCGGCAGTGCCTGGCGCGATAACACCATACAGCTGGGCCGATGGGTTTGTGCCAGCGCCACCTTCCACAGTTCCAGGGTTTCATTGGCATCGCCTGGGCGCAGGGTCAACAGCCCCGGGGTGGCGCGCAATTGGGTCAGGTGTTCGATAGGTTGGTGTGTCGGCCCATCTTCGCCGACGCCGATGGAGTCATGGGTAAACACGAAGATCACCGGCAACTCCATGATCGCCGCCAGGCGGATCGGCGGTTTCATGTAGTCGCTGAACACCAGGAAGGTCGAGGTGTACAGGCGCAGGTAGGACAGCGCCATGCCGTTGGCAATGGCGCCCATGGCGTGTTCGCGGATACCGAAGTGCAGGTTGCGCCCGCTGTAGTCATCCGCGCTGAAACGCCCGGCACCGTCGAAGGTGAGGTTGGTCTTGGTCGAGGGCGACAAATCCGCCGAACCGCCCAGCAACCATGGAATCTGTTGGGCGAAGGCATTCAATACCTCGCCGCCCGAAGCACGGCTGGCGACGCCTTTGGCATTGGCGGCAAAGTCTTGCAGGTGCGCTTGCCATTGTTCGGGCATTTCCCCGGCGCGCATGCGTTGCAGTTCATCGGCCCGTTGCGGGTCGAGGGCCGCCAGGGTCTGGTTCCACTCGGCGTACAGCGGCTCGGCGCGTTCGTAAAGGGCATCGCGCAACACTGTGCGAGCCTCTTCGGGCACGAGAAAACTTGAATCCTGTGGCCAGCCATAGGCGGCCTTGGTCAGGCGAATTTCGTCCTCGCCCAGTGGCTCGCCATGGGCCGCAGCGGTGTTGTGTTTGTGCGGTGAGCCGTAGCCGATCACGCTGTCCACCACGATCAAGGTGGGGGCGCCGGTGTTGGCCTTGAACGTTTCCAATGCCACGCTCAAAGCCTGCAAGTCATTGGCATCGGTGACATGCACGGTGTGCCAGCCATAGGCCCGGAAGCGTTGGATCACGTCTTCACTGAACGCCAGCTCAGTGTGGCCCTCGATGCTGATGGTGTTGTTGTCGTAGATCCAGCACAGGTTATCGAGCTTCAAATGCCCGGCCAGGGACGCGGCTTCGCTGCTGATGCCTTCCATCATGTCGCCGTCACCGCACAGGGTGTAGACGTCGTAGTCAAACAGTACCTGGCCGTCGCGGTTGAAACGCTGGCCCAGCCAACGCTCGGCCATGGCCATGCCCACGCTGTTGGCGCAGCCCTGGCCCAACGGGCCGGTGGTGGTTTCCACGCCGGTGGTCATGCGGTACTCGGGATGGCCTGGGGTCTTGGAGCCGATCTGCCGGAACTGCTTGATATCGTCCAGGCTGACGGCCGGCTGGCCTGAGCGCTGGCCATGGGCATCGATCTCCACCACACCGGCCAGGTGCAACAGCGAATACAGCAGCATCGAGGCATGCCCCACCGACAATACAAAACGGTCACGGTTGGGCCAGTCGGGATGCTCGGGGTGATAACGCAGGAAGCGACTCCACAACGTATAACCCACCGGCGCCAGGCCCATGGGCGTGCCCGGATGGCCCGAATTGGCCTTCTGCACGGCATCCATGGCCAGGGTTCGTAGGGTGTTGATGCATTGGGTGTCGGCAGCGGTGGCAACGTGATTCATAAAACCGTTCTCCCTGGGGTGGCGATCTACAGTTGAGGGCAGGGTGGGGCAAAGGTTTGATCCCATCGCATGCGCCGCGACGAACGGGATGCTAATGATCTCAAACATGACAAGACCGGTTGGAATGGGCTAGCTTCAAGGGCGTAGACCATCGATCAATTTGTGGAGGTACGCCATGCCAGTGAAACACGACCTGTATCAGGACTTGGGGTTGAGCAAGGAAGTTGTTCACGAACGCAGGGCGCAGGACAAACGGTTGGATTCGTTGCTCACCCAATATGATGCTGCCGACGGGGAGGTGCTGGCGGCGGAAAAAGCCAGTGCCAGCGATGAGGAGGTGGAAAAGCTGAAGAAGAAACGGCTATTGGTCAAAGACGAAATTGTGGGGCGGCTGGGTTAGGCAATCCCTCGCCACACACTTGGAATGTGCACATTTGTTCAGAATTGTCTGGAGGACAAATGCCGTTTCACTCCTTATGATGCGCCCCGTCCACTCGGCTCTGGGGCTTGTTGCGGCGCAAGGATTGCGTTGTTTGAGCCGGGTGGGCATCCTCAGAATTCATGCAACACAGGGCCGAATCGGTCGGCTGCAAATGCTGCCTGTGGGAGCTGGCTTGCCTGCGATGGCGGCCTTCCAGGCGACGCCTATCCACCTGACACCCCCGCAATCCAAATGTGGGAGCTGGCTTGCCTGCGATGGCGGCCTTCCAGCCAACGCCTATCCACCTGACACCCCACAATCCAAATGTGGGAGCTGGCTTGCCTGCGATGACGGCCTGTCAGCCGACACTTATCTACCTGACGCGCCGCAGTCCAAATGTGGGAGCGGGCTTGCTCGCGAAGGCGGCCTGGCAGGCGACACAGTTGGATTGTGTACATATCCATTGCTGCGGTAACGGCCGCTTAGGGTTCCGCCCTGACGGCGTCTTACTTTTGAAAAGCGCAAAAGTAAGCAAAACGCTCTTGCCCCACCACTCGGCACCTCGCCTGCGTTCGGCCAGCGTGGTTTAACGGGGCGCTTGAGATCAAGATCAAAAGCAGAGCAAGATCAAGAGCGACTCGCTTCGCATCGTGGTTACCATCAAGGCCGTGGCGCCTGGCGTTCAGTCATTTCAACAGCGTTTCAACGCATATATCCATAGAGCGCTGCTGCGTCTGCTCATACAACTGCAACTCATCAATCGTCCTGCGCCCCAGCGCTTGCTCAAAAGCCGCGCGGTTGGAGTTGCCCGCGTAGTGACTCTGCGCCCCATCCCCCAGGTTTGACTGGAAGATCCCCGCCGCACTGACCGGCAGAAAATCCTCGTACACCAGCGGTTCCACCTCCACATGGCCGGCGTTGACCAGCCCCTCCAATGTGCGGGGCTGGTCGGCCTGGCCGCGTGCTGCCAAGCCTTTATCGGTCGCGAAGTAGCGGAAATACGCCAAGCCTTGCTCGCGCATGTGCGGGTAGTTATCGGGGAAGGCTTGAAAGTGCTGCGCCATCAATTGCACATAGCGCTCGGCGTTGGCTTCATTGGGGAAGGTGCCGAGTTCATCGCGGGCGGCGTTCAGCAGTTGGTCGTACAGGGCGCGGCCTTTGGGCGTGAGCGCGACGCCGCGTTGTTCGATTTCGCCGAAGCGCGCGCTGTGGCTGCCGTGGGCATCGGTGAAGGCGATGGGTTCGTCCAAGGCCTTGAAGCTGGTCTGGCGTAGCAGGATCGGGCACTGGCGCCGGGGCGGGCCTTCGATCACGGCTTTGGGGGTGATGCCTTTGCCGGGCATGGCGGCCTGCACCTGGTCGATGTCCAGGGTGCGTGGGGTGAGGTGGTTGATGTGCGGGCCCTTGAAGGCGACGACGTCGGCGATCAGGCGGTGCTGGTCGCTGAGTTGCTGGTACTGGGCGCCGGTGACCGTGGCAGTGTGGTGCCAGCGGAACGTCTCCAGGGCCTGGCGGATAAAGGCCTCGGCGTCGCTGGCATTCAGGCCGCCTTGGGTTTGTGCTTGTTCGATCAAGGCCAAGGCTTCGGCGGTGAAGATCGAGCGCTTGGCCAGGGCGTTTTCGGCGAAGGCGCGCAGGTCGGGGTTTTCGATCAGTTCCAGGCGCAGCAATGAGGTGAACACGCGAAACGGGCTGGTTTGCAGCGCGTGTTCATGCACGGCGCGAAAGGCGGTGGAGTGCACGGGCACGCCGGCGGGGGTGAGGTCGTAGTAGCCCACCGGTTGCATGCCCATCACCGCGAATAAGCGGCTGATGGTTGCCAGTTCCGCAGCGGTGCCCAGGCGGATGGCGCCGTGGCGTTCCATGTCCAGGCGCTGGATTTCGCCGGTACGTTGCAGTTGATGCGCCAGGCCTGGTTCGCTGTCGAGCACGCGGGCATTGGTCTGGGCCACCAGCTCCAGCAGCGCGCCATACAAGGGCACTTCATCTCGATACATGTCGGACATGGCCTTGGAAAAGCCCTTGCGGATCTCGTCGGGGCTGACATGGGCGGTGGCGTGCATAGAAAAATTCCTGATGACTGGAGCGATGATCGTGGCCTTTGCCCGATTTTGTTGAGCGGCCGGCCGGCTTGCAAACGAAGATTCCTCTGGACTTCATTCTGCAAATGAATGAGTTGGCCCTGCGTCCAAGTCTTCATGTGCACGCGGAGGTCTTGCGCTCTACACTGCGCCTCACTGTGTAGGTGAAGGAGGACCCGATGACGGCCAAACCCGCAACCAACCTGCTGGGCACCCTTGAAGGCCAGCGCCTGGCAACGCAACACGCCGAACGTTGGCGCGAGTGGGGGCCGTACCTGAGTGAACGCCAGTGGGGCACGGTGCGCGAAGACTACAGCGCCGACGGTGACGCCTGGGCCTACTTCCCTCATGAACACGCTCGCAGCCGCGCCTTTCGCTGGGGCGAGGACGGGTTGGCCGGTTTCAGTGACAAGGCCCAACGCTGGTGCCTGGGCCTGGCGCTGTGGAACGAGCGCGATGCAATCCTCAAGGAGCGTCTGTTCGGCCTCAACAACGCCGAAGGCAACCACGGTGAAGACGTCAAGGAGCTGTACTTTTTCGTCGATGGCGTACCGAGCCATGCCTACATGCGCATGCTCTACAAATACCCCCATGCGGCCTTTCCGTACGCCGACCTGATCGCCGAAAACGCCCGTCGTGGGCTGGATGATGCCGAGTATGAAATCCTTGATACCGGTGTGTTTGCAGACAACCACTACTGCGACGTCAGTGTCGAATACGTCAAGCATCAGCCCGACGATATTTTCATGCGCGTCACCGTGCAGAACCGTTCGGACCAACCCACACGCCTGCAGGTGCTGCCCCAGCTCTGGGCGCGCAATGACTGGAGCTGGACCTTCGATGCACCCAAGCCCAGCTTGAGGCTGGACGTTGATCGGGTGCTGGCCCGTCATCATGAACTTGATGACCGCTGCCTCAGTGCCTGGGGCCAGGACGGCGTGCAGTGGCTGTTCTGTGAAAACGAAACCAACCAGCCCAAACTGGACGGGCAACCGGCGCCGGGGCCGTTCAAGGATGGCATTAACGATTATGTGGTGGGCGGGGTCGAGTCGGCGATTCGCCGGGACGCGGGCACTAAAGTGGCCGCGCATTTCACCCTTGAACTGGCGGGCCAGGAAAGCAAAACCCTCTACCTGCGCTTTGCGCCTCTGGACGCGCCAGACGTCAATGCACGCAAGCTATTCGAACAGCGCCGCCAGGAGGCCGATGACTTCTACGCGGTCTTGCAACAGGGCATCGCTGATGAAGATGCGCGCAATGTGCAGCGCCAGGCCCTGGCCGGCCTGCTGTGGTCCAAGCAGTTGTACTATTTTGACGTGAACCAGTGGCTCGACGGTGACCCGGCCCAGCCTGCGCCACCGCCCGAGCGCTTGCACATCCGCAATACCCATTGGCGGCATCTGTCCAACTTCGACATCCTGTCCATGCCCGACACCTGGGAATACCCCTGGTACGCCTCCTGGGACCAAGGCTTCCAGGCGGTGGCCATCGCGCTGATCGACCCTGGTTACGCCAAGCAACAGCTGTTGTTGCTGGTAAAGGATCGCTTCATGCACCCCAACGGCCAATTGCCGGCCTACGAATGGCGCTTTGACGACGCCAACCCGCCCGTGCATGCCTGGGCCAGCTGGCGCGTGTATCAGCAGGACAAGGCGCTGACCGGCGTGGGCGACATGGATTTCCTGGAGCGGATCTTTCACAAGCTGCTGTTGAATTTCTCTTGGTGGGTCAACCGCAAGGATGCCGAGGGCCGCAACCTGTTCCAGGGCGGTTTTCTGGGCCTGGACAATATCGCCTTGTTCGACCGCTCGGCCCCGTTGCCGCCGGGCTACCAGTTGGACCAGGCCGACGGCACCGCCTGGGTGGCGGCTTATGCCCTGGACCTGATGCGCATCGGCCTGGAGTTGGCCAAGCGTAATGTGGTGTACGTGGACATTGCCGTGAAGTTTTTCGAGCATTTCCTCTACATCGCCGGCGCCATCAACCGCGTCGATGACAGCGCCGAAGGTTTGTGGGATGAGCAGGACCAGTTTTTCTACGACGTGCTGCACCGCCCTGATGGCCAGAGCGAACCGGTGCGCCTGCGCTCCATCGTCGGGTTAATGCCGCTGTTCGCGGTGCTGGTGCTGGAACAGCGCGAGCACGAAGGCCTGGAAGGCTTGCGCGAGCGCCTGCTGGGTTTTATGCATCATCGGCCGGACCTGGCCAAGCTGGTTTCGCGCTGGACCGAACCGGGGCAGGGCAACCGCCTGTTGCTGGCGCTGCTGCGCGGTGAACGCACCAAGGATTTGCTGCGGCGCATGCTGGATGATCAGGAGTTCTTGTCGGCCTTTGGCGTGCGCGCCCTGTCCAAGGCGTTCGCCGAGCAGCCCCTGGCGCTGAAGATGAATGGCGACACCTTGTGCGCGCGCTACCAGCCGGGTGAATCCGACTCACGCTTGTACGGCGGCAACTCCAATTGGCGCGGGCCGCTGTGGATGCCGGTGAATTACATGCTGATTGAATCGTTGCGCGAGTTTCATCGCTATTACGCGGAGCATTTTTCCGTGGAGTACCCGACGGGCAGTGGGTATCTGGCGTCATTGGAGGAGGTGGCTGACAGCCTCAGCGGGCGGCTGACGCGGTTGTTTCTCAGGGATGAGAACGGTGTGCGGCCGTCGATGGCGGGGTATGCGCAATTGCAGGAGGACCCGGCCAGTCGTGACCTGGTGTTGTTCCATGAATATTTTCATGGGGAGACAGGGCGAGGGTTGGGGGCTTCACACCAGACAGGCTGGAGCGCGTTGGTGGCGTTACTGTTACAACCAAAACCCTGAGCACCCAAGCGGATTCGCTTTTCTGTGGAAGCTGGCTTGCCTGCGATACAGGCGCCGCGGTGTGTCCGGAAAAGGGAGTGGATGCCATCGCAGGCAAGCCAGCTCCCACAGGGGATCTTCATTCACTGCGAGAATGCAGGCAAAAAAATCCCGCCTGGTGAGGCGGGATCAGCATTCAGGGTTGCCCTTGAATCAGGAAGGGAACAGCTCGCTCAGTTTCATCGCCAGCATCATGTCGCCTTCGGCGCGCAGCTTGCCGCCCATGAACGCCTGCATGCCGTCGGTGGAGCCGTCGACGATGCCTTCCAGGGTTTCGCTGTCCATCACCAGAGTGACCTGAGCGTCAGGGTTTTCGCCTTCTTTGAGTTCGCAGGTCTTGTCCTTGACCACCAGCGAGAAATTCTTGCTGTCGTCGATACGGAAACCGAACACCAGGTCCAAGCCTTCGGCAGCGCTTGGGTTGAATTTGGCTTTCATTGCTTCTACGGCTTTAGCTACGTCAGTCATGGTTTCGATCCTTAAGGGTAGAGTCCAGTGACCTTGGGGTCACGGTTGGCCGCAGTTCATCGGAAAGTGATGAGCTGCGGCGCCTTCAACAGTTGCAAGTGGGCGTGACTGTTGAAGGAAGCCAGTGCCACCTCGCGACCACGGAACTTCAGTTGGTTGAGCGAGGTGTTAACAATTTGCCAGTTCATTTCGAAGGCCTGGGCGGCAGGCATTCGGGTAATCAGGTGGAGCAGGGCGGTGATGGTGCCGCCGGAGGTGAATACGGCGATTTTGTCGGTGTGGTTCGCGGCTTCAAGGATGCGCTGCAAGCCACCCTGGACCCGCTCGACAAACCCCAGCCAGCTTTCCAGCCCCGGCGGATCATAGGTGCCGGCCAGCCAGCGTTCGATGATCAGGGCGAAAATGCGCTGGAACTCGCTGCGGTTCTGCGGGCCATTGCGCAGGATATGCACGGCATTCGGTTCACTGCTGAGCAGGTCGGGCAACAGGCCCCGAATAATCGCTTCGCCGTCGAACTCGTTGAATGCGCTGTCGGTTTCCAGCGCCGGCACCGGCAAACCCAGGGCGCTGTACTGATCGAACGTGGCGCTGGCGGTGTGCTGCTGGCGACGCAGGTCGCCGGCGATGCAGCGGTCAAACGCAATGCCCAGGTCTGCCAGGTGGCGACCGAGCACTTGCGCTTGTTCCACGCCAATGGGCGAGAGGACGTCGTAGTCGTCTGCACCGAAGGAGGCCTGGCCATGTCGAATCAGATAAATGCTGCCCACGTCCGTTTTCCCGGTACGTTGAAAGTCTGGCGAGGTTATGAGGATGCCTGCGAGCTGTCAATGGAAAAACATACGCTTGTTTTAAAAGCGCGTTGGAGCCCGCCTGCTGGCGGTTTGATCACTGGCTCCTTCGCGGTGGCGTCGGTATGCTGGGGCCATCCGCGCCTGGCGCAGTGCTTTTTTTAAGGAGACATATGGATTTTCTGGCCGAATACGCGAGCTTTCTGGCGAAGACCGTCACCCTGGTGGTCGCTATTCTGGTGGTACTGATCAGCTTTGCAGCACTGCGCAGCAAAGGTCGTCGTAAATCCGCCGGCCAATTGCAGGTCAGCAAGCTGAATGATTTTTACAAGGGATTGCGCGAGCGCCTGGAGTCGAGCCTGCTCGACAAAGACCAGCTCAAGGCCCTGCGCAAGTCCGAAAGCAAAGCCGAAAAGAAGAAAGACAAGAAGAAGCCCGAGGCCAAGCCACGGGTATTCGTGCTGGATTTCGACGGTGACATCAAGGCCTCGGCCACCGAAAGCCTGCGCCATGAAATCACCGCGCTGCTGAGCCTGGCCACGCCCAAGGATGAAGTGGTGCTGCGCCTGGAAAGCGGCGGCGGCATGGTGCACAGCTATGGCCTGGCCTCTTCGCAACTGGCGCGTATCCGCCAGGCCGGCGTGCCATTGACTGTGTGCATCGACAAAGTGGCGGCCAGCGGCGGCTACATGATGGCGTGCATCGGCGAGAAGATCATCAGCGCTCCCTTCGCCATTCTCGGTTCCATTGGCGTGGTGGCGCAGTTGCCCAACGTCAATCGCCTGCTGAAAAAGCACGACATCGACTTTGAAGTGCTGACTGCCGGTGAATACAAGCGCACGCTCACAGTGTTCGGCGAAAACACCGAGAAGGGCCGGGAGAAGTTCCAGGAAGACCTGGACATTACCCACCAGTTGTTCAAGAACTTCGTTTCGCGCTACCGCCCACAGTTGGCGATTGACGAGGTGGCTACCGGTGAAGTGTGGCTGGGCGTCGCCGCACTCGACAAGCAACTGGTCGATGAGCTGCAAACCAGCGACGAATACCTGGCCACCAAGGCCAAGACCGCCGAAGTGTTCCACCTGCACTATGCCGAGCGTAAGAGCCTGCAAGAGCGCGTAGGCCTGGCAGCCAGCGGTTCGGTGGACCGGGTGCTGTTGACCTGGTGGAGCCGCTTGACCCAGCAACGGTTCTGGTAACCCAGTACTGAAAACCAGGTAATCCCTTGTCGATCGTTCCCACGCTCCGCGTGGGAATGCCTCCAGTGACGCTCTGCGTCACCCTGGCGTAGGTGGGGCGCGGAGCGTCCAAGGCTGCATTTCCACGCGGAGCGTGGGAACGATCATGTCAGGTCAAACGGGGTTTAATCGAGTCCGCCAATTGCGTAAGGATCAGGCAGCACGACACCGCCCCGGCATCCAGAACGCCGAGGGAACGCTCGCCTAAGCGACTGGCCCGGCCAATCTTGGCCACCAGGTCTTTGGTCGAATCCCGCCCTTGAGAAGCAGCGCTTTTCATCGCATCGAGTGCATCGTTGAACGAAGCCCCCGACGCCTGCGCCCGTTCAAAGGCTTCTACCGCCGGAATCAATGTATCCATCAAGCACTTGTCGCCCACGCCCGCTTCGGTGATGTCCTGCAACGAGGTCAAGCCGCCGCGCAGCAGGTGGGCGAAGGTGGCGGCGTCGATGTCTTCACGGCCGCGCACTTCGTCGGCCATGCCGATAAACAGGCTGCCATACAACGGGCCCATGGAGCCGCCGATGCCTTCCATCAGGCTCAAGGTCAGTTCGTCCAGGGCTTCGGCCAGGGTCAGTTGGCGGCCTTCGATCGTGCGGCCGCAATGGGCAAAGCCCTTGGCCATGTTGATGCCATGGTCGCCATCGCCTATGGCGCCGTCGACTTCGCTGAGGTACTCACGGTTGGCCACGATGACGCGGACCAGGTCGGCGACGATGGCGCTGCCATCATGGGTGGAAAAATGCTGGCTCATGGTTCACTCCGCCTGGGTCATGCCGATGGAGCGGCAGGGTTGGTCGATCAGGGTTTTCAGCTCGGCGTCGAGGCCGAGCAGGGTCAAGGTCACGCCCATCATTTCCAGGGACGTGAAGTAGTTGCCCACGTAGCAACGGTGAATTTTCAAGCCTTTGGCCTGGAGCTGCTTTTCGACCTCGGCGTAGAAAATATACAACTCCATCACCGGCGTGGCGCCAAGGCCAGAGACCAACACCACCAGGCTGTCGTCCTGGCTGAAATCGCGGTCGGCGAGGATCGGTGCCAGCATGCGCTCGGCCATGGCGGCGGCCGGTTCAATCGGGATGACTTCGATGCCCGGTTCGCCATGATGGCCGATGCCCAGCTCCATCTGGCCGTCGGGAATCTGGAAGTTCGGCTTGCCCACCGCGGCGATGGTGCAGGGCGTAAGGCCGATACCAATCGAGCGGCAGTGGTCGACGGTTTTCTGCGCCACCCGAATCACGCCGTCCAGGTCGTAATGCTGGGCAGCGGCGGCACCGCCGATCTTCCACATGAAGATTTCCCCGGCCACGCCGCGACGCTTGGCGATGTCGGCCTTGGGCGCGGACGCCACGTCGTCGTTGGCGACCACCGTGCGGATGCGCATGTCTTTGCTGGCGGCCATTTTCATCGCCAGCTTCACGTTCATGTTGTCGCCCGCGTAGTTGCCATACAGGCAGGCAACGCCTGCACCATGGTCGGCGGCGCGGAAGGCGTCGAAAAAGCTTTTGGCGGTGGGCGAGGAAAAAATCTCGCCGACGGCCACCGCATCCACCAGGCCTGGGCCAACATAGCCGAGGAACGCCGGCTCATGCCCGGAGCCGCCGCCGGTGACAATGCCGACGCGGCCTTGGGCGGATGGCCTGGCCTTGACGATGACCCGTGGGTTGCTCTCGTACTGGCGCAGTTCGGGGTGCGCGACCAGGATGCCGCGCAGCATGTCTTCGACCACTTGGTCGGGATCGTTGATGACTCGATTCATAACGCGGGTTCCTGTTGTTTTTATTAACTGTAGGAGCGAGCTTGCTCGCGAAAAACGCCAACGATGACGCGGGCTGTCTGATTCAGCGTGGCGGCCTTGAGTTCTTCGCGAGCAAGCTCGCTCCTACAGTAAAAGCGGTTGAGTAAACTTTCAGGGTTCGAGCACAACCTTCAGCGATTTATCGCCGCGCTCCATCACTGCAAACGCTTGCTTGAAATCTGCCAGCGCAAACTTGTGGGTCACCACGTCGCGCATATCGATCTTCCGGTTGCCGATAAAGTCGATGGCCCTGGGGTACATATACGGCCCCAGGTGCGAGCCAAGGATATCCAGCTCCTTGCGGTCGCCGATGATCGACCAATCCACCGTGGCCTCGTCATTGAACACGCTGAATTCGACAAAGCGTCCCAGCTTGCGCAGCATCGCCAGGCCCTGGTTGACTGCCTTGTGATGACCGGTGGCCTCGATATAGATGTCGCAGCCGTAGCCGTCGGTGATCTCGCGGATCTTCGCCAACACATCCACCTCGGCCGGGTTCCACACTTCATCGGCGCCCAGGCGCAGGGCGAGGGCGGCGCGTTCGGGTTTCATGTCTAGCACGATGAGCTTTTTGGGGTTGCGCAGCCGCACCGCGCCGATAATGCCCAGGCCCAGGGTGCCGGCGCCGGCGACTACCACGATGTCGTCATGGTCGACGTTGGCGCGTTCCGCCGCGTGCAGCGAGCAGGCCAAGGGTTCGATCAGGATCGCTTCATCGGGGGCGATGGATTCCGGCACTTTGTGGATGATGCCTTCCTTGGTGAAGATCATGTACTGGGCCATGGCGCCCTGCACATTGTTCTGAAAGCCATACAGGTCGTGCTTTTGGCACATCCAGTACTGGCCGTGGTTACAGAAGCGGCAGCCCCAGCACGGCACGATCTGCTCGGAGATCACCCGGTCACCCACGGCCACGCCACGCTTCTCGGCGCCTGGTCCAAGGGCGACCACGCGGCACACGAACTCATGGCCGGGGATCATCGGTGGTTTCACGTAGCGCGGTTGCTCGGCATCGCCCCAGAACGATGGCGCGCCGCGATAGGTCTTGATATCGCCCATGCAAATGCCGCACAGCTCGACCTTGGTGAGGATCTCGTCGGGGCCGGGGGTAGGCACGTCGACGGTTTCCAGGCGGTAGTCTTCCGGGCCGTGGCAGACCACGGCCTGCATGGTTTTCGGGATGCTTGGGGCGAGTTGTTCAGGTGTGCGTTCGGTGACAGTGGACATGACAAAACCTCACGACATAACGATGAATTACTGAATGCTGTAGCCGCCGTCGATCACCATGTTGGCGCCGGTGATCATCTGCGCGGCATCGCTGAGCAGGTACAGCGCCAGCCCGGCGATTTCTTCCGGCAGGGCAAAGCGACCTGCCGGGATCTGCAATTTGGCCCGCTCACCCACCTCGCCGGCCCAGGCTTTTTTACCCAGGGCGGTTTCGACGATGGTGGGGGAGATAGCATTGACGTTCACCTGCGGCGCCCACTCCATGGCCAATACTTTGGTCATGCCGACGATGGCGGCTTTGCTGGCGCAGTAGGCGACGTGACGGTCCAGGCCAATCACGGCGGCCTGGGACGCCAGGTTGACGATGCGCCCGCTGCCCTGGGCGATCATGTGCCTGGCGCAGGCCTGAGCCATGAAAAAGCTGGCCTTGAGGTTGATGTCCAGGGTGGTGTCCCAGGCGCTTTCGCTGACCTCGATGGCCTTGTCCAGCAGCACCACGCCTGCGCTGTTGATCAGGTAATCCAGGCGTTGGAAGTGTGCGAACACCTTGTCGACGGTCGGTTGTATCTGGTCGATCTTTCCGAGGTCGACGGCAATGCCCAGGTGCCCGGCACCCAGGCTAGCGGCCACCTCGACCACGGCCGGGTCACGGTCCAGCAGCGCCACCCGGGCGCCGCGTTCCGCCAGCAAGGTGGCGCAGGCCAGGCCGATGCCGGCGGCGCCACCGGTGATCACCGCGCAACGGCCGCTGAGGTCGAAGGCTTGGTTCCAGAAACCAGACATGAATGACTCCTCGTTCCCACGCTCTGCGTGGGAATGCCGCGTGGAACGCTCTGCGTTCCGATGTTAAGTGACGCGGAGCGTCACGGGATGCGTTCCCACGCGGAGCGTGGGAACGATCAAACTACTTACCGCCGCTGACTTGCTTGTACAGCGCATCCGCATTGGCATTGGTCACCGGCACCCAGGGCAGGATGTAGTTCTTGGCCGTGCCGTCGGCCCATTTCAGGTCCTTGGCATAGCGCTCCCAAATCACCGATTGCGGCTTGTAGTCTTCGCCGGCCAGGGCCCGCAGTGCTACGTCCAGCGCGCCTTGGGACTGGGCCTGGGCGTCCTGCAGGAAGGTGGTGACTTCGTCCTTTTTCGCCGCCTGGATCGCATCCGGCATGCCATCGATGGAGGTGACGGGCACGTCCTTGGAGGTGAGGCCATGGGACTTCAGCGCCTGCACGGCGCCCAGGGCCATGTCGTCGTTCTGGGCGATCACGCCATTGATGCCCTTGGGGTGGGCGTTGAGCCAGTCTTCGGTGAGGGTCATGGCCTGGGCGCGGTCCCAGTTGGCGGTTTTCTTCTCGATGATCTTGATATCAGGGTGTTTGCCCAGCACTTCCAGCTCGCCTTTTTCCCGGTCGATCTGCGCCGACTGGCCAATCGGGCCCTGGATGATCACCACGTTGCCCTTGCCATTGAGCTTGTCGACCATGGCCTGGGCCTGCAGGCGGCCGCCTTCCACGTCGTCGTTACCCACATACGGCACGCTGGCATCGGCTACTTTCGTATTGGAGGCGATGACCACCACGTCGTTGCTCATGGCTGCCTTGACGGTGCCGACGCCGGCCTTGGTATCAATCGGCACGAACAGAATCGCGTCGTAGCGTTGGGTCACCATGTTTTCGATCTGGTTGTTCTGGGTCAGGGCGTCGTAGTTGCCGTCGAATACGGTCAACTGCACGGTGCCATCCTTGACGGCCGGATGTTCCTTGAGCTCGCGGACCCAGTTCTGCATGAACTGGCCCTTGAGGCCATAGACGGCCGCGCCGATCTTGTAGGTCTTGCCATCGGCGGCCAGGGCAATGTTGCTGGCGAGCAGGGAGAGGGCCGCCGCGGCGGCCAGGGTGGTACCCAGTTTCATAAGTAGAACTCCGGTTATTGTTATGGGTCGTTCTTCAGCGTTTCTTCTTGCGCCACACGTCGATCAGTACTGCGAACACGATGATCAGGCCCTTGGCGACCTGCTGGTAATAGGAGGACACGCCGAGCAGGTTCAGGCCGTTGTTGATCACGCCGATCAACAGCGCGCCAAACAGCGTGCCGACAATGCTGCCGGTGCCACCCGACAGACTGGTGCCGCCGATCACCACCGCGGCAATCGCGTCCAGCTCATAGGAAACCCCGGCCTGGGGCAGGGCAGAGGTGGTGCGTGCCGACAGCACCACGCCGGCCAACCCGGCGAGCAGGCCCGAGACCACGTACACCGAGAACATCACTTTGCGCACGCCAATGCCGGAGGTGCGCGCGCTTTTTTCATTGCCGCCCACCGCATACACATAACGGCCGTAGGTTGTGTAGCGCAGCACCATCCAGAAAATCAGCGCGACCACGGCGAAGATGATGATCGGCACGCCCACCGGGCCGACCTTGCCGATGCCCAGGGCCAGGTAGGTGTCGGGCAGGTCGGTGATCGGGCTGCCGTCGTTGAGAATAAAGGTCATGCCCCGGGCGATGCTGAGCATGCCGAGGGTGGCCACAAACGGCGGGATCGACAGGTTGGCGATCATAAAACCATTGACCACCCCGAGCATCGCGCCGGCAAACATCCCCGCGCTGACCGCCGCCAACAGACCGTAACCCTGGGTGGCGACCATGGCGCTGCACAAACCGGCGAACGCCAGGATCGACCCCACCGACAGGTCGATGCCCTTGGTCAGGATCACGTAGGTCATGCCCACGGCGAGAATGCCGTTGATGGAGGTCTGGCGCAGGATGTCCATCCAGTTGCGCCAGGTCATAAAGTATTCGCTGGAAAACGCCATTACCACGCACAGCAGGATAAACACCAGCGGCAGGCCAAAGCGGTCGAGGGACAGGCGCAGGCGGTTGCGCGGCGCGGCAGTAACGGGAGCAACGATGGTTTTGGCATTCATGAGGCAAGACTCAACAAGGCTTCCTGGGAAAGAGCGGTGTCGGTGCTGATAGTGACCAGCCGGCCGCCTTTGAAGACGGCAATGCGATCACTCAAATGCAGCAGCTCCGGGGCTTCCGACGACACCACAATGGCTGCACCGCCAGCGCGCACGAACTGGTCGAGCAGGTGGTAGATCTCCTGTTTCGCGCCTTCGTCGATACCGCGGGTGGGTTCATCGCAGAGCAGACACACCGGCTCGGTGGACAGGCATTTGGCGAGCACCACCTTTTGCTGGTTGCCGCCGCTCATGGACGCCACCGGCAGTTCCAGGGAGCTGGTCTTGATCTGCAGGCGCTTGACCATGTCTTCGGCCAGTTGCGCTTCCTTGCGTGCGTTGATCAGCGACCAACTCGACAGGCGCTTATAGGCCGACAGTGCAATGTTGGACAGGATGCTGCCGGTCAGTACCAGGCCGCTGTCCTTGCGGTCTTCGGTGACCAGCGACATGCCGGCGTCGATGGTTGCCTTGGGCTGGCCGATGGGCATGGGTTTGCCTTGCAAGGTAACGCTGCCGGAATCCGCCACGGTCAGGCCGTAGATGCAATTGAGGAATTCACTGCGCCCGGAACCCATCAGCCCGTAAATGCCGAGGATCTCGCCACGGCGCAGTTGCAGGCTGATGTCGTGGAATTCACCGTTGCGGCTCAGGTGGTCGACTTGCAGGCAGGTGCTGGCCGCACATTCGCGGCCGACCTTGTGGTCGATGCGCGTCAGTTCCTGGCCGACAATGCCGCGCACCAGGTGGTCGCGGTCGATATCGGCCATGCGCCCGCTTTCCACAAAGGCGCCATCACGGAAGATGCTGTAGTCATCGGCGATCTGCGCCAGTTCGCTCAGTCGATGGGACACGTACACGATGCCGGCACCGCGTGCGGTAAGGCGGCGAATGGCCTTGAACAGGGTTTCGGCCTCGCGCTCGCCGATGGCCGAGGTGGGCTCGTCCATGATCATCACCTGGCAGTCATGGCTGAACGCCTTGGCGATTTCCACCAGTTGCATCTGCGCCACGCTCAGGCGGTGCATGGGGCTGGTGGCGTCGACGTCGAACTCCAGGCTTTCGAGCAGTTCGCGGGTGCGGCGGTTGAGGGCCTTGCTGTCGACGATACAACCGGCGCGGCGCGGTTCGCGGCCCAGCCAGATGTTTTCGGCGACGGTCATGTAGGGGATGGGTTCCAGCTCCTGGGTGATCATCGCGATTCCGGCGGCCAAGGCGTCACTCGGGCGATTGAACTGCACCGGTGCGCCGTTGAGCAGGATGCTGCCAGCGTCACGCTGGGTGATGCCCATCAGGATGCTCAGGAAAGTCGACTTGCCGGCGCCATTGCCGCCGCACAGGGCGTGGACGCTGCCGGCGTGCAGAGCAAGGCGCCCGTCACGCAGGGCGGGCACCCCGGCATAAGCCTTGGCGACATGTTCAGCCTGGAGCAGTAATGGCGTGGCCATCGGCGTGTCCTCGTGCTGTGAATTCTTATTAGGTCGCACAGTCATGTTTCGCTGTGATCATATGTGTATCAAATGAAATTCTGATCAGTCAATCTCTTTCACTTAAAAGGTGTGGTTCTCATCTGCGAGCCGTTGATTGCCTCTGTATAGGGCTTTGACTGGCGGGTCAGCTAAATCTCGCTTGACAGGAAGGGGTGAATGCTTGCGAAATGCGTGAGAGATATTTCACTAAGTGATCATTTGATCAGTGGAGCCAGGCGCCATGAACACACCTTTCCCGGTGGCTATCGGATGTGATGAAGCGGGTTTTGAGCTCAAAGAGCTGTTGAAGCGCCATATCGAGGGGTTGGGGTACCCGGTGACCGACTTCGGTACTCATTCCATGGCGCCGGTGCTGTACCCGGACATCGCCCTGGCCGTGGCCACGGCCATCAATGCCGGGCAACAGCGCCTTGGTGTGCTGGTGTGCGGCACCGGGATTGGCATGGCCATCTCGGCCAACAAGGTGCTGGGCATTCGTGCGGCCCAGGCCCATGACACCTATTCGGCGGAGCGGGCGCGCAAGAGCAACGATGCGCAAATCCTCTCCATCGGTGCGCGGGTCATCGGCGCGGAGTTGGCCAAAAGTATCGTCAGTGCGTTTTTGGCCTCGGAGTTCGAAGCGGCGCGGTCCGGGGCCAAGGTCGCGCGCATCAATGCGATCGAGCGCGATGGGCATCAGTAGTGGACGGCGCGGGGCAAGAGTCGGGAGAATGCGCCTTTGACGCCGAAACGGAAGCCCGTCCCCATGAGTGACAGTACCCAGCGCATGGCCAGTGATATCGATCAGATGACCGAAGTGGCGATGCTCTATTACCTTGAGAACGTCACTCAGGAGGCCATCGCCAAGCGCTTTGACCTGTCGCGGGCCAAAGTCAGCCGCCTGCTCAAGCGTGCGCGCGATGAAGGGATTGTCGAGGTGCGCGTGTTGCAGCACCCGGCGATGAACAACGAGCTGGAGCGGGCGTTGGTAGAGCGCTTCAAGCTTGACCGCGCCTTGATCGCGGTCGATCACAGTGACCCCGACACCCAGCGCTCCGCGGTCGCCAGCCTGGTGGCCAACTACCTCAACAAGACCCTGGGCGACGGCATGATCGTTGCCGTGGGCATGGGGCGTAACGTCGGCGCGGTGGCCGACAACGTGTTTCTGCCGGTAACCCGCAACTGCACCTTCGTGTGTGCCATCGGCGGTTCGCTCAAGGCCGGCGAATACATGAATCCTGACCACATCTGCCGACGCCTGGCCCTGCGCTTTGGTGGCGAGAGTGAAAGCCTCTACGCTCCGGCGCTGGTGGCCAACCCGGAGCTGCGTGGGGTGCTGATCAACAACGATACGGTGCGTTCGACCCTTGACCGCGCCCGCCGTGCCGATATTGCCCTGATCGGCATCGGCGACATGAGCGAGAACAGCAACATGGTGCGCATGGGCTGGTTCTCGCCCCAGGAAATCGCCCAGGCGCGCCTGTCTGGCACCGTGGGCGACATGATGGGCTATGACTTTATCGACATTCACGGCCAGCCGGCGGTCAACGCCATTCAAGGGCGAGTAATCGGGTTGACGGTGCAGGAGCTGTTTCGCATCCCGGATGTGGTGGCGATTGCCAGTGAAAACACCAAGGCGGCGGCGACTTTGGGGGCGTTGCGCTCGGGGGTGATCAATACGCTGGCCACCACTGTCACCAATGCCCACACCATCTTGGCGCTGGACGATGCCACTCGTAAAACCTGATACAGATCGTTCCCACGCTCCAGCGTGGGAACGCATCCTGTGACGCTCCGCGTCACCCTTGCGCGGGTGGGACGCGGAGCGTCAAAGGCGGCATTCCCACGCGGAGCGTGGGAACGATCAACACCGAGGTGCCTGCATCGCAGGCAAGCCAGCTCCCACAAGTATTGGTGTGCTTCTGATAGGGGGCTACAGGTTTTGTAATAGTTTTGCGCTGTGGGAATTTTGTATTTCAAATGTAGGATTCAAGTCCTTTTGTCATTTCAGGACTTGCATGAACACCCTCTCGGAGCCTCCCAGTCGTCTTTCCCCAAGACCACCGCTGTCGCTGTTTCCGCTCAAACACCCCGTATTCCGTCAACTAACCTTGTCCCGGTCGTACGACCGCACTTTGCCGTGCCTGGCGTTCTGAACACTTTAAAGACAGAGAATTTATAAATGGAATGGTTAGCGGATCCCACGGCCTGGCTCGGCCTTGCGACCTTGATTGTGCTGGAACTGGTGCTGGGTATCGACAACCTGGTGTTTATCGCGATCCTGGCGGACAAGTTGCCGCCGGAGCAGCGTGACCGTGCGCGGTTGATCGGCTTGTCCCTGGCGCTGTTGATGCGCCTGGGCCTGTTGGCGAGTATTTCCTGGTTGGTGACCCTGACCCAGCCGCTGTTCGAGGTGTTCGACAAGAGCTTCTCGGGCCGTGACCTGATCATGCTGTTCGGCGGTATATTCCTGCTGTTCAAGGCCACCATGGAATTGCATGAGCGCCTTGAAGGCCATGTGGCGCAGCACAAGGGCAACGTGGCTTACGCAATGTTCTGGCCGATCGTCGCGCAGATCGTGGTACTGGATGCGGTGTTCTCCCTCGACGCGGTGATTACCGCCGTGGGCATGGTCGACGAGCTGGCGGTGATGATGATCGCGGTGATCGTGTCCATCGGCCTGATGATCGTGGCGAGCAAGCCGCTGACCCGTTTCGTCAATGCGCACCCGACCGTGATCATGCTGTGCCTGGGCTTCTTGATGATGATCGGTTTCGCCCTGACCGCTGAAGGCTTGGGCTTCCATATTCCCAAGGGCTACCTGTACGCGGCCATTGGTTTCTCGATTCTGATCGAGGTGTTCAACCAGATCGCCCGCGCCCGTCGCAAGAAATCGGCACAGGGTGTGTTGCCAGTGCGTGAGCGCACTGCCCATGCGGTGATGCGCTTGTTGGGCGGTCGCAGCCTGGCGGTGGAAGAGGTGGGTGAAGAGGTCGCCGACCTGCTGGGTGAGCCGGATGCTGCGCAGGGCCCGCTGTTTGACCGACGTGAACGGGTGATGATCAGTGGTGTGCTGCAACTGGCCGAGCGGCCGATTCGCACCCTGATGACGCCAAGGGCCAAGGTTGACTGCATTGACCTGGCGGACGACGCCGAGACGATCCGTCTGAAACTGATGCACTCGTCCTACTCGCGCTTGCCGTTGATCCGTAACGGTGCGGTGGATGAGCCCCTGGGTTTTGTGCACAAGAAGGAGTTGCTCAAGGAGTACCTGGCCGGTAACGAGCCGAACCTGGAACACCTGGCGCGTCGGGCGATCAACCTGCTGGAGAGCTTTTCGATCCTCAATGCCCTGGAGCAGATGCGTCAGGAGTCCACCCACATCGCCTTCGTGATCAACGAATTCGGGGACTTCATGGGCGTGTTGAGCATGACGGACATTCTAGAGTCCATCGCCGGTGAATTGCCCGATGCCAGCGAAATCGAAGGGCCGGACATTGTCGAGGACGGCGATGGTTTCCGTGCCAATGGTGCCTTGAACCTTAACCTGGTGCGTCAGCGCACGGGCTTCAAGGCGGTGGCGACTGGGGATTATCAGACCTTGGCGGGTTTGGTGATGAGCCTGCTCGATCGCCTGCCGGTGGTGGGCGATAGCCTGGAGCATGAAGGCTGGCGTTTGACGGTGGCTGAGGTAGAGGAGCGTCGAGTGACACAGGTGCATTTGCGCCCTGGCGCGGGTCATAACGACTGAAGATGTCCTGCACAAACGGCGCTTGCTCTTCCAGAGGGCCGAAGCCTTTGAATTTTTCTACCAGGGCGCCATTCAGGTAGATCAGCAGCGTCGGGGTGCCTGTTACGTCAGGGTGCCTCGGCGTGTGCGCGCAATCGACTACCAGGCTCACGACTCTGGGATGCTTCCAGGCGTGCAGTTCGAACAAGGGCCCTGCCTGCACGCAGGCAGGGCAGTGTTCGGAAACAAACAGAATGAATACCGGGCGTGGTGTGTTCAGTAACCGTTCGAACGCCTTGGCGCTGGAAATTCTGCTCGTTGCAACGCCCATGATGATCCCCCCTTCAAGACGCAGTCGTTTTTCCCAACGCTAAGCCCGCAGATGTGTAGCGTCTACTGTCAACCTTCACAGGTCTGCCGTACCGCTGCGACCCATGAGAGTGCGCAGTAACAGCGCTGTGGGGCCTTGAGTAGCAAGCCGTGGCAAAGATGCTGTCACGGCGTGGAATTATTCCAAGCGTTATCTTGCTGATCTCTAACGACTTTCACCCCAGCATATTTTTCCTTCAGGACCTGTGGCACACTTTCTGCTGTCTATTCCGTTGTTACATACCAAGTTCCGGTATAGCGGAATACACAATCCCTGGAGTGCTTGTCATGCATCACCGACCTTCCGTATTCAAAGCGTGTGTTTTTCTCGTCGTTGCATCGGCTTCCCTCGCCAGCGTGGTGCAGGCGGCGGACAGCAAGCTTGATGATGTGCTCAAGCGTGGGCACTTGATCGTAGGTACAGGCAGTACCAATGCGCCGTGGCACTTCCAGGGAGCGGATGGCAAGTTGCAGGGATTTGATATCGACATCGGCCGCATCGTGGCCAAAGGCCTGTTCAATGACCCGAGCAAGGTGGAGTTTGTGGTGCAGTCGTCTGATGCACGTATTCCCAACCTGCTCACCGACAAGGTCGACATGAGCTGCCAGTTCATTACTGTTACCGCCAGCCGTGCGCAGCAGGTGGCTTTTACCCTGCCGTACTACCGCGAAGGCGTCGGCCTGCTGCTGCCCAACAACAGCAAGTACAAGGAAATCGAAGACCTTCAAGCCGCAGGCGATGACGTTACTGTGGCCGTGCTGCAGAACGTGTATGCCGAAGAGCTGGTGCATCAGGCGCTGCCCAAGGCCAAGGTCGACCAGTACGACAGTGTCGACTTGATGTACCAGGCCGTGAACTCAGGCCGCGCCGATGCCGCCGCCACCGACCAGTCCTCGGTCAAATACCTGATGGTGCAGAACCCCGGTCGTTATCGCAGCCCGACTTATGCCTGGAGCCCGCAAACCTACGCCTGCGCGGTCAAGCGCGGCGACCAGGACTGGCTGAATTTCGTCAACACCGCGCTGCATGAAGCCATGACCGGTGTGGAATTTCCCACCTACAAAGCCTCGTTCAAGCAGTGGTTCGGCGTGGACCTGCCAGAACCGGCGATTGGTTTTCCCGTGGAATTCAAGTGACCCGCAACAACAGGGGCGTGCCTGAACACGCCCCCTTCAGGTGCTGCCGACCATGAACTATCAGTTGAACTTTGCCGCCGTCTGGCGTGATTTCGACACCTTGCTGGCAGGGCTGGGCCTGGGCCTGCAGTTGGCGTTGCTGTCGATCGCCATCGGCTGCGTGATCGGCCTGTTGATGGCGTTTGCCATGCTCTCCAGGCACCGCGCGTTGCGTATTTTTGCCTCGGTGTATGTGACGGTGGTGCGCAATACCCCGATCCTGGTGTTGATCCTGTTGATCTACTTTGCCTTGCCCTCCCTGGGTATTCGCCTGGACAAGATCCCCTCGTTCATCATCACCCTGTCGCTGTATGCCGGTGCCTACCTCACCGAAGTGTTCCGCGCAGGCCTGGTGAATATTCCCAAGGGGCTGCGTGAAGCCGGCCTGGCCATCGGCCTGGGCGAATGGCGGATCCGCGCTTACATCACCGTGCCGGTGATGCTGCGCAACGTGCTGCCGGCGCTGTCGAACAACTTTATCTCGCTGTTCAAGGACACCTCCCTGGCCGCTGCGATCGCGGTGCCGGAGCTGACCTATTACGCCCGCAAGATCAACGTCGAAAGCTACCGGGTGATTGAAACCTGGCTGGTCACGACCGCGCTCTACGTGGCTGCCTGTTACCTGATTGCCATGCTGCTCCGTTACCTGGAACAGCGTTTGGCGATCCGTCGTTAAGGAAGGGTTTGCATGTACGAATCCCCCAGTTGGCTGCATGAATTGTGGATCGCCCGCGAAACGCTTTGGGCTGGCTTCCAGGCCAGTGTGGCGGTCTCGGCGCTGGCGATTATCTTTGGCACCCTGATCGGCATCGTCGCCGGGTTGATCCTCACCTACGGCAAATTCTGGATGCGCGCGCCGTTCCGTCTGTACGTCGATTTGATCCGTGGCACGCCGGTGTTTGTGCTGGTGTTGGCGTGTTTCTACATGCTGCCGGCCCTTGGCTGGCAAATCAGTGCGTTTCAGGCCGGTGCGGTTGGGCTGACCTTGTTCTGTGGCTCCCATGTGTCGGAAATCGTGCGCGGCGCGCTGCAAGCCATTCCCCGTGGGCAACTTGAAGCGGGCAAGGCGATTGGCCTGACGTTTTATCAGTCCCTGGGCTATGTGCTGTTGCCCCAGGCGCTGCGGCAGATCCTGCCGACCTGGGTCAACTCCTCCACGGAAATCGTCAAGGCTTCCACCTTGCTGTCGGTGATCGGCGTGGCGGAATTGCTGCTCAGTACCCAGCAGGTGATCGCGCGCACCTTCATGACCCTGGAGTTCTACCTGTTCGCCGGGTTTCTGTTCTTTGTCATCAACTACGCCATCGAATTATTCGGGCGCTACATTGAAAAGCGGGTGGCCTTGCCATGAATCAAGCTCAAACCAACCCAGCGCTGCTGGACATTCGTGGCCTGCGTAAACAATACGGCCAGGTGGAAGTGCTCAAGGGCGTCGACCTGTCCATGCAGCGCGGCAATGTGGTGACGTTGATCGGATCCAGCGGTTCGGGCAAGACCACTTTGCTGCGCTGCGTGAACCTGCTGGAGGAGTTCCAGGGCGGGCAGATCACCCTGGACGGCGAGTCCATCGGCTACAGCGATGTTGGCGGCAAGCGCGTACGCCACCCGGAGCGGGTGATCGCCCAGCACCGCGCAATGACCGGCATGGCGTTCCAGCAATTCAACCTGTTCCCGCACCTGACCGCGCTGCAGAACGTTACCCTCGGCTTGCTCAAGGTCAAGAAAATGGGCAAGGATGAAGCGGTAGCCCTGGCCGAAAAATGGCTGGACCGCGTCGGCCTGCTGGAGCGCCGCAATCACTTTCCCGGTCAATTGTCCGGCGGCCAGCAACAGCGCGTGGCCATTGCCCGCGCCATCGCCATGAACCCCAGCCTGATGTTGTTCGACGAAGTCACCTCAGCCCTCGACCCCGAGTTGGTGGGCGAAGTGCTCAGCGTGATCAAGGGGCTGGCGGAGGAGGGCATGACCATGTTGTTGGTCACCCACGAAATGCGCTTTGCTTATGAAGTCTCGGACCAGATCGTGTTCATGAACCAGGGCCGCATTGAAGAGCAGGGCAGCGCGAAGGACATCTTCGAACGGCCGCAGTCGCCGCGACTGGCGGAATTTCTCAAGAACATTCGTTTTTAACAAGGAGCAACTTTTATGAGCATTACTCGTTACGGCACCGGCAGCACCGCAGGTGGCGGCCAGCCACGCCCGTTCGCCCGCGCCGTGGAAGCCGATGGCTGGCTGTATGTGTCGGGCCAGGTGCCTGCGGTGGACGGTGAAATCATCAATGGTGGCATCATTGAGCAAACCCGCCAGACGATGCGCAACGTGGTGGCGATCCTCGAAGAAGCCGGCTACGAGCTCAAGGATGTGGTGCGGGTGGGCGTATGGCTGGAAGACCCACGGGACTTCTGGAGTTTCAACAAGGTGTTCGGTGAATACTTCACCCCGGAACACGCCCCGGCGCGCGCCTGCGTGCAGGCCAACATGATGGTCGATTGCAAGGTCGAGATCGATTGCGTGGCCTACAAGAAAAAGGCCTAACTGATCATTCCCACGCTCTGCGTGGGAATACCGCCTTGGACGCTCTGCGTCCGCGCTTGTGACGCAGAGCGTCACCGCATGCATTCCCACGCAGAGCGTGGGAACGATCATCTGGAACGGGACCGAGTACTGCCATGACCGAAGACACCATCAAACGCCGCGCCAAAGGCCTGGACCGTGCGTTCGATATCCTCGATTTTCTCAAGGAAATCGGCCAGCCCCTGCGCCCGAATGATATTGCCAGCGGCATTGGCAGCCCCAAATCCACGGTCTACGAACTGGTGGCGTCGTTGCTGGAGCGGCGCATCCTGGAGACCGTGGGCAAGGACGGCCACGTGTACCTGGGCCGGCAGCTGTATTTCCTCGGCCAGGCACACTTGCGTCACTTCGACCTGACCCGCGAGGCCGACCACGCCTTGCAGGAGATCGTCAGCCAGACCCACGAAACCGCGCAGATGTGCCTGCTCAACGGGCGCAAATACACGGTGGCGCTGATGCGCGAGGGCCAGCGGCATTTCCGTATTTCTTCGGATATCGGCGAAAACGCGCCCATTCCGTGGACCGCCTCGGGGCGCTTGTTGCTAGGGCATTTGAGCGACCAGCAGATCGTCGACCTGATCGACCCCGACGATTTCATCCTGCCGGACGGCCTGCGCCTGCCGCTGGACACGTTCCTGGCGCAAATCCGCCAGGCCAGCCTCGATGGGTTCTTCTCCTTCGACAGTGTGGCCGACACCTTCACCCATTGCTTTGCCGCCCCGGTGCGCGATGCCCAGGGCATCAGCATCGCAACCCTGTGCATCGTCGCCCCCCGGGCCGATGCCAGCAAAAACTACCACGACTATCGCCGGGTACTGATCGACAGCGCCAACAGCCTGGCCCGGCGCATCAACGAATAGGAGTTTTCCATGCCTGCCCTCAACGCCGTTGAAAAAGGTGCCGCCGCCGTCGGTGCTCATTTGGTTCGCGATGTCAGCCTGCCGGCCCTGGTGCTGCACCGTGACGCCCTGGAACATAACATCCGCTGGATGCAGGACTTTGTCCGCAGCAGCGGCGCCGAGCTGGCGCCCCACGGCAAGACCAGCATGATGCCCGCGCTGTTCCAGCGCCAGATCGCCGCCGGTGCCTGGGGCATCACCCTGGCTACCGCCGTGCAGACCCGTGCCGCCTACGCCAGCGGCGTGCGTCGTGTGCTGATGGCCAACCAGTTGGTGGGCGCGCCGAACATGGCCTTGATCGCCGACCTGCTGGCCGATAAGGATTTTGACTTCCATTGCATGGTCGATCACCCGGACAACGTTGCCGACCTGGGCCTGTTCTTCGCCGCCCGTGGCCAGCGCCTCAATGTGATGATCGAGTACGGCGTGGTCGGTGGCCGCTGCGGTTGCCGCAGCGAGCAAGAGGTGCGTGAGCTGGCCAAGGCGATCAAAGCCCAACCGGCATTGGCCCTCACCGGTATAGAGGGTTACGAAGGGGTGATCCACGGCGAGCACGCCATCAGTGGTATCCGCGCCTTCGCCGCCAGCCTGGTGAGCCTGGCAGTCGAGCTGCAAGACAGCGGCCTGTTCGACCTGCCCAAGCCGATCATCACCGCATCGGGCTCGGCCTGGTACGACCTGATCGCCGAGTCGTTCGAGACGCAGAACGCCGCCGGCCGCTTCCTCAGCGTGTTACGCCCTGGCAGTTACGTGGCCCACGACCATGGCATCTACAAAGAAGCGCAGTGCTGCGTACTCGAACGCCGCAGCGACCTCAACGAGGGCCTGCGCCCGGCAATGGAAGTCTGGGCACACGTGCAGTCGCTGCCGGAGCCGGGTTTTGCGGTGATTGCCCTGGGCAAGCGTGATGTGGCCTACGACGCCGGTTTGCCGGTGCCGCTCAAGCGCTACAAGGCCGGGATCGTGCCGGCGCAAGGGGATGATGTGAGCGGGTGCAAGGTCACGGCGGTGATGGACCAGCATGCGTTCATGACCGTGGCGCCGGGAGTGGAATTGCGCATTGGCGACATTATTTCGTTTGGTACGTCCCACCCTTGCCTGACCTTTGACAAGTGGCAGGTGGGCTGCCTGGTGGATGAGCAGTTGCAGGTGGTTGAGTCTCTGCGTACCTGCTTCTAGACCGCGTCGCGGCTATCGCAGGCAAGCCAGCTCCCACATTCGACTGCATTCCTCCAGTTGGAATAGGGTCAACTGTGGGAGCGGGCTTGCCCGCGATGGGGCCCTCCAGCACACCTGAGAACTTTGCCATGAACACCCACCCCCACATCGCCCTCATCGGCGAATGCATGATCGAACTGCAACACCGCGCCGACGGCAGCCTGTACCAGAGCTTCGGCGGCGACACCCTGAACACCGCGGTGTACCTGCGCCGCGAACTGGGCGAGGTCGGCAGCGTTGACTACGTCACCGCCCTGGGCGATGACAGCTTCAGCGATGCCATGTGTGAGCATTGGCACGCCGAAGGCCTTGGCCTGGGGATGGTCCAGCGCCTGCCAGGGCGCCTGCCGGGCTTGTACTGCATCCAGACCGATGCCCAGGGCGAACGTAAATTCCTCTACTGGCGCAACGAAGCGGCCGTGCGCGACTGCTTCACTACGCCTGCCGCCGAGCCGGTCCTGGCGGCCCTGCCGGGTTATGACGTGGTGTATTTCAGCGGCATTACCCTGGCGGTGCTGGGAGATATCGGGCGTGAGCGCTTACTGCAGGCGCTGATCGAAGCCCGCCGGCGCGGCGCCAAGGTGGTGTTCGATAACAACTACCGGCCGCGGCTGTGGGCCGATGTGCAAACGGCCCGTGAGGCGTATCGCCGGGTGTTGGCCGAGGTGGACATTGCCTTGCTCACCGAGGATGACGAACGCGCGTTGTTTGGTTATGAGGATAGCGAGCAGGTGTTTGCGGCGTACCCGTCGATTGCAGAAGTGGTGCTCAAGCGGGGAGCGGATGCGTGCCTGATTCGTTGCGCGGGCGAGCGCTTCGCGGTGCCGGCGTTGAAGGTGGAGAAGGTAGTGGACACCACGGCGGCGGGGGATTCGTTCAGTGCGGCGTATTTGGCCAGTCGGCTCAAGGGTGGCTCGCCGCAAGAGGCTGCATTGGCGGGGCATCGGTTGGCGAGCCGGGTGATTCAGGTGCCGGGGGCTCTGATACCGAGATGATCACTGATCGTTCCCACGCTCTGCGTGGGAGCGCAGCCCGGGACGCTCCGCGTCCCAGAAACGGACGCAGAGCGTCCAGTGAGGCATTCCCACGCAGAGCGTAGGAACGATCGGACTGAAGCCATCCACTCAATCCCGGTAAAACACCTGCACCAAGTGATAGCCAAACTTGCTCTTGATCGGCCCGTGCACCACCTTCACCGGCTTCTTGAAGATCACCGCATCAATCGCCCCCACCATCTGCCCGGGCCGCACTTCGCCCAGGTCACCGCCACGTTTGCCCGACGGGCAGGTGGAGTACTTCTTGGCCAGCACATCAAAGGCTTCGCCCTTGGCAATGCGCTGCTTGAGTTGTTCGGCTTCTTCGCTGGTTTTCACCAGGATATGACGGGCTTGGGCTTTCATGGGGCTCTACCAGCTGTGCGACGGCGCGCGATTATGCCTGAACTCAGGCCTCGCCGCCGATCATGCTACGGATTTTGTTGGCCAACAGGTCAATGGAAAAAGGCTTGGCGACCATGTCCATGCCGTCTTCCAGGAACCCCTGGCGCTCGGCGGCTTTCTCGGCATAACCGGTCATGAACAGCACGCGCAGGCCGGGGCGATGCTGGCGGGCGATTTCCGCCAGTTGCCGGCCATTCATGCCGGGCAGGCCAACGTCGGTCACCAGCAAGTCCACGCGCAAATCCGACTCCAGCAACGGCAGCGCCGCACGCGCATCCGCCGCCTGGTGCGCGGTATAGCCCAGTTCGTCGAGTACATTGACCACCAGCATACGCACCGCCGGGTCGTCCTCGACCACCACCACCGCTTCACCGGCCAGGGCCACGGGGGCTTCGGTCAGGCTGGTAGGCAGGCTGCTTTCCAGTGCGGTGCCATACAAGCGCGGCAGGTACAGGCGCACGCAGGTGCCCTGGCCGGGTTCGCTCTGGATAGTTACGTGGCCGCCGGACTGCTGGGCAAAGCCGTAGATCATCGACAACCCAAGGCCCGTGCCTTGGCCGATGGGCTTGGTGGTGAAGAACGGGTCGAAGGCCTTGGCGAGGATTTTCGGTGCCATGCCGCTGCCGTTGTCGCTCACGCCAAGCATCACATAGTCGCCGGCCTTGACCGGTTCCAGGGTGGTGATGTCGGTGCCGTCCAGGTAACTGTTGGCGGTTTCGATCAGCAACTCGCCGCCGTCGGGCATGGCGTCGCGGGCGTTGATCACCAGGTTGAGCAGGGCGTTTTCCAACTGGCTGGCGTCGGTGTTCACCGGCCAGATGTCCTTGCCCAGTTGGACCTTGAGTTCGATGTGCGCGCCCTTGGTGCGCCGGAACAGGTCTTCCAGGGACGCCACCAGTTGGTTGGGGTCGGTGGGGCGACGGTCCAGCGACTGGCGCCGCGAGAACGCCAGCAGCCGGTGGGTGAGGGCAGCGGCACGGTGGGCGGAGGACACGGCCGCATCGGCAAACCGGCCGATATCGTCGCTGCGCCCGGCGGCAATATAGCGCTGCATCAGGTCCAGGCTGCCGATAATGCCGGTGAGCATATTGTTGAAGTCATGGGCGATACCGCCGGTGAGTTGGCCGACCGCTTCCATCTTCTGCGCATGGCGCAGGGCATCTTCGGCACGTTCGCGCTCGAACATCTCGTTTTGCAGGCGCTGGTTGGCTTCGGCCAGCGCCTGGGTGCGCTGGGCCACGCGTTCTTCAAGGTTCTCGTTGAGGTGGCGCAGGGCCTCTTCGGTGAGCTTGCGTTCGGTCTCGTCGATCACAAAGATATAGAAACCATTCACCGAGCCGTCACTGCTAAAGCGCGGCAAGTACTTCATCAGCGCATGGCGCGGGCGGCCATCGCGATGAGGCGTCACTGTCATGAAGCTGCACGCCTTGCCCTTGAGCGCGGCGGCGATCTTGTCTGCGCGCCCTGCGTACACCTCGTCGCCGATGACTTCGCGGATGGTTCTGCCGTACAGCTCCTGGGGCGTCTTGCCGTACCACTCGAGGTAGGCGCTGTTGTTGAGGCGAAAGCGCTGGTCGTGGTCAACGTAGCCGATCAACACCGGCATGGCGTTGATGATCAATTGCAGCTCGGTCTGGCTCTGGCGCAAGGCCTGCTCGGTGTTTTTGCGCTCGGTGAGGTCCAGCGCGGCGCCGAGGAACCGTGCCGGCCGGCCGTGATGATCCTTGTAGCAGCGGCCACGGGCGAATACCCAGCGCACCTGGCCATCGGCTTGCTGCAGGCGGTACTCTTCGGCGTATTCGGTGCCGTGGGTGATGCAATGCTTGATGCTGCGCGTCACCGTGCCCCGGTCTTCGGGATGCACGCCGTGCAGGTAGGCGCTGATGGGCAGCAGGCTTGAGTCGTTGGGGTCGACGCCATGCAGGTAGGCGAAATGGGCGTCGGCAATGAAGCGGTCTTCACCGATATCCCAATCCCAGGTGCCCACCGCGTCGGTGGCCGCCAGCGCCAGTTGCAGGCGCTGCTCGGTGTTGTGCTGGGCCTTGAGGCTCGCTTCGGAACGCTGTTGCAGTTCGAGGGTTTTGCTGCGCCGTTCATTGGTTTCAATGGCCGTGACCAGAATGCCGGCCACCCGGCAGCTTTCGTCGCGCACCGGGCTGTAGGTCAGGTCGAGCCATATCTCGGTGTCGCGGCCCTCGCGTTGCAGCACAAAGCGTTGCTCGCTGAAGGTGCGCACCTGGCCGCCGAGCACGGCGTCGTAGACCGGCGCGGCGAAGCTTTCCAGTTCGGGCCAAGTGTGGTGCGCCGGCTGGCCCAGAGCGCCGGGGTGCTTGCCGCCTATCAGGTGGGCAAAGCCATCGTTATAAAGTTGTATGAGGTGTGGGCCCCACAGCAGCACCATTGGCATGGGTGAATGCACGACGATATCGACAGCAGTGCGCAGGCTTTGCGGCCACTCACTGGCCTCACCGAGTGGGCTTTGCGCCCAGTCCAGCCGCCTGATCAATGCAGCGGCTTCGCTACCGGTGGATGTTCCATTCATAAAAAGCCCTGAGCCTGACGCTTTGAAAAATGACAACACCCATTGTCCCAAGGAACGACAACGGGTGGCTACCCCGGAAAAATAGCATGCCTTGAGGGTTTTTCTTCAAAACGCTGTGTCAGCGCTGAAACCTTTCATCTAATCGGCCAGCTCAGCTCTGTGGCGAAATTGCTCCAGTGCCTGGGGGTTGGCCAGGGCATCGGTGTTTTTCACCGGCTCGCCATGCACCACATTGCGCACCGCCAATTCGACGATTTTGCCGCTGATGGTGCGGGGGATATCCGTGACAGCGAGGATCTTCGCCGGCACGTGCCGCGGTGTGGTGTTGGCGCGAATCACCTGGCGGATCTGCTGTTGCAGCGCCTCGTCCAGTTCAATTCCATCATCCAGGCGCACAAACAGCACCACGCGCACGTCGTCCTGCCAGCGTTGACCGATGGCGAGGCTTTCCAGCACCTGCGGGACCTTTTCCACCTGGCGATAAATCTCGGCGGTGCCAATGCGCACGCCGCCGGGGTTGAGCACCGCATCGGAACGCCCGTGGATCAACAGGCTGCCGTTGGCGCGTTGCTCGGCATAGTCACCCTGTGCCCACACGCCGGGGAACTGGCTGAAATACGAGGCGCGCAGTTTTTGCTGCTGCGGGTCGTTCCACAGCCCGATGGGCATGGCAGGGAAGTGCCGGGTGCACACCAGTTCGCCTTTCTCTCCGATCAGGGGCCGGCCCTGGTCGTCCCACACTTCGATGGCCATGGCCAGGCTCTTGCACTGCATCTCACCGCGCCGCACGGGCAGCACCGGGTTGCCGATCACAAAGCAGGAGACAATGTCGGTGCCACCGGACATCGAGGACAGGCACAGCTCGGCTTTGATCTCGCGGTACACGTAGTCGTAACTCTGGGGCGACAGCGGCGAGCCGGTCGAAATCAGGCCCTTGAGGCTGCCCAGATCGTGGCTCTGGCGCGGCTGCAACCCTGACTTTTCCAGGGTGGCGAGGAATTTTGGGCTGGTGCCGAACACGCTGATTCTTTCCGCATCGATCAGGTCGATCAAACGTTCGGGGCCGGGGTGGAACGGCGAGCCGTCGTACAGCACCGCGGTGGCGCCGATCGCCAGCACCGACACCAGCCAGTTCCACATCATCCAGCCGCAGGTGGTGTAGTAGAACAGGCAGTCCTCGCGGTTCAGGTCGGCATGCAGGCCGTGTTCCTTGAGGTGCGTGAGCAGTACGCCGCCAGTGCCATGGATGATGCACTTGGGGATGCCGGTGGTGCCGCTGGAATAAAGGATATACAGCGGGTGATCGAACGGCACCGCGACAAATTCGGGTTCGCCGCAGGCTTGGTAGAAGTCGTCCCACAGTGCGACGTGGGCGTGGGTGGCGTAGTCCCCAGCCTGCGCCTCGGGCTTGGCGTAAGGCACGATGATCAACTGTTGCAGGGAGGGCAGGCGTTCAAGGATCTCATTGAGCTTGGCGCTCTGGTCGATGCGCTTGCCGGCATAGCGGTAGCCTGCGCAGGTGATCAGCACCTTGGGCTCGATCTGGCCGAAGCGGTCGATGACGCCCTGGGTGCCGAAATCTGGCGAGGAGCACGACCAGATCGCACCGAGGCTGGTGGTCGCGAGCATGCCCACCAGGGTTTGCCAGGTGTTGGGCATGCACGCGGCCACGCGGTCACCTATACCGACCCCGGCCGCCCGCAGGCTTTTTTGCAGGCCGGCCACGTGTTCCGCTAGCTGCGCATAGCTCAATTGTTCACGTTGGCCGTCTTCGCTGACAGCCACCACAGCAGGGTGATCATCGCGGCGGCGTAACAGGTGTTCGGCGAAGTTCAGGGTGGCGCCGGGAAACCAATGGGCGCTGGGCATCTCCACGTCTTCGATCAGGGTGACGCTGGGCGGGCTGCGAAACTGCACGTCAAAGAACGCGACAATCGCCTGCCAGAAGTCCGGGCGCTGGTCGATGCTCCATTGGTGCAGGGCGGGGTAGTCGTGGAGCTGCACGCCGTGCCGTTGGTTGATGAAGCGGCGGAACTGATCCATGCGCGTGTTGGCGATGCGTTCCGGGGACGGTTGCCAGAGGATGTCGGACATAAGCTGCCTCTTCTCGTTCCCACGCTTCGCGTGGGAATGCCTGACTGGACGCTCTGCGTCCACTTTTGGGGCGCGGAGCGCCCCGGTCTGCGTGCCCACGCAGAGCGTGGGAACGATCATCACGGGTTTACTGGGCCAGCCAGCCACCATCGATGTTCCAGGCCGCGCCGCGCACCTGGGCGCCGGCTTCGCTGCACAAAAACAACACCAGCTCGCCCAACTGCGACGGCGTCACAAACTCCAGCGACGGCTGTTTCTCCGCCAGGAGATCCTGCTGCGCTTGCTGTGGGTCGACCCCGGTAGCCACGCGATCATCAATCTGCTTCTGCACCAGCGGCGTCAGCACCCAGCCCGGGCAGATGGCGTTGCAGGTCACATTACTGGTGGCGGTTTCCAGGCCCACCACCTTGGTGAGGCCGATCACCCCATGCTTGGCCGCCACATACGCCGCCTTGCCCACTGAGCCGACTTGCCCATGCACCGAGGCGATATTGACGATACGCCCCCAGCCCTTGGCCTTCATGCCCGGCAGGCTCAAACGTGTACTGTGGAACACCGAGGACAGGTTGATCGCGATAATCGAATCCCAGCGTTCCACCGGAAAGTCTTCCACCGCTGCCACATGCTGGATGCCGGCATTGTTGACCAGGATGTCCACGCCACCGAACTCGCGCTCGGCGTAAGCGAGCATGTCGGCGATCTGCGCGGGGTCGCTGACGTCGGCCGGGTGATGCCCGACCTTGCCGCCAAACGCCTGCACCTGGGCGATCACCGCGCTGGCGTCGCCAAAGCCGTTGAGAATCAGGTTGGCGCCGGCCTTGGCCAGGCTCAGGGCAATGCCTAAGCCGATGCCGCTGGTGGAGCCGGTGACCAAGGCGGTCTTGCCATTCAAAGTCGTCATGAAAACCTCACACAATGCCGGTGGCGTAGAAAGTACCGATCACCACGAACACCGCAAGGGTCTTGATGATCGTGATGCCAAAAATGTCCTTGTAGGCTTCGCGGTGGGTCAACCCGGTGACGGCCAGCAGGGTGATCACCGCGCCGTTGTGGGGCAGGGTGTCCATGCCGCCGCTGGCCATGGCCGCGACCCGGTGGAGCACCTCAAGGGGGATATTGGCCGCGTGGGCGGCTGCAATAAAGCTCTCGGACATCGCCGCCAGGGCGATGCTCATGCCGCCGGAAGCGGAGCCGGTGATACCGGCCAGCAAGGTCACGGTGATCGCTTCGTTGACCAGCGGGTTGGGGATGCCCTTGAGCCAGTCCGCCAGTACCAGAAAGCCCGGCAGCGAGGCGATCACGGCGCCAAACCCATATTCCGAGGCGGTGTTCATCGCCGCAAGCAATGCACCGCTTACCGCGCTTTTACTGCCTTCGGCCAGCTTGCTCTTAATTGCCGAGAAGCCGAACACCAGTACTACGATAATCCCCACCAGCAACGCCGCCTGCACCGCCCAGATCGCGGTGAGCTTGGCGATTTCGGTGGTCACCGGCGCGCTCATGCCCGGCAGGCTGAGGCTGTGGGTCTTGCCGTACCACTGCGGGATCCAGTGGGTGAACAACAGGTTCATCACCCCCACCAGGATCAGCGGCGACAGCGCGAGCCACGGGTTGGGCAGGCTCAGGTTGTCGGCGGTTTCCGGCTCATTGCGCAACTCGGTGCCATAACCTTCACCGGCGCGCTGGGCCTTGTTGCGCTGGCGTGCGAGGTAGAGCATGCCGGCGCAAAACACGAAGATCGTGCCGATCAGCCCCAGCCACGGCGCCGCCCAGGCGGTGGTGTTAAAGAAGGTGCTGGGGATGATGTTCTGGATCTGCGGGGTGCCGGGCAGGGCGTCCATGGTGAACGAAAACGCGCCGAGGGCGATGGTCGCCGGGATCAGGCGCTTGGGGATATTGCTCTGGCGGAACATCTCGGCGGCGAACGGGTACACCGCAAACACCACCACGAACAGCGACACGCCGCCATAGGTGAGCAGGGCGCACACCAGCACAATCACCAGCATCGCCTGGCGGGTGCCGAGCAAGCGGATCGCAGCGGCCACAATCGAACGCGAAAAGCCTGACAGCTCAATGAGCTTGCCGAACACCGCACCGAGCAGGAATACCGGGAAATACAGCTTGATAAAACCGACCATCTTTTCCATGAACACCCCGGTAAAGGCAGGGGCGACGGCGGACGGGTCGGTGAGCAGCACCGCGCCAAGGGCGGCGATGGGGGCAAACAGGATAACGCTATAGCCACGGTAGGCGGCCAGCATCAGCAGCGCGAGCGCAGCCAGGGCAATGATCACACTCATGGTGTGTCTCCATCGGATTGTTATTGTTGTGGGGTGAGGCTGTGGGAGGGAGCTATAGCGAGATGTGTGCCAAATTTTTAACTTGTTGATATATATAGCTTTATTTACTTTTAACGACGGTTTTCCAGAAGATAGTCTCAATCGAGAGACGAGTGGAGATCCCTTGTGGGAGCTGGCTTGCCTGCGATAGCGGTGTAACAGTGCCATATTCCCTGGCTGAACCAACGCTATCGCAGGCAAGCCAGCTCCCACACAGGGTTGTCTTGATAGTGGGAATATTGTCTCTTTTATGAGACTAGGTTATTCCAAGCGCCAGCATTTTTTTATACAGCGTCGACCGCCCCAGCCCTAGCCGCTTGGCTGCCTCCACCACATTCCCCTCACACGCCGTGAGCGCGGCGGCGATAATCTGCCGGTCAAACCGTTCCCGTGCCGCACTGAATGTCTCTCCCTCCATCGACACCAGCGCACGGCGTTCAACCGGCGTAAAAGTGCCAATGGCCGTGCGTATCTCCTCGGCATTCAACACCACGTCATCACTCAACAGCGCCGCCCGCTCCAGCACATTGCGCAGCTCGCGGATATTGCCCGGCCAGGCATGTTGGGCCAACAGCGCCAGCGCATCGCGGTCCAGTTCGTGCTGGCTGCGCAACTCCTCAAGGATCGCCTCGCTCAACGCCGGAATATCCTCCAGGCGTTCACGCAACGGCGGCACCTGGATCGGCAGCACGTTCAGTCGGTAATACAAATCCGCACGAAACTCGCCACGTTTGATCGCCGCCTCCAGGTCCATGGACGTTGCGGCAATCACCCGCACATCGCTGTGCAGCATCTCGTTGGAGCCCACCGGTTCGAATTCCTTTTCCTGCAACACCCGCAGCAATTTGCTTTGCAGTGGCAGCGGCATGTCGCCGATTTCATCGAGAAACAACGTGCCGCCCTGGGCGATCTGGAACTTGCCGGGGCGGCCCTTGCGGTCGGCACCGGTAAAGGCGCCGGGTGCGGTGCCGAAGAATTCGGCTTCAAGCAGGTCATGGGGAATCGCCGCGCTGTTGATGCTCACAAAGGCTTTGTGCGCCCGGGGCGATGCGCCGTGGATGGCCTGGGCGAGCAGCTCCTTGCCGGTGCCGGTTTCCCCGAGCAGCAATACCGGCGATTCGGCGCTCGCACTGCGCCGCGCCCGGCGCTTGACCTCAAGGCTGGCGGCGCTGGTGCCGATAAAGTGCGCGAAGTTGTATTTGCTTTGCCGCGAGCGCAGCAGTGAGCGCGTGGAGGCCAGCTCCTGCTGCATGCTCAGGTAGCGCTCGATCAACGGCGACAGGTTGCGCAGTTCATCGAACAGCGCAAACCCAATCGCGCCGATCACCGCCCCGGCCTCGTCGTGGATCGGCAGGCGCATCACCACCAGCGGGCCCTTGGGAGTGTCCTGGATATCCAGCAGGATCGGCCGGTCATTGCGCACCACCTGGCGCAGCAGACTGTTGGAAATCACCTGCTCGCAAGGCTGGCCGATGGCTTGGTCGGCGCTCTTGAGGCCAAAACGCTTGGCGTAACGCTCGTTCATCCACACGATATTTGCATCGCGGTCGACGATGACCGTGCCTTCGCTGGACTGCTCGATGATCTCGAACAGCGACTGGATGGCCAGGCCGCGAACCTGTTGGTAGTCCTTGAGGCTAGTGCTCATGGAGGCAGAATCCTGTTAATCATCACAAGGGGATGTGCGCTGCTGCCAGCAGTTCTTTGGTGTACGGGTGTTGGGGCGACTCGAACACATCATGGCTGGCGCCACGCTCCACCACCTTGCCATCCTTGACCACGATCATGTCATGAGCCATGGCGCGCACCACCGCCAGGTCATGGCTGATAAACAGGTAGGTCAGGCCGTATTTGTCCTGCAGTTCGCGCAGTAGCGCCACTACTTGTTTTTGCACCGTGCGGTCCAGCGCCGAGGTGGGTTCGTCGAGCAGCATCAGCGCTGGCTTGAGCACCAGGGCGCGGGCAATGGCGATGCGTTGGCGCTGGCCACCGGAAAACTCATGGGGGTAGCGATGCCGGCTGGCAGGGTCGAGGCCCACGTCCTTGAGCACCTGGATGACTTGCGCTTCGCGGTCGGCCAGGCTGCACGGTGCGTGTACTTCCAGGCCCTCGCTGATGATCTGCTGCACCGACATGCGCGGGCTGAGGCTGCCATAGGGGTCCTGGAACACCACCTGCATCTGCTTGCGCCACGGGCGCATCTGCTGATGGTTGAGCGGGTCCAGGGCCTCACCCTGGAAGCGGATGCTGCCGCTGGAGTCGAGCAAGCGCAGGATCGCCTGGCCCAGGGTGGACTTGCCGGAACCGGACTCACCGACAATCCCCAGGGTTTTGCCGCGCTGCACGCTGAGGCTGATACCGTCCACCGCGCGCAGGTAGGTCTTGGCCCGGAACAGCCCGCCGCCAAGGGGGAATTGCACGCTCAGGTCATCCACTTCCAGTACCGTCTCACGCGGCTCGCTGCACAGCACATCGCCCGAGGGCTCGGCGTCCAGCAGCAGGCGGCTGTAGGGATGCTGCGGTGCGGTGAACAGGGCCTGGCAGTCGGCCTGCTCGACGATTTCCCCGGCGCGCATCACGCAGACCCGCTGGGCGATACTGCGCACCAGGTTCAGATCGTGGCTGATCAACAGCAGCGACATGCCCAAACGTTGCTGCAAAGATTTGAGCAGCAACAGGATCTTGCGCTGCACCGTCACGTCGAGCGCCGTGGTGGGCTCGTCGGCAATCAGCAGTTCGGGCTCGCAGGCCAGGGCCATGGCGATCATCACCCGCTGGCGCTGGCCGCCGGACAGTTGATGGGGGTAGGCCTTGAGCCGTTCCTGGGGTTTCTGGATGCCCACCAGTTCCAGCAGTTCGAGGATGCGCGCCTGCGCCGCCTTGCCGCCCAGGCCCTTGTGCAGCAGCAGGGTTTCGCCGATCTGCTTTTCGATGCTGTGCAGCGGGTTCAGGGAGGTCATCGGCTCCTGGAAGATCATGGCAATGCGGTTGCCGCGCAATTTTTGCAGAGTGCTTGGTGAGGCGCCGATCAGTTCCTGGCCGCGATACTTGATCGAACCCAGGGTTTGGGTGCCGGCTTGCGGCAGCAGTTGCAGGATCGAATGGGCCGTCACTGACTTGCCCGAGCCCGACTCACCCACCAGCGCCAGACACTCGCCGGGGCGCACGTCCAGGCTCAGGTTGCGCACGACGGTCTGGCCGTTGAAGGCGACGCATAGGTCGCGGATTTCGATCAGGTTCATACGCACTTACTCATGAGCGAGGGTCGAAGGCGTCACGCAACGCCTCGCCGATAAACACCAGCAACGACAGAATCAGTGCCAGGGTGAAAAATGCCGTCAGCCCCAGCCACGGCGCTTGCAGGTTCTGCTTGCCCTGGCCGATCAGCTCACCCAGAGACGCGCTGCCGGCGGGCATGCCGAAGCCAAGGAAGTCCAGGGCGCTCAAGGTGGAGATCGCTCCGGTCAAGATAAACGGCAAATAGCTGAGGGTCGCGGTCATGGCGTTGGGCAGGATGTGCCGACGAATGATCTTGGCATCGCCCAGGCCCAGGGCGCGCGCGGCCTTGACGTACTCCAGGTTGCGCCCGCGCAGGAACTCGGCGCGCACCACGTCCACCAGGGCCAGCCAGGAAAACAGCGCCATGATCCCCAGCAACCACCAGAAATTCGGCTCCACAAACCCCGACAGGATAATCAGCAGGTACAGCACCGGCAGGCCAGACCACACCTCGAGAATGCGTTGCCCGAGCAAGTCCACCCAGCCGCCGTAGTACCCCTGCAGCGCGCCGGCGGCAATCCCGATGACGGCGCTGATGGCAGTCAGGGCCAGGGCAAACAGGATTGACACCCGTGCGCCAAAGATCACCCGCGCCAACACATCGCGGGACTGGTCATCGGTGCCCAGCCAGTTCACCGCCGACGGCGGGCTCGGGGCAGGGCGGGTGAGTTCGTAGTTGGGGGTGTCATCGCTGAACGGAATCGGTGGGAACAGCATCCAACCGCCCTCCTGCTTGATCAGCTTTTGCACGTAGTCACTGCGGTAATCCGCCTGGAACGGCAATTGCCCGCCGAACTGCTGCTCGGTGTAGCGCTTGAACACCGGGAAATACAGCTCATTCTTGAAACTGAGCACCAGCGGTTTGTCATTGGCGATCAACTCGCCGCCCAGGGTCAGTATGAACAGGCCGATAAACAGCCACAGCGACCACCAGCCACGCCTGTTTTTCTTGAAGCGCTCGAAACGCCGACGGGCCACGGGAGACAGGTTGAGCATCAGGCGTTCCTCGCGGCGAAGTCGATACGCGGGTCCACCAGGGTGTAGCAGAGGTCGCCGATGAGTTTTATCAGGAGGCCGAACAGGGTGAAGATAAACAGCGAGCCAAACACCACCGGGTAGTCGCGGGACACCGCCGCCTCGTAGCTCATGCGGCCCAGGCCATCGAGGGAGAAGATCACCTCGATCAGCAGCGAACCGGCAAAGAACACACTGATAAACGCCTGGGGGATCCCCGAGATCACCAGTAACATCGCATTGCGGAACACGTGACCGTACAGCACCCGGCGTTCGCTCAAGCCCTTGGCACGGGCGGTAACCACGTACTGGCGGGTGATTTCATTGAGGAACGAGTTCTTGGTGAGGATGGTCAAGGTGGCGAACCCGCCGATCACCAGTGCCGTGACCGGTAGCACCAGGTGCCAGAAATAGTCGGCCACCTTGCCCACGGTACTCAGTTCGGCAAAGTTTTCCGAGACCAGCCCGCGTACCGGGAACCAGTTCAGCGAGGTGCCGCCGGCGAACACCACGATCAGGAACATCGCAAACAGGAACGCCGGCATCGCGTAACCGATGACGATGGCTGTGCTGCTCCACATATCAAAGCTGCTGCCATGGCGCACGGCCTTGCGTATGCCCAGCGGGATCGACACCAAGTAGGTGATCAGCGTGGCCCACAGGCCAAGGGAAATGGTGACGGGCATCTTTTCCAAAATCAGATCGGTCACCGTCGCGCCGCGAAAGAAGCTGTTGCCGAAGTCCAGTTGGGCGTAGTTCTTGAGCATCAACCACAGGCGTTCCGGCGCGGATTTGTCGAAGCCGTATTGTTTTTCGATGTCCTTGATCAGCTTCGGGTCCAGACCACGGCTGGCCCGCGAGCCGCTGATGCCTTCGCCGGATGCGCTCGCCACACCACCGCCACCAATGCCTTGCAAGTGAGCGATGGCTTGCTCCACCGGCCCGCCGGGCGCGGCCTGCACGATCACGAAGTTCACCAACAGGATGATCACCAGCGTCGGGATGATCAGCAGCAGGCGCCGTACGATATAGGCAAGCATCAGTGGGCCTCTCCGCGTTTTTTCAACTCAGCCTGCATTTGTTCGTTCGTCAGCGGGGTGGGGCTGACTTCCCACCAGGTTTCCAGGGCTTCGTCGTTCTTCGCCTCGATGGCCGGGCGTCCGAAACGGTTCCACCATGCGGCGGAGGTGCCCGGTGGGTAATAGTTGGGGATCCACAGGTAATTCCATTGCAGTACGCGGTCCAGAGCGTGGGCATAGGTGAGCATCTTCGCCTGGGTGTCGGCCTTGACCAGGCCATGGATAAGGGTGTCGACGGCCGGGTCCTTGAGCACGATGTAGTTGTTGGCGCCCGAATCGAACGCGGCGGCAGAGCCGAAATAGTTGTACAGCTCCATGCCGGGCGAGGTGGTGACCGGGAAACCCGTGACGATCATGTCGTAGTCGCGGGCCATCAGCCGGTTGACGTACTGCGAAGAGTCAATGCGGCGGATATTCAGGGTGATGCCGATCTGCGCCAGGTTGCGTTTGTAGGGCAGCAACAGGCGCTCAAGGCCGTTCTGGACATTCAGAAAGGTGAATTCCAGCGGCTCGCCCTGGGCATTGACGAGTTTGTCGCCCACAGGTTTCCAGCCGGCGTCTTCCAGTAGGGCCAAGGCTTGCAGCTGTTTATCGCGGATCATGCCACTGCCATCGGTGACCGGGGCCTTGAACACCTGAGTAAACACCTCATCGGGAACCTGCCCGCGCAGAGGCTCGAGGATCGCCAGTTCTTCCGGAGTGGGTAACTGGCTGGCGGCCAATGGGCTATTGGAGAAATAGCTCTGCTGGCGGATGTACAGGTTGCGCATCATCTGGCGGTTGGCCCATTCGAAATCCCACAGCATCGCCAGGGCCTGGCGCACGCGCCGGTCCTTGAACATCGGTTTTTGCACATTGAACACATAGCCCTGGGCCGGCTGCGGCATCTCCTTGGCCAGGTGCGCGCGCTGCAGGCGGCCATCGTCCAGGGCCGGGCCGTTGTAGCCGATGGAGTAACCAGTGGCAGAGAATTCTCGGTTGAAGTCGTAGGCACCGCCGCGCAGCACCTGGCGCGCCACTTCGGTGTCGCCGAAGTATTCCAGGCTCAGGTGATCGAAGTTGTACAGGCCACGGCTGACCGGCAAGTCCTTGCCCCACCAGTCGGGGTCGCGTGTGAAGGTGATGGTGCTGCCGGAATCGATCTTGCTGACCTTGTAGGGGCCGCTGCCCAGCGGGGCTTCGTAACCGCCGCCGTTGGCAAAATCGCGGGTCTTCCACCAGTGCTCGGGGAACACCGGCAAGGTAGCGATATCCAGGGGCAGGGTGCGGTTTTCGTTGCTGGAAAAGTCAAAGCGCACCTGGCGTTCGCCTTCGACTTCGACGTGTTTGACGTCGGCAAACAACGTGCGATAGCGCAGGCTGCCTTGGGTCATCAACACGTCAAAGCTGTAGCGTACGTCTTGCGCGGTAATGGGCGTGCCATCGGCAAAACGCGCCTTGGGGTTCAGGTAGAAGCGCAGCGACAGGCCGTCGCCTTCGCGCTCCATCTTTTGCGCCACCAGGCCATAGACAGTGTAAGGCTCATCCAGCGAGCGCAACGCCAAGGGCGCGTACACCCAGCCGTCGACCTGGGACACGCCGATGCCTTTGTCGATATAGGGCAGCACATGGTCAAAGCGACCCACCTCCAGCGCCGAACGCCGCAGGCTGCCGCCCTTGGGGGCGTTGGGGTTGGCGTAGTCGAAATGGCTGAAACCTTCGGCGTACTTGGCCGGCTCGCCGTATACCGTCAAGTAGGTTTGCGGGGCCGCGATCACCGCAGTGCTGGCCATTAGCAAGGCCAGGGTGGAACAGAGCAGAGATGAAAAAGCCAATCGCATTATCAGCCTTGAGCGCCGGGTAAAGAATAATAAGGATTTGTACGCTAACGGCTTGGGCATCGCCAGTCATCAGATGCACAACGGCCCACCAAAGGGCGGGCCGTTGTTTATAGCATCAGCGCAGATTGAATCAATCCTGGCGGCTGGTGACTTCCAGCAGGTGGTAGCCGAACTGAGTCTTCACCGGGCCTTGCACGGTGTTGACCGGGGCACTGAAGACCACGGTGTCGAATTCCTTGACCATCTGGCCTGGGCCGAACGAACCGAGATCACCGCCTTGGCGGCTGGATGGGCAGCTGGAGTTGGCTTTAGCGATTTCTGCGAAATCAGCGCCGCCTTCGATTTGGGCTTTGAGGTCGTTGCATTTGTCTTCAGTGGCAACGAGGATGTGACGGGCGGTGGCTTTGGCCATGGTGAGTAACTCCTAAAGTAAAAACGGTGAGCGTACCGGATTCAGGCGGTTATTTCTCGGCAAAGTTCCACTGGGTTTTAAGTCGCCACTGTTTAGGCCATAAGGATTCAAGGCAGCACAAGGTAGTCGTTGCGCTGCACGATCGGTCGGTGCGCCGCTTGCACCAGGTGGATATAGCGGCCGTCCACCAGGTCGATGGGCAGGCAGTCGTCGATATCCAGCACCGCGTCGGTGTGGGCCTGGGACCAGTGGGCCAGCATCTGTTGCTTGCCTTTGCGCATGGCCTCCTGTTTGTGATGGGCGACCACCAGCAGGTAGTGATGGGCTTCGCCGAAGCTATTGGCCTCGTAGCCGCCGAGGTTGATGAAGTACAGGCGCGGCGCGTCGGCATGGGGGGCCAGGTGGCTCAGTTCAACCTTCCAGCCGTCGACGCCATCGACGGCCATCCATGAATCGATGTGTACGCCTTTGGGGCTGCCAAACCAGGCGTCGCGTAATTGCGGGTAGGTGGCTTGCAGGGTGTCCGCCACGGCGAACACCACATCGTGTACTTCGATCCTGGCCCGCGGGTGTTTGCCCCCGAGCATGACGACAAACAGCATTACCGGTGTTTCCTGGGGAGTGGTGAGAGGGCAACCATACTGCGATTGAGCTGGTTTGTCCGGTTGGGATGGGGCCTTTGTGTCGCGACGCTGAACCTGTGGGAGCTGGCTTGCCTGCGATGACGACCTGTCAGCCGACGCCTATCGACCTGACACCCCGCGATCCAATTGTGGGAGCTGGCTTGCCTGCGATAGCGGCCTGCCAGCCGCCATCTATCTACCTGGCACCCCACGATCAACCTGTGGGAGCGGGCTTGTTTGACGTCTATTTCTGCCATCAATTTCTACGGACCTTCGACGTAAACAACCCTGACTACGGGGCATAATGTGTCCACTATGTCCCCGCACAGGTGTCAACCATGTGTCCGGTCCGTACAAAAAGCGCAAAAGTAAGCAAAACGCTCTTGCCCCACCACTCGGCACCTCGCTTAGGCTCGGTGTGCCCGAACGCAGGCTTGAATCCGTGGGCCGCCGCCACGCGCCATCCATGGCGCGGGGCGGCTAACCCGGCGTCCTGCCGGGTTACCCACGAATTCAAGTCTGCGTTCGGCCAGCGTGGTTTAACGGGGCGCCTAAGATCAAAAGCCAGAGCAAGATCACAAGCAGATCAAGATCAACAGCGGCTCGCTTCGCATCGTGGTTACCGTTAACCCGTCACTGGGCTACGCCAGTCATCCGAGCCGGACGTACCGGCGACTTCGTGAGTCCAGATGATCTTGCGATAGGTGAAGTGCACATCCTCCAGATGGGTGAAGTGGGCGTTGTCAGGGGCCTGGCAGTTGGGCATGCGAGATTGGATGTCGACGATGGTGGCGCCTTCCAGTTCAATCGTGAAGTAATGCTCCTGGGTTCCGGCCGAGGAGGTGCGTAGCCATTCGAGGCGGCAGGACACTTCTTCGCCGGTGGTCAGGGCGCTGAACAGCAAGGGTGAGGATTTATCGAAAACCTTGCTGATCATCAGCGGTTTATGCACGCGCTGACCGGTCGGCTGGCCCGACTGCGGGTCGCGGGGAATGATTACCTGATGAGCAAACGCCTGCACCAGAATCTGGTCCTCATGGCCTTCCTGATAAATGTTGCCTACCGAGTCCTGGGTAAATGTGCCTGCCGTAATCAAACCTTGTTTGACACCGGTGATGGAGAGGTACGCGGGTGTGGGCATGACGGGTTTCCTTGCCTGTTTGAGTAGGTATTGCCGGGCAGCGAGAGCGCTGACCGGGCAGGTTCCTATAACAAGAAGCGTGCCTGAAAGTGTGAGGCTCAATGAAATAAGGGCGAAAAATACTCAGCATCCTTTATTGAGCATTTGCTGTAGTGCTGTGGGTGGTTTTTAGTGTCATTAGTTGCACAGATATGCGCATTTAGTTGCTCATGTCATATGTTTGGCAAATGCATGGTTTTAGGCTGTGGATGATGGGTTTCGCTTGGGTTGGCTGCGCAAATAGCTGCGCAGGCCTTTATTTTCAAGTGGTGTAGGATGTTTCTTAAGTTTCGTTCTGTTGCTTGCTGATTGTTTTTTTCGTGGCTAAGGTTCGCTCACTTCAATGTGTTTTGAGCGGAAGTTCAAGGGCGGTTTAACAATGATGTTAATTTTGCCTACTTTGCCTTGGATGGTTGTGTGCAGCCCAAAATCGTTTATTCAGAACAGCAATATGCCTATTACTTAGAACTTGCACGGACAGCGTGCTCGCCAAGCAGTTTTGTTGGCAGTGATATGCGCTATTCAAGTGAGTTTGAAGTGCTGGAAACCGAGCTGGGCAAGGCGCACTCCATTCATGGTGCGGGCCTGCCGGATTGGCAGAAGATCAGCGAAATCAGCGAGTGCATTCTGCGTGAGCATTCCAAGGATCTGCGCGTCCTCGTTTGGTTGATTTGGGCCCTGTACCAGCGTGATTCATTTGCTGGGTTGCTGGCGGGGCTCGGTGTGTTGCGTGAACTCTGCGAGCATCATTGGGCGCAGGTCTATCCCGTTAAGCTGCGTACCCGCATTGCGGCGTTTGGCTGGTTGGTGTCGCGCCTTGAACAAGCGTGTGCGCACAACGTCCCGCTGGAGGATCAACGACCTTTATGCCAAGCGCTGCTGGAACACCTGGAATGTCTTGATCGGCTATGGGGCGAACAGCTTGGTAGCGAGGCGCCGTTGCTATTGCCGGTTCGCCGGCAGCTGTCGGCGCGTTTGGCCCAGGCTACAGCCGAACCTGGCGGCGTCGCGGGCGTCATTGCCCAGGTCAAGCCAGCGCCAACTCCGCGGCTAGAGCCCGAGCAACCGCTCAATAACGAAAAAGATGCGCACAAACGGCTGCGCGCATTGCAGGAGCAGGCTCGGCCTTTGTGTGCCTGGTGGTTGCGTGAGGATGCCACCGACCCGCGTGCCTTGCGCCTGGGCCGAACCCTGGCCTGGCTGATGCTCGTCAATTATCCCGACGCCAATAGTGAGCGGGTGACGGCGCTGCGCCCATTGGCTGGCGACAAGCGCAAGCGCTATCAAGACCGCTTCAGCCAAGGCCATTACGCCGATCTGTTGCTTGAACTTGAGGTCAGCCTGGCCGGTGCGATGTTCTGGTTCGACGGGTTGCGCATGGTCTGGGAGTGCCTGGAGGCCTTGCACGCAGAGCTGGCCATGACCGAACTGGAAATGCAATTCGCTCTGCTGCTGCATCGCCTGCCGAACCTGCCTGAGTATAGGTTCGAGGACGGCACGCCCTTTGCCGACCCCGCGACAGGTGAGTGGATCGCGCTTCATGTGATGCGTCACGTACACAAGCCCGAGCCCTCCAGGGTTGTCGTCGACAGCCTCGCCCAGCCTTGGGAAGCGGCGTTGCAAGCGGTGATGCCCTGCCTGCGCAAGGACGGCCTCAAGGCTGCGGTGGGTGTGTTCAAGCAAGGGCTGCGGGCGGCGTGCGGTGATCGAGCGCGCTTTCATTGGCACCTGGCGCTGGCCAGGTTGTGTGTGGCGGCCGGCAAGCATGACCTGGCCAGGATCCAGTTGGAACAACTCGACCTGCAGTTACAGCGCACGGGCCTGGAAAATTGGGAGCCGGAGTTGGCCGTGCAAGTCGGCCAGCTCCTGTATCGCTGCTACGACCTGTTGCCACAAAGCCAAACCGTACAAGACGCAAAAGACACCCTGCATCGCCGGTTGTGCCATTTCGACCTGGAAGCAGTACTTGAATAGTGCCTCATCAAAAAGGAAAAGCACCATGGCCAAAGACGGTTCGGTAGCCCCAAAGGAACGTATCAACATTACCTTCAAACCCGCCGTCGGTAGCGCTCAGGAAGACGTCGAACTGCCGTTGAAGCTGCTGGTGCTGGGAGATTTTTCCCTGCGCACGGACCCGCGCAAACTTGAGGATCGCAAGCCCATCGGCATCGACAAGCACACCTTTGACGAGGTGTTGGCAAAGCAAGCATTGAGCCTGACGCTGAGCGTGCCCAACCGCCTCCAGGAGGCAGCCGACGTGGAAGAGTTGCCGGTCCAGGTGCGGATCAACACGATGAAGGACTTCAACCCCGCGAACCTGGTGGAGCAGATCCCGCAATTGCAAAAGCTGATGGCTTTGCGTGAGGCGTTGGTGGCGCTCAAGGGCCCGCTGGGTAATACGCCCAGCTTTCGCAACGCTATCGAGCGGACGCTGGCCAATGGCGACTCGCGCGCACGAGTGCTCGCCGAATTGGGGCTGGATAGGCCCCAAGCCTGACATTTTCAGTAAAAGGACACTGACACCATGACCACCATTCAACACGGCACGCAACCCATACAGGTTATCGAAGGCGGTAGCATCCTCGATAACATCATTTCCCAGACATTGCTCAGCGCCGACGACGAGGCTTATGGCATCGCCAAGCGCGGGGTGTCGGCGTTTATCGCAGAGCTGGTCAAGCCACATAATTGTGACGAACCGGTAAAAAAACGCCTGGTCGACCGGATGATCGCCGAGATCGATACCAAGCTCAGCGAGCAAATGGATGAGATTCTTCACCACCCGGAGTTCCAGGCACTGGAGGCTTCGTGGCGAGGCTTGCAGTTGCTGGTTGATCGCACCGATTTTCGCGAGAACATCAAGATCGAGCTGTTGAATGTCTCGCGCCAGGACCTGCTGGATGATTTTGAAGACTCCTCGGAAATTACCCAGTCCGGGTTGTACAAACACGTCTATAGCGCCGAATACGGCCAGTTTGGCGGCCAGCCGGTGGGCGCGATCATTGCCAACTACTTTCTTTCGCCCAGTGCACCCGATGTGAAACTGATGCAATACGCATCCAGCGTCGCCGGCATGGCCCACGCACCCTTTATCGCTGCGGCGGGGCCGAGTTTCTTCGGCTTGGAAAGCTTCACCGGGTTGCCCGACCTGAAGGATCTGCGGGACCATTTCGAAGGCCCGCAGTTTGCCAAATGGCAAAGTTTCCGGCGGAGCGAAGACGCCCGATATATTGGCCTTACCGTACCGCGCTTTCTGCTGCGCACCCCGTATGACCCCCTTGAGTGCCCGGTCAAGACCTTCGCCTACCAAGAGAATGTGGTTAACAGCCACGAGCATTACTTGTGGGGCAATACCGCCTACGCCTTCGCCACTCGCCTGACCGATAGCTTTGCGCGCTTTCGCTGGTGCCCCAACATCATTGGCCCGCAAAGCGGCGGGGCGGTCGAAGACCTTCCGCTGCATCACTTCCAGAGCATGGGCGAGATCGAAACCAAGATTCCTACGGAGGTGCTGATTTCGGACCGGCGTGAGTACGAGCTGGCACAAGAAGGTTTCATCGCCTTGACCATGCGCAAGGGCAGCGACAACGCAGCGTTTTTTTCCGCCAGCTCCGTGCAGAAGCCCAAATCCTTTGGCATCAGTGAGGAGGGCCGGGCGGCAGAGCTCAATTACCGCTTGGGCACTCAATTGCCCTACATGATGGTGGTCAACCGCCTGGCTCATTACCTCAAGGTGCTGCAACGGGAGCAGTTGGGCGCATGGAAAGAGCGCACGGACCTGGAGTTGGAACTCAACAAATGGGTTCGCCAATACGTCGCGGACCAGGAAAACCCCAGCGCCGAGGTGCGTGGGCGTCGCCCCTTGCGTGCCGCGCGCATTGTGGTCAGCGATGTCGAGGGAGAGCCTGGCTGGTATCGGGTCAACGTCACGGTACGCCCGCATTTCAAATACATGGGGGCAGACTTCACGTTGTCCCTGGTCGGCAAGCTCGATAAAGAATGAGCAGAGGCCAGGGCATGCTTGAGCACAACAGCCTTTTCGAACGCCTTGAGCGTGGTGCGTCTAACCCGGGCGCCGCCGTGGCGTCCATCGCCGCACATTTGGGGAAAATGCTCAGCACTCGTGCGGGCAGTGTCCGGACGCTGCCTGATTATGGCTTGCCTGACCTCAATGACATGCGGCTCAGCTTGCATGAATCCTTGAGTCAGTCGCGCCTGCATATCGAACGGTTTATCCAGGCCTATGAGCCGCGGCTGACGAATGTACGTGTCAGGCTGCTGCCGGTTGTGCGTGACTCCTTGTCCCTGGCATTCGCCATTGAGGCTGAGCGGATGATTGAGGGTGCCCTGCATCCTGTGGTGTTCCACGCGCGCCTTATCGATACCGGGCGGGTTGAGGTCTGTGCCGATGACGCTTAACCGTTATTTTCAAAGTGAACTCAGCGCGCTGCGCCAACTGGGGCGGCGTTTTTCCGAACGTAATCCCGCCCTGGCGCCGTTTCTTGGCGAAGCCGGCCAGGACCCGGATGTCGAGCGCTTGCTGGAGGGCTTCGCATTCCTGACCGGGCGCCTGCGCCAGAAGCTGGATGACGAACTGCCGGAGTTGACGCACTCATTGATGCACCTGCTCTGGCCCCATTACATGCGGCCGATACCGGCCTTCAGCATCCTGCAATTCGACCCGTTGAAACGTGCCGGCCCCAGCGTTCGGGTGGCTCGGGACACTGCTGTGCAAAGCGCCCCCATCCAAGGAGAGCGTTGCCGGTTCCGCACCTGCTATGCCACCGACGTCATGCCGTTGCAGCTCAACGGCCTGGAATACAGATGCCAGGGCGAAGGGGCCTGGTTGGACTTGCGCCTGCGCATGAGTGTCGACGGCAGCTTCAGTGAGTTGATATTCGATTCGCTGCGACTGCACCTGGCCGGTGACCATTACATCAGTCAGGGACTGTATCTGAGCCTATTGCGGCACCTGGAGGGCATCAGCCTGCAGCTCGTGGATCACGATGGTCTGCCGATCAACACCGGCGATGGTCAACCCGTGACGCTGCGGCTCAATGCCAACCACGTCCGGCCGGTGGGGTTTGCCCCGGAGCAGGCGTTGATTCCTTATCCGCAGAACACCCTGGAGGGTTATCGGCACCTGCAGGAGTACTTCGCGTTTCCCGAGAAGTACCTGTTTGTCGATGTCGAAGGCCTGGACGTGTTGCACACGTTGTCTCACGAGTTGCTCCGGCAGGCGCACGGCCTGGTGATGCGTTTCGAACTTCGCACCCAGGGCCGTGAGCCCCTGCGTCCTACCCTGGATAACGTGAAGCTGTATTGCACGCCCATCGTCAACCTGTTTACCCAGGATGCCGTTCCCATTCGCCTGGACGGTAAACAGGACGAGTACCTCCTGGTGCCTGGGGAATACACGCCGGGCAATGCCAGCGTGTTTTCCGTGGATAAGGTCACCGGCTGGCGCCCCGGTGGTTTGGGCTATCAAACCTACGTGCCGTTCGAGTCGTTTGAACATGATTGCAACACTGAGCCTTTGGCGGCACCGCCCAGCTACAGCATTCGCCAACGTTCGTCGGTCCAACATGCCGGGCTCGACACCTGGATGGGGTTCGGCAATCGCCGCGAACAGGGCCAGGAAACCCTGTCGGTTGAACTGACCTGCACCAATTGCAATCTGCCACGGCAATTACGTGCAGGCGACATCAACCAGCCCGGCGAACAGACACCGGAGTCGTTGACGTTCCGCAATATCACCGCGCCAACGGCGAGCTACGCGCCGCCCCTGGACCAGAATTTTCTGTGGAAGCTCATCAGCAACATGTCGCTCAACTATTTGTCGTTGACCGATATCAACGCCTTGAGAGTGATTCTCGAAACCTACGACCTGCCGCGTTATTACGATCGCCAGGCGCTGAAGGTCAGCCAGAAAAGACTGGGGGCGTTGCGCGCTATCTGTCATGAGGCGATTGATCGCCTGCATCGTGGGTTGCCCGTGCGAGGTGTGCGGGTCGATCTGACCGTCGATTCCCAGGGCTTTGTCGGTCAGGGCGACTTGTTTGTATTCGCTTCGGTCCTCAATCAGTTCTTTGCGCTTTATGCCAGCCTCAATTCCCATCACGAGTTGCGTGTCATCAGCACACAAGGAGACGTGTATCTATGGCCATCCCGGATCGGGCAGCAACCCCTGCTCTGAATCAACTTTGCCGGGGTATCCGTGAATACACGCTGTTCCAGGCGGTTTTGCAGGTCACCGAGCGATTGCGTGAGGCTCATCCGCTGCTGGATGAGGACGCGCTGTACGACCAGTTGGAGTTCCAGGCCAACCCTGGCTTGGGGTTTGCCGCGCACGATATTGACCGAGTGGAGTTCTTTATGGAACACGGGCATTTGCGCGCACGCCTGCGTCTCAATGTGCTGGGGTTATTTGGCGCCGGGTCCCCACTGCCTGCGTTTTATGGTGAGCAGGCATTTGCCGAACAGCCGGGTGGCAACCCGACTCGAGACTTCCTCGATCTGTTCCATCATCGCCTGCACCGGCTGATGCTCCCGATCTGGCGCAAATACCGCTATCGGGCGTGTTTCCGGGCAGGCGCCAATGACGGTTTTTCCGAGCAGATGTTTGCCCTGACGGGGCTCGGTGGTGCCGCGATCCGTGGCGCTTGCCAGCTCGATTGCAAGCGCTTGCTGCCCTACCTGGGCCTGCTGAGTGTGCGTGTGCACTCGGCGGCGTTGATCGAGTCGGTCCTGCGTTACTACTTCAAGCACGACGCGTTGTTTATCGAGCAGTGGGTTGAACGCCAGGTCGAGGTCAGCCAGGTACAGCGCAATGACCTGGGACGGGCCAACAGTGTGCTTGGCGAGGACCTGGTGCTGGGGCGCCGCGTCGCTGACCGCAGTGGCAAGTTCACGGTGCATGTCCGCGCGTTGGGGTGGCAGCGTTTTCACGACTTCCTGCCCACGGGAAAGGCCTGTCAGCCGCTGCGCTCGCTGGTGCGCCTGACCCTGCGCGATCCATTGGAATACGACCTGCGTCTGGTAATGGCACAGGGTCAGATCAGAGCCCTGCACATTGGCGAAAACACGATTTGCCGCTTGGGCTGGACCACCTGGTTGGGGCGCGAGCGGGCCGATGGCGTCGTCACGCTAACCGGCAATTTTCATTAGGGATGAATGGACATGATGAACAGGGATTTGCAACACATGATCGACGCACTGTCTGCCTGTTTCGCACGCTTGGGGTTCGAGCGTGATGAACACGCGTTGCTTGACGTATGTGTCAGCGCGGCGGCCCGGCTGAGCCAGTGCGACGTCAGCCAATTGTACCTGCTCGATGAAGTGACCGGCGGGCTTGAACTGATCGCCCAACATCTTGCCCAGGTGCCGTCGCTCGCCGTAGTGCCTTCACGGCCTGGTCAGCATTCCCAACAGTTGCTGCACGACACCTTGACCCAGGGCACAGCGTTGAGCCTGGAGGATGTGCAAGGCAGCGGCCATGACACGTGTTTCCTGCCAGCATTGGCGACACCTTGGCGGGCACTCTTAAGCGTGCCGCTGTTCAACCGGTGCGAACGCATGACTGGTGTGCTTGTGTGCGCCCGCCAACACCCGGCCCAGCTGCAAGGCTACGCTCCCTCCTTGGGGCATTTGGGCAGCTTCGCCGTCAACCAGTTGCGCATACTGCGCGATGGCCAGCCCAACGTTGGCACACAGCCCGAATGCAACACACCCTTGGCTGGTGCATACGGCTTGATTGGCACCAGCGCGGCGATGGAGCAGGCGTGCCGGCTGATCAGTAAAGTCTTGAACACCCCTTACACCGTGCTACTGCAGGGCGAGACCGGCACGGGCAAGGAAGTGGTGGCCCGGGCCATTCACGCGGCCGGGCCGCGTAAGGCGAAGGCGTTTGTGGTGCAAAACTGCGCGGCGTTCCCGGAAGGCTTGCTTGAAAGCGAGCTGTTCGGTTACCGCAAAGGCGCGTTCACGGGTGCCGAACGCAATCACGCGGGGCTGTTCGACACCGCACATGGCGGTACGTTGCTGTTGGATGAGATCGGCGATATGCCGCTGCCCTTGCAAGCCAAATTGCTACGGGTATTGCAGGAGGGTGAGGTTCGCCCGCTGGGTGCCAGTGCGGCACACAAGGTCGACGTGCGCATCATTGCCGCGACCCACCGCGACCTCGCGGCGATGGTCGCCGAAGGGCGCTTTCGTGAAGACCTCTATTACCGCCTGGCTCAGTTCCCCATCACCTTGCCGGCCCTGCGCGAGCGAGACGGCGATGTGCTGCAACTGGCGCGCCATTTCACGGCCAAGGTGTGCGCAGCGTTGGGCCGGCCACCTGTCGAGTGGTCGAATACGGCCCTCGATCAACTCTCCAGCCACGGTTTTCCCGGCAACGTGCGCGAGCTCAAATGCCTGGTGGAGCGCGCCGTGTTGTTGTGTGACGACCGCATAATTCGGCCCGAGCACCTGGCGCTGCCCCTGGCACCAAAGCCGGCCACTCCCGATGACGTGACGCTGCGCCAACGTATGCAGCGAGTGGAGCGCACGTTCCTGCTCGACTGCCTGCACAAGAACCACGGCAATCGCACCCGTACCGCGCGGGAGCTTGGGGTCGCCCGGCGTACCCTGCTTTACCGTCTGGCCCGTTTGAACATTCCCTTTGGTGATGCCCGGGAGGAACGCTGAATGACGCACTCGATTTTTACTGGGGGAGAAGCCTGATGCCTGATCGTGCGTGGCACGTCGTCGTGCTGGTGATGTGTTTGTTGGGAGGCTGTAACGCCAACTATGTGTTCGATGATGCCGAGTACCACCCCTTGGGTGATCCGCAGGCGATCATTCGTGGCCGCTGAAAGGAGAGGGCATGAAGCTGCAGCTTGTGTTTGAGGTCTGCGCGTGCGAAAGCGACAAGAGCCTACTTTTGGCCCGCAAAGTATTTGACGGTGCAGGCGGCGTGATCGGGCGCGGCCCTGGATGTGACTGGGTGATCCCTGACGCCAGCCGCGTACTCTCCAGCCATCATGGGTTGATCGGTTACCGTGAAGGCCGTTATTTCCTCACGGATATCAGCCGCAACGGTATAGGGCTGGCCAGCAGTCCTGAGCGCCTGCGCAAGGGGCAGGCGCGATTGATCAGTGACGGTGACGTCTTCGAGCTGGGGGTATTGACGATACGTGCGCGCCTGCTGGAATCGACGCGACCTTCCGACGAGTTGCTGACGCCCGCGGCAGTACCGATCCCCGATGACGCTTTCCTGTCGCTGGACCCGCTGCACGGCTTGGAGCTTGATCGCCAGCTGCAGGCCACCTCGGATGATCTGGAGGCCTTGAACAAGAGCGCCGATGAGCAAGCGATATGGGCAGATCACTTTGGGGCCGATAGCGAGCACGTGGCATTGCCGCGTCGGCAAGCCCCTTCGATAGGGGTTGCCGCCGTACCCGCTGTTGCGATGACGCCGTCGACCAACGAGGTGTTCTGGTCACAATTTGCAGCGGTCCTGGGTGTCGACCTTACGGCCCTCGACACGCTGGCCCGGGAGGCACTGGCGATCAAGGTGGCACGCTTGTTTCGGTTGACGATCGAAGGGCTGCAACACGGTTTGCGCACTCGGGAAGAACTGAATAACGAATTGGGTACGGCGGCGTTCGCCAGTCAGGGCACGGGCCAGAACCCCTTGAAAGTGTATCGCGACACCGATGCTGCGTTGGCCGCGATGCTCGATACCCGGGAGTTGGGGCAACTGCCTGCCGTGCGCGCCATTGCCCAGGTGCACCGAGAACTGCAGGTGCATCAGATTGCGCTGCTGGCCGCTTGTCGAAGCGCCATACGTAACGCCCGCGCGGCCTTTGAGCCCAGCCACCTGTTGGGGTGCTTTGAGTCCCAGGGCAAATCGGCCGGGTTTTTCTCCGATGGCGGGCATTGGCGGGCCTACCAGCGTCACTACCAGCGTGTGGTGGCGCAAGAACAGCAGAATGATCGCCCGTTGGGCGGCGACTTCGCCAAAGCCTACGAGGAGCAGTTGCGCCTGCTCTCCAGCCTGCACATTGATTTTCCAGGATGATAGTCATGTATCGAGCCACCCTTGTTTCGCTGTTGCTCTTGTGCGGGCTATTGGCGGGCTGCAGCGCCGTCTCACCATTCTCCACGCTGACCAAGCTGGATGTGGCGCTGACCGCCAGCGAGCTCGTCAACCCGGACCTGCACGGTCGTCCTTCTCCCGTGGTGGTGCAGTTGATCGAACTGCGCCATGGCGTCGCCTTTGAACATGCCGACTTCTTCAGCCTGTATGGCAATGCGCAGCAGGCGCTGCCCAAGGACTGGGTCGGCAGCGAGGAGGTTGAACTGCGCCCGGGTGACCGGCTGGCGCTCAAACTGCGCATCGCTCCTGAGAGCCGTTTTGTGGGAGTGCTGGCCGCTTATCGAGATTTGCCCCATGTCCAGTGGCGGCTGTTGGTGCCCTTGACGGTGCAGCAACGCAACCGTGCCGAGCTGGTGCTGGACCAGGGCGGTATACGTGTTGCTGACCCGCTCGCTGCTGTGGAGACGCAATAACATGCAGGTTCATAAAGTTATCTGGCAGGAAGGCATGTTGTTGCGGCCACAGCACTTGCAGCACAACGACCGTTATTACCAGCAGCAGCTCAATCAGACCCGCCTGCTGGGCAGTGACACCTGGGGTTTGCTCACGCTCGAACTCAATACACAGTACCTCAAGCTGGGCAAGCTGGTGGTCAACCAGGCCAGTGGCGTGTTACCGGACGGCAGCCTGTTTGAATTGAATGCCGCCATGGAGCCGCTGGTGCTGCAGGTGCCAAAGGATGCAGGCACGCAAGGGGTTTACCTGGCGCTGCCGCTGGCCAGCGGCAGTCACCTTGAGGTCCGCCAGCCTGCGCAAAGCGAGGTGTTGGCGCGCTACCTCAGCTGTGAAGTGGAAGTGGGAGACTCCAACGTGGGCGTGGATACGCGTTGCCGAATCCACTGCGCGCGCCCGGATTTACGTCTTGTGCTGGGTGAACAGCCGGGTGACCAGCACTTCGTCAAGCTCAAGGTGGCCCAGGTACTGAACGCCAGCAATGAGGGCGGCGTGAATCTGGATACGGCGTTCATCCCGACGTTTATCTTCGTGCAGGAGCACGGGTACGTGGCGTCGTGCCTCAAGGAGGTAATTGGCCTGCTTGCCAGCCGGGGCGATGCCATCGCGGCGCGCATTCGTGGCGAGAGCACAGCCGCAGGCACGCACATCGTCGATTTCCTGATGCTGCAAGTGATCAATCGTAGCGAGCTGGAGCTGCGCCACTGCCTGAGCCAGGCGCGGGTGCGGCCCGAAGCGGTGTTCCGTGCGCTGGTGTCGCTGCTTGGGGAGCTATCAACCTTCACCACTGACAGCAAACGCGCGCAGTTGGATGTTCATTACCAACACGGTGATCAGGGCGCCAGTTTTCGCGCTCTGATGGCGCAGTTGCGCATGGCGCTGTCGGTGGTGCTGGAGCAACAGGCGATCGAGTTGACATTGCAGCCACGCCAATACGGCGTTCTGGTATGCCCGGTCAGCGAGTTGAAACTGCTGGGCACCGCCACCTTCATCCTGGCAGCCACCGCGCAGTGTGAGGCGCATGAACTACGCCAGCGCCTGCCGGCACACCTGAAAGTCGCGCCGGTTGAGCGCATACGCGAGTTGGTCAACCTGCACTTGGCCGGTATCAAGGTCAAACCCTTGCCAGTGGCGCCGCGACAGATTCCGTTCCATGCCGGCAAGACCTATTTCATGCTCGATATGAGCCCCCGTGATATCGCGCAGATGGAGCAGTCGGGCGGTTTCGCTTTCCACGTAGGGGGTGAATTCACCGGGCTTGAACTCGACTTCTGGGCCATCAGGAACTGAATGCCATGGACAGTGAATACACCCAGGATGAAAAAACCGTCCTGCTCGACCGGGAGACTCATGAGCCTGCCCAGGGGCCGTTGACGGATTTCCCGTCGCCGCCGCGCTACGAACAGTTGGAAGACCGCATGATCTACGCGGGCCACAGGCTCGATACCCAGAGCTTTCAGGCAGGGCTCAACCCGCTGGTTGCCGCAGCCTGGGCGGTATTGTTTGAAGTTATAGGGCTCAGGGTCTGCTCCGGCCGTGAAAACCTGGGCACACTCAACGATCGGTTAGCGTTGGCGGTGACTCAGTTCGAAACCCGCGCCTTGCAGGGCGGCGTGGAGAACAGCCAGGTCATGTCGGCACGCTATGTGTTGTGCAGCGTGATCGATGAGGCGGTGGTGACGACCCCGTGGGGGGCGCAAAGCGAATGGTCGAAGATGAGCCTGTTGAGCCGCTTTCATAACGAAACCTTTGGCGGCGAAAAAGTGTTCCAGTTGCTGGAGCGCCTCACGCGCGACCCGGTGAAGCACCTGGCGATGCTGGAGTTGCTGTACCTGTGCCTGTCCCTGGGGTTCGAAGGCAAATACCGGGTGATGGAGCGGGGCGTGTCGCAACTTGAGGCGGTGCGCGATGCGTTGTATCGCCAGATCAGGCATGTACGTGGGGAACCGGCGGCGGTAGCGCTACTGCCTGCCCAGCCAAAGGCCGAACGGCGCAAGCTGGTGCGTGTCATCCCTGCCACTTGGTGGGTCGGCCTCACCTTGGTATGTGTGCTGGCGATGTACACAGGGTTTGCCTGGGTACTGAGCAACGAGCGTACGCACGCGCTGCAACCCCTTCAACTGTCGGCGTCGGATCTGCTCCGCACGCCTTTGTAAACGCTGGGAGCATTGAATGATCGCATTCTTCAAGGGGATGGGCACCGTGCTGGGCAGGATTTGGGTGTGGAGCCTGTTGCTGGTGCTGTCCTGTGCGGCAATGGTGTGGTTTTTGGGGCCGCTGCTGGCGGTGGATGACCACCGTATCTGGGCCGGGGCGACTGCGCGGCTGGTCACCATCAGCAGTGTGTTCTTGCTATGGGGACTGGCGATGGCGTTTGCGGGGCCCGGTTTTGCCGCCTGGCGCCAAAGGCCGGAGCGCGAGGCGCGCCAGCAGCCGATGACGGGGGTGGAGGACGAACGCCGACACCTGCGCAGTCGGTTCAAGAAAGCCGTGCACCTGCTCAAGACGTCCCGCCATTATGGAGAGCGTAACGCACGTTGGCGTCATGAGTTGCCTTGGTACCTGTTGATCGGTGAACCGGGCAGTGGCAAGACGCAGTTGCTGGCGGCAGCGGGCTTACCGCTGGCGCTGGATCACGCGCAAGCGCGGCCGATCGGTAGCAGTGCCCATTGTGACTGGTATTTCGGCGACGAAGGTGTCCTGATCGACACCCCGGGACGCTACCTTACCCAGCCCGACCGTTCAGTGGACGCCGCAGGTTGGGCTACCTTGCTGCAACTGCTTAGGCGGCGTCGCCGAGTGCGCCCGCTCAGCGGTGTGGTGGTGACGTTATCGGCCGATACGCTGGCGAGCGCCACTGAATACGACCTGGATCATCATGCCCGCCGCGTACATTCGCGCTTGCAGGAGATCCAACAGACGCTGCATGTGGATGTGCCGATTTACCTGGTGTTGACCCACGCCGACCAGTTGCCGGGATTCGCTGAGTACTTCGACTCACCCCTTGGAGAAAGTGCCGACAGTGTGCTTGGGCAGCACCTGCATGCCTGCGCCGAGGGTACTGACACGACGCAGGTTCGTCAGGCGGTCGAGCGATTATTGCAACGCTTGAACAGTGAACTGATTGGGCGATTGCATCAGGAGCGCAATGTCGAGCGACGTGGGCAGATGCTGGAGTTTCCCCAGCAGGCAGCACGAATGGGGGAGCGCGTCAGCCTGTTCGTTGACATGGCGTTTTGCGCTCATCGCTACCAACCCATCAACGGTTTGCGAGGGTTCTTCTTGACCTGCGCCGATGGCAGGCACCCGCGCTTTGTGCAGGGCCTGTTCAGCCAGGTGATCTTCGCCGAGGCCGACCTTGCGGGTTTGCAGGCTCAGGAACAGCAACGTCTGCGTTGGCGCCAGGGCGCGCAGGCGATGGCTGCGGCGCTGGTTATTGGCGGTGTCGGCGGGCTATGGGGGCACAGTTACTCCGTCAACCACCAACGCTTGGCGCAATTGGCGGCGCTGACCTCACACCCGCCGCTCGCCCTTGCGGCCGGCGATGAAAGCACGGCGCTGTTGGCGCTGTTGGACGCGCGACTGGCGGCGACCCAGGTTTTTCCAGAGCCGGCAGATGTACGCCTGGTGGAGCGCACCGGACTGTATCAGGGCGAACTGAGCCGTCCCAGCGTCGATCAAGCCTATGATCACGCGCTGCAAAAGCCATTTCTGGCCTGGACAGCCGCCCAATTGGAAGAACAGGTAATTGCCAGTCTCGGGGACCGGGAGCGGCTGCTCGACGACCTGCGGGCCTACCTGATGCTCAATCTGCGCGAACGCCGTGACACGACCTGGCTGGCAGAACATATTGCAAGCCTTTGGTCGGTGCGGTTTGCCGGGGATATGCCAACACAGAAGCGCCTCAATGTGCACCTTGCGCGGCTGCTGGAGCAACCTTTTGTGGTGTCACTCAACGCGGAGCGGGTGGCCCAGGCCCGTGAAGCGCTGAGGGGCGAATCGTTGGCCGATGGGGTCTATCGGGTATTGCGCGAACAAGCGCGCAGCCTGGAACCGTTGCGGCTGGCCGACGGTAAGGTGTTCGCCACTATCGATCCGCCTGTGCCGGGGTTCTATACCAAACGCTATGTGCAGTACTTCGAGGCGCAGGGCCCGCGCTTGGTCAACGCCATCACCCAGGACAACTGGGTACTCGGGCAGGGCTCCGACCTGGGGCCTCAGGACTTGCGGCGCCTGATGGCTGAATTGCAGCAGCGCTATTTCAGCGAGTATGCCGATGCCTGGAGCGATGCGCTTGGCCGAGTCAGGCTGCAAGAGACCGACAACCTGCGCCAGGATGCCGAGCAACTGATGAACCTGACGTCAGCGCAATCGCCCTTGATTCGTCTGTTGCAACAGGTGCGTGAAAACACGCGCCTGTTGCCAGGCCATGGGCTGCTGGACAAAGTGGCCCAGCAGTCGGTAGACCTGGGCGAGATGGCCAAGTCGCGGTTGACGGCAGGGCAGACGGCTATTGTCGAGGCGCCGCGGCGCGCCTTGCAGCGCCGCTTTGAGCCTTTGCATCAATTGCTGGATGAGCAGCAAAACCCCGGCGTAGAGCTGACTCAGGCGTTGCGCCTGCTGGATGAAGTACACCTGCAACTGACGGCATTGAACCGTGACAGCGCACCCGAGCAGGCGGCTTTCCTGCGCGCCAGGCAGCGCATGGAGGGCCAGCAGGATGCATTGGGCAATCTGCGTGACGCCGCCGCGCGCCTGCCGCTGCCCGTTGCCGGCTGGCTCGAAGGTGTGGCCGATGACAGTTGGCGGCATCTGCTGGAACAGGCCTATGTGCACGTCAACCAACGTTATCAGAGCGAGGTGCATAGCCTTTATGCCAAGGCCATTGGCCGACGTTACCCATTCAATGCGCACGCCAGCAGTGAGGTCGCCCTTCACGATTTTCAGGAGTTCTTCAAGCCACGCGGGGTAATGGCGCGCTTTTATGAGGGCTACCTGCGGCCTTTTATCAGCGTCGACGGCAGCCGCTACCGACTGCGTGGGCTGGATGGCCAGAGTTTGCCGGTTTCCCGTGCGCTGCTGGAGCAATTGATGAAAACTCAGGTCATCCGCCGCGGTTTTTTTACCGAAGACGCGGGGGAGTTATCTGTGCGATTCACCTTGGCGGCCTACAGCCTGGACCCATCGGTCAGCCGTGCGATCCTGCGGTTTGGCGACCAGCAATTGGAGTATCGCCACGGTCCGATCGTACCCATGGCGTTCCATTGGCCCACCGATGCAGACAATGGGCGCAGCAGCCTCGTTCTGGAGAGAGGCACGGAGCAGCGACCCTTGGGTATCGAAAAGAACACCGGGGCGTGGTCGTTGTTCCGGTTTCTGGATCTGCTGCAGAAAGAGCCCGCCAGTGGCCGAAATATACAGATCCTCAAGGCAGACCTCGCCGGCCTGCGTGCCAATTACCGGCTCACCAGCCAGCGTACGCCTGGCCCGTTTGACATGGACTCATGGCGTACCTTTCGCCTGCCGGAGCAGCTGTGAACCCGATGGAGGCCCCGTGGCGCAGCGCCGGGCGCACGCAGCGAGGCCAGGCGCGGTTGCGCAATGAGGATGCGTTCCTGGACAACCCGCGCGCGGGTTGCTGGGTGGTGGCGGACGGCATGGGCGGGTATCGGCACGGGGATGTCGCCAGCCAGTGGGTGGTCAGCCAGTTGGCGTCAGTGTCGGCGGACGGCAACCTTGACCAACGTATTCAGGCGATTCGCCACAGGTTGCAGGACGTCAACCAAGGGGTGAGGCGCGCATGGACAGAGCCTGGCGCAAGCGGTGACGTGACGATGGGCAGCACCGTGGTTGCCCTGTTGCTGGAGAAGGGCCGGGCAGCCTGCCTATGGGCGGGGGACAGTCGTTGCTATCTATGGCGCGACCAGAGCCTTTATCAGTTGTCGAAGGACCACTCGCTGCTGCAGCGCCTTATGGACGAGCGGCAGTTGAGTGCGGCGCAAGCCCAGGCCTACCCGGGTGCCAGGGCCTTGACCCGGGCCGTTGGCGCGCGTTCGCGTTTGCACCTTGAAGTACTGGAACTGCGCACCCGCCCAGGGGACGTGTTTTTGTTGTGCAGTGATGGCTTGTATCAGGGCCTCAGCCACGTTGACCTGGGGCGGGCGTTGAGCATGGGCACGCCTCAACGGGCAGTGGAACGGCTATTTGCAGGGGCGTTGCGCAGGCCGGTACGTGATGACCTGACCGCGGTCGTGGTGCAGCCTTGAACTCGACAGCTTCATCTTCCCGTTTATTGGCTGGGCGTTATCACCTTGAACGTGTCTTGGGCAGCGGTGGTATGGGCAGGGTGTACCGCGCGCGCGACCTGTTGCACGAGCAGTTGGGCGAACCCTGTTCCAAGGTAGCGATCAAGCTACTCGACGAACCCATTTCCCAGTGCCCCGACGCCCATGTGTTGTTGTACCGCGAGTTTGCCTTGGCCCGCAGCCTTCGGCATGAGCGTGTGGTACGGGTGTTTTCGTTTGAGGTCGATACACACAGCCACGTCGCGTTTTTCACCATGGAGTTGCTACAAGGGGTGACGCTGGACCGCCTGCTGCTGGAGTGCCCCTATGGCTTGCCCTGGCGGGAGTTGCGCCCTATCGCCTTGCAGTTACTGGATGCGCTGGTTTACACCCACCAGCAAGATGTTCTGCACGGTGACGTCAAACCCGCCAATGTCATGGTGGGCGAGGAGGGCGTGCGCTTGTTCGATTTTGGCCTGGGCCATGCTCAAGCAGAGGCTGCCGTAGGGTTGCCGAGTGTCAGCCGCAGTCGTTTCAATGCCTGGACACCTGCCTACGCCGCCCCGGAACTGTTGGCCGGCGGTGCGCTGACCGCTGCCGCCGACCTTTACGGCGTGGCCTGCATCCTGTACGAACTGGCCCACGGCAGTCGCGTTGGCAAGCGCGCCTTTACAGACCGGCTGCCCCGACCCGCGCAGTTGCCCAGGCATTGCTGGGCAGCGTTACAGGCCGCGTTGGCGATAGACCCGCAGCACCGAAGCATAACGGTCGCCGAGTTGCGTCACGTCATGGGGCGTAACCGAGCACGCTGGTGCATGTAGGGCAAAGGTCAAACGGCCAAGCCGTGCAACTGGCAGTACTGCGCCCAGTCCATGCCCGCCATTTGCGCGACTTCTTTATGCACTTCGCGGCGCTGAGCCTCGAAGGTTTCGGTGGAGTCGGCCGTCAGCTTGAGGGTCAATTCCCAGGCGAACAGCTTTTGCTGTTCAGCGTACGCTTCGAAAGCCTCATGCAGCCGTTCGGCGCGATACTGCGCCAGGGTTTCGCCCCTGGCCTGGGCTACCAGTGGGTTAAGGCTGTCCAGCTCGGCAGCGACCTGCGGTTGTTCGCGCAGGAATCTGTCCAGTGCGAGCTGGTGAGTGTCGTTAGGTGCCGACATAGGTAGACACCTTAATGAGAAGGGTGGGAGCTGCTATCGGACGTGCGTGCGTTGAGGTGATGGCGAGCACGCTTGCGCGACCTGCGCCGCATCCAGTTCTGCAACGGCGCGAGCAAGAAAAACATCAGGTAGGCGACCAGCACCAGGGCCAGGTCTACCCAGGTTTCAGCCACAGGCCCGGTAAACAACTCAATGACGTTCTTGATCACAAACAGCAACACCACGCTGCACAACCACAGCAGGATGGTGACAAATAGAGGACGCATGTTACTTGAGCGCTTGTCTTGCATAGTGAGGTTCTCTCCTTTGGCCTGTTGTCGTTCCAGGCAAGATTCCCTGAGTGCGTACCCATTATCAGACAGGTTGTAACATCGTATAACACGCACAAAACGTGCGGATGATACCGACTCAGACAGCCTTAGGGGATGATTCAAGTCAGAAAGTTCGATAAATCTGTAAGGATTTAGTCTAGCAACCCGGCATTCACTGGCAAAAAAGCCGGGCGGGGACGGGCATAAAGGCTTTCGCTTCGGCTATCAGGGCGTGTAGCGTTAGCGGGTGTTTCCGGCCCTGATCTTCAGCGGCAGTCGGTGACAGGCAGAGGACGGCCCATGGCGCACACCCTGTTCAAACTTTTCCTGACCCAGCGCCTGGCAGTCCTGGCCAGTACGGAGTCGTTGCGAGCGATTCGTGAAGGACTGCTGTGGATCCTGCCGTGCCTGTTGGTGTCCGCCGGTTTCCTGATTCTGTCCGAATGCGCCCAGGCGCTGGGTTTCGATCCGCAGGTGGTGAGTTTCCTGGCGGAGTTGCATAAACAGATCAGTTCGGTGATCCCACTGCTGGTCGCGGCCTCCATCGGTTATATGTTGGCGATTCAACACCGTCTGCCACAGCTGCCGGTCGCGTTTCTGTGCCTGGCCCATGTGGTGGTCGCAACCTTCGTGCTGCGTGAGTACCCACGTGCTTCGGCCACGTTCCTACTCTTTATTGCCATTGCTTCGCCCTTGATCAATGTGCCGGCCATCGCCTGGCTGCACCGCTTTCGCTGGACGCGCCTGGTCAACCAGGACCTGGTCGGCCATAACCTCAAGGGCACCATCAACATGGTGGTGCCTGGCGCACTCACAGCCTTGGCGTTGGTGGCGGTGTTGTCGTTGCTGCTGTTGATCCCCCATGTGGCGCAAATCCAGGGGCCGCAGGTGCTTGATGCGTTGCAGGCGCCTTACGGCAGTGGGTTGTTTGTCACTCTGATGAATTCGCTGCTGTGGTTCTTCGGCATTCACGGCGTGTATGCCATGCAGCCGTTATTCGATGCCTTGGACCAGGCGGTGGCGCTCAATGGCGTAGCGTTGGCGGCGGGGGAGCCGGTGCTGTACCTGCTCAACAACGGCTTGCTGGGCAGTTTTGCCTTTATCGGTGGTTCGGGCGCAACCTTATGCCTGCTGTTGGCGATCCTGCTGTTTTCCAAGAGCCAGTCCATGCGCTTGCTGGCGGTGGCCAGTTTGCCGTTGTCGTTATTCAATGTCAGCGAGGTGCTGTTGTTCGGTTTGCCGATCATTCTCAACCCGCGCCTGTTCATACCGTTTCTACTGGTACCGGCGTTCAACGCGATGGTGGCGTTGATGGTGGTTCAACTGGGTTGGGTGTCGCCCGCGGTGGCCAGCGTGCCGTTTACCGCCCCGGTGCTGCTCAATGCCTACCTCAGCACCCACGGCGACGTGGCGGCGGTGGTGTTGCAGGTCGTTCTGCTGACGGCCGGTACGCTGGTGTATGCGCCCTACGTCAGGGCGATTCATCGCCAGTCCAGCGATGGCGGTACGGTGTACCTCAAATCCCTGGACATGACGTTTCGCGGCCTCGAAGAGAAAGGCCGCCTGCTGGAGTTCGACCCGGTGCTGGCAACTCACCAGACCTTGGCCCGCCAGGCCGCTGAGTTGAACCGCATCCAGCAGATCAGTGATTACGAGTTCTACCTTGAGTTTCAACCCCAGGTCTCCACCCGCACCGGTTTGTGCACCGGCTGCGAGGCGCTGATGCGCGCCCGGGACAGCCAGGGCACGGTGCATTCGCCCTGGGAGTTCCTGCAATGGCTGGCGCACGCCAGGCTGATGCCGGACGTGGATGTGTGGGTGGCGTCCCAGGCCGTGCGTCAGTATCAGAAATGGCTGAAGGTGGGTTTTGAACTGCCGATGACCATCAATATTTCCAGCGCCACGCTCAAGGACGCCGCCTATGGCGACCGCCTGGTGGAAATTCTTGCCCAGGCCCGAGGGCAGGTGTCAGTGGAAATTACCGAAGACGCGCTGGTCAGTGATATCCCGGCCACTCGCCAGACCATCCAGAAGCTGCAGGGCATGGGGGCCAAGGTCTATCTGGATGATTTTGGCACTGGGTTTTCTGCGCTGAGTTACTTGCATCAGTTTCCTGTGGATTTCATCAAGATTGACCGCAGTTTTGTGGTGGCCCAGCGTGACCCTAAAGGCGCCCAGGTGCTGACCGGTATGTTGCGCTTCTGCGAGGCCTTGGATTTGGGTGTGGTGGTAGAGGGGGTGGAGACGGCTGAGCAGTTGGCGTTCTTGAGTCATGGGCCTGAGTTGTTTATTCAGGGGTGGTATTTCAGCAAGGCGCTGCCTGGGGATCAGATGCCACGCTTTGTGCGCGAGCGCAGGGCGTTGGTGTGATGGCCGACGCTGACACCCCGCGGTCCAACTGTGGGAGCTGGCTTGCCTGCGATGACGGCCTGACGGGTGACGCCTATCTACCTGCCGCACTGCGATCAAACTGTGGGAGAGGGCTTGCTCGCGAAGGCGGCCTGGCAGGCGACACAGTTGGATTATGTACATATCCATTCCTGCGGTAACGGCCACTTAGGGTTCCGCCCTGACGGCGGC
>NZ_JASBQZ010000025.1:0-74467 GCF_029960685.1 Pseudomonas sp. AL10
CCGTTACCGCAGAAATGGATATGTACTCGGTATAACAGTGTCGCCTGTCAGGCCGTCATCGCAGGCAAGCCAGCTCCCACATTTAGATCGTGGGGTGTCAGGTAGATAGGCGTCGGCTGTCAGGCCGCCATCACAGGCAAGCCAGCTCCCACAGTTGGATCGCGGGGTGTCAGGTAGATAGGTGTTGGCTTTCAGGCCGACATCGAAGGCAAACCCACATCTGCACTGCCCGCATTCAAATAGAACTTCTACCCCCAGCCCCGCCTCATAACTGACAAGCCCACCGCCCCGGCAACCCCATGGACCTCGTCATCGCCCGCCCCGAAGGCCTCTACTGCCCTGCCGGTGATTTTTACATCGACCCCTGGCGCCCAGTGGAACGCGCAGTCATCACCCACGCCCACGGCGACCACGCCCGCACCGGCAATCAACACTACCTGGCCGCCGCCCCCGGCGAAGGTATCCTGCGCTGGCGCCTGGGCCAGGACATCAACCTGCAAACCCTGGCCTACGGCGAACGGTTGGTGCATCACGGCGTGACCTTAAGTTTTCATCCGGCCGGGCATGTACTGGGTTCGGCCCAGGTACGCCTGGAATACCAGGGCGAAGTCTGGGTGGCGTCCGGCGACTACAAGGTCGAGCCCGATGGCACCTGCGCGCCCTTCGAACCGGTGCGTTGCCACACCTTTATCACCGAATCCACCTTCGGCCTGCCGATTTACCGCTGGCAGCCCCAGGCGCAGATTTTTGCCGGGATCAATGACTGGTGGCAGGCCAATATCGCCAGCGGCAAAGCCAGCGTGTTGTTCTGCTACTCCTTCGGCAAGGCCCAACGCATCCTCCATGGGCTGGACGCCAGCATCGGCCCGATCCTCAGCCACGGCGCCGTCGAGCCGTTGAACCGGGTGTACCGCGAAGCGGGCATCTACATCCCCGAGACGCTGTATGCCGGCGACTTCAAAAAGACCGACCCACTGCTGCGCCAAGCCCTGATCATCGCCCCGCCCTCTGCCGGTGGCAGTACCTGGATGCGCCGCTTTGGCGACTACAGCGACGCCTTCGCCAGCGGCTGGATGCGCCTGCGCGGTACACGGCGGCGGCGCGGTGTGGACCGTGGTTTCGTGCTTTCGGACCACGCCGACTGGCCTGGCTTGTTGTGGGCCATCGAACAAACCGGCGCACACCGGGTGATGGTCACCCATGGTTCGGTGGGTGTGTTGGTACGTCACCTGCGGGAAAAGGGCTTGGATGCCCAAGGCTTCAGCACCGAATACGGCGATGACGAAGAAGAGGTCACGGCATGAAAGCCTTCGCCGAGCTGTACGCCAACCTCGACGCCACCACTTCCAGCAATGCCAAGCTCGCCGCCCTGCAAGCCTACTTCCTGCAGGCGCCGCCGGCCGATGCGGCCTGGGCTGTGTACTTTCTTAGCGGCGGGCGGCCCCGGCAATTGGTGCCGACACGTCTGCTACGGGACATGGCCACCGAAGCGGCCGGTATCGAACCCTGGCTGTTCGAAGAGAGCTACCAGTCGGTGGGAGATCTGGCCGAGACCATCTCCCTGCTCCTGCCAGAATCCACCTACACCTCCGAAGACGGCTTGGCCGTATGGCTGGAAGAAAAACTCCTGCCCCTGCGCGGTCTGCCGCCCATGGACCTGGCAGACCGGCTGCCAGCGCTGTGGGCGCAACTGGACCAACCGAGCCTGATGGTGTGCATCAAATTGATCACCGGCAGCTTCCGCGTCGGGGTGTCCAAACTGCTGGTGACCCGCGCCCTCGCTGCCATGGCCGACCTCGACAGCAAGCGCGTGGCGCAGCGGCTGGTGGGCTACACCGACCTGTCGAACCGTCCGACAGCCGAAGGCTACCTCAAGCTGATCGCCGCCGAATCATCCGACGAACACGCGCAACGTGGCGGGCAGCCCTATCCGTTTTTTCTGGCTCACGGGCTGGCGCAACCGGTGGAGCAATTCGACACCCTGCTCGGTTCGCCCGCCGACTGGCAGGTGGAATGGAAGTTTGATGGCATTCGCGCACAACTGGTCAAGCGCGAGGGGCGCCTGTGGGTCTGGTCTCGCGGTGAAGAGTTGCTGACTGAACGTTTCCCTGAACTCCACAGCCTGGTCAGTGGCCTGCCCGACGGTACGGTGATTGATGGCGAAATCGTGGTGTGGAAAGACTCGGTGCAACCCTTCGCGCTGCTGCAACAGCGCATTGGCCGCAAAACCTTGAGTAAAAAAGTGCTAGAGGATGCGCCAGTGGCGGTGCTCGCCTACGACCTGCTGGAATATCAGGGCGACGACTGGCGCAACCTTACCCAGGCTGAACGTCGCACCCAATTGGAACAGGTGATCGCGGCGTGCAACCAACCGGTGTTATTGCCTTCGCCATTGCTGGAAGGCCAAACCTGGGCAGCCTTGGCCGAACAGCGTGAAGCCTCTCGCAGCCTGGGGGTGGAAGGCATGATGCTCAAGGATCGCAAGGGCCTCTACGGCGTGGGCCGCACCAAAGACATGGGCCTGTGGTGGAAGTGGAAGGTCGACCCCTTCAGCGTCGACGCCGTGTTGATCTACGCCCAGCGCGGCCATGGCCGGCGCGCCAGCCTCTACAGTGACTACACGTTCGCCGTATGGGACGGCCCACCGGGCAGCGAGCGCACCCTGGTGCCGTTCGCCAAGGCGTATTCCGGGCTGACCGACGAGGAAATGCGCAAGGTCGACGCCATTGTGCGCAAAACCACGGTGGAGAAGTTCGGCCCGGTCAGCAGCGTGACGCCGAGCATGGTGTTTGAGCTGGGTTTTGAAGGGATTGCCCTGTCCAAGCGGCACAAGAGCGGGATTGCGGTGAGATTTCCGCGGATGCTGCGCTGGCGCCAGGATAAGGCGGTGGATGAAGCGGACAACCTGGCCACGCTACAAGACTTGCTGGCCTGATCCAGCCCCTTGTGGGAGCTGGCTTGCCTGCGATGACGGTGAGTCAGCTACCCCATGTAACAACTGACCCACCGCTATCGCAGGCAAGCCAGCTCCCACCTTTTGATCAGCGACAGTTCCACAATGGTGCGCTGGAAATTCCATGCCCACTTTCGGGCACCGCCTACACTTGAAACGGCCTTATCCCACCTTTTAAAAAGCCCATCCGGAACTATGGTGCAGAAATTGCTACTTGTGATGGGTCTGACACCGTTCAGTAACAGTCCTAATCGCGCCACAAGCGCTTATCTTGGTTTCCAGGGATTACCTAATGAAAAAAGCATTGCTGACCCTTTCTGCACTGGCTCTGTGCATGGCTGCTGGTGTTGCTACGGCCAAGGAATACAAGGAATTGCGTTTTGGTGTCGACCCTTCCTACGCACCGTTCGAATCCAAGGCCGCCGACGGCAGCCTGGTGGGCTTCGATATCGACCTGGGCAATGCGATCTGCGCGGAGCTGAAGGTCAAGTGCAAGTGGGTCGAAAGTGACTTCGACGGCATGATCCCGGGCCTGAAAGCCAATAAATTCGATGGCGTGATTTCGTCGATGACCGTGACCCCAGTGCGCGAGAAGGCCATCGACTTCTCCACCGAGCTGTTCTCTGGCCCGACTTCGCTGGTGTTCAAGAAAGGCGCTGGCTATTCGACGCCAGACTCTCTCAAGGGCAAATCCGTGGGTTACGAGCAAGGCACCATCCAGGAAGCCTACGCCAAGGCCGTACTGGATAAAGCCGGGGTGACCACCAAGGCTTACGCCAACCAGGACCAGGTGTACGCCGACCTGACCTCCGGGCGCCTCGACGCTTCCGTGCAGGACATGCTGCAAGCCGAACTGGGCTTTCTCAAGTCGCCAGCCGGTGCCGGCTATGAAGTGAGCGCCGCGATCGACGACCCGCTGCTGCCGTCGAAAACCGCCGTCGGTATCAAAAAAGGTAACACTGAACTCAAGGCGCTTTTGGATAAAGGTATCAAAGCGTTACACGATGATGGCACCTACGCCACTATCCAGAAGAAACACTTTGGCGATCTGAACCTGTACAGCGGCAAATAATGCCTGGGGCGCCCTGCTTCAGGTGGGGCGCTTTTTTATCGCCATAGGTCCTGATTTATGTTCGAAGATCTGTTGCAAACCCTCGGGCTGAGCGCATTCAGCCTGAAGGGTTTCGGCCCGCTGTTGCTGCAAGGCACCTGGATGACCATCAAGTTGTCGGTGCTGTCCCTGGCCGTCAGCGTCTTGCTGGGCCTGCTCGGCGCCAGCGCCAAACTGTCCAGCCTGGCCATTGTGCGTATCCCCGCCCAGCTCTACACCACCCTGATTCGCGGTGTACCCGACCTGGTGCTGATGCTGCTGATTTTCTACAGCCTGCAAACCTGGCTCAGCGGCTTTACCGACTTTATGGAATGGGAATACATCGAGATCGACCCGTTCAGCGCCGGGGTGATCACCCTGGGCTTTATCTACGGGGCGTATTTCACCGAAACCTTTCGCGGCGCGATTCTCGCCGTGCCCCGCGGCCAACTCGAAGCCGCCACCGCTTACGGGCTCAAGCGCGGGCAGCGGTTTCGCTACGTGACCTTCCCGCAGATGATGCGCTTTGCGCTGCCGGGCATCGGCAATAACTGGATGGTGATGCTCAAGGCCACCGCACTGGTGTCGATCATCGGCCTGGCAGACCTGGTAAAAGCCGCCCAGGACGCTGGCAAGAGCACCTATCAACTGTTTTATTTCCTGGTGCTGGCGGCGCTGATCTACCTGTTGATCACCAGCGCCTCAAACTTTGTCTTGCGCCGACTTGAACGTCGCTACTCCGCAGGCGCCCGGGAGGCAGTGCGATGATCGAGCTATTGCAGGAATACTGGCGCCCCTTTCTTTATAGCGACGGCCAGCACATCACCGGCCTGGCCATGACCTTGTGGTTGCTCAGTGCCTCGCTGGTGATCGGCTTTCTGGTGTCGATCCCACTGTCCATCGCCCGCGTTTCGCGCAAGCGCCTGGTGCGTTGGCCCGTGCAGTTCTACACCTACCTGTTTCGCGGTACGCCGCTCTATATCCAGCTGCTGATCTGCTACACCGGCATCTACAGCCTTGCCGCCGTGCGGGCACAACCGGTGCTGGATGCGTTCTTTCGCGACGCAATGAACTGCACCCTCCTGGCCTTCGCCCTCAACACCTGCGCCTACACCACCGAGATTTTCGCCGGGGCGATCCGCAGCATGGCCCACGGCGAAGTCGAGGCGGCCAAGGCTTACGGCCTCAGCGGCTGGAAGCTGTACGCCTATGTGATCATGCCTTCGGCGTTGCGACGCTCGTTGCCCTACTACAGCAACGAAGTGATCCTGATGCTGCACTCAACCACGGTGGCCTTTACCGCAACGATCCCGGACATCCTCAAGGTTGCGCGGGACGCCAACTCCGCCACCTTCATGACCTTCCAGTCATTCGGCATTGCCGCACTGATCTATCTGACGGTGACCTTCGCCCTGGTCGGTCTGTTTCGCCTGGCGGAACGTCGTTGGCTGGCCTTTCTCGGGCCGAGCCACTAAGGAGTTTGCATGCGCCATCAGCTACATGACCTGATCGCGCCGGTGCCCGGCACGGCGCGGCAGATCCACAGTTTTCACTTCAGCCCGCAGCAGCCCGAAGGCAAGGTGTACATCCAGTCCTCCCTGCATGCCGATGAATTGCCGGGCATGCTGGTGGCCTGGCACCTGAAGGCACGCCTGGCAGAACTTGAAACGGCCGGGCGCTTGCGTAGCGAAATCGTGCTGGTGCCCGTCGCCAACCCGGTGGGACTGGAACAGGTGTTAATGGATATCCCCTTGGGCCGCTACGAACTGGAAAGCGGGCAGAACTTCAATCGCCTGTTCGTCGATCTCAGCGAAGACGTCGGCAACCAGGTCGAAGACCTGCTGGGCGATGATCCCCAGCGCAATGCCCAATTGATCCGCAGCGCACTGTCCCACGCCTTGGCCGCGCACACCGCTCAGACCCAGTTGCACTCCCAACGCCTGGTGCTGCAACGCTTGGCCTGTGATGCCGACGTGGTGCTGGACCTGCATTGCGACTTCGAAGCCGTGGCGCACCTGTACACCACGCCCGACGCCTGGCCACAGGTAGAGCCGTTGGCGCGCTACCTGGGCTCGGAGGCCAACCTGTTGGCTACCGATTCCGGCGGGCAGTCTTTTGACGAATGTTTCACCCTGGTGTGGTGGCAATTGCAGCAACGCTTCGGCGAACGCTACCCGATCCCCATGGGCAGCTTGTCGGTGACCGTCGAGCTGCGTGGCCAGGGCGATGTCAACCACGGCCTCGCCGCGCTGGACTGCCAGGCCATCATTGATTATTTGATCCATCTCGGCGCCATTCACGGCAATGCAGCCCCCTTGCCTGCCCTGGCCTACCCGGCTACGCCGCTGGCGGCGGTGGAGCCGGTGACTACCCCGGTGGGTGGCTTGCTGGTATTCAACGCCCTGCCAGGCGAATACCTGGAGGCCGGGCAATGGGTCGCCGACATCATCGACCCCATTACAGACCGCGTAACGCCTGTGCACTGCCAGCACGCCGGGCTGCTTTACGCCCGCTCGCTACGCCGCATGGCCACGGCCGGCATGGTGATCTGCCATGTCGCCGGCACACAGGTCTACCGCAGCGGTTATCTACTTTCGCCTTGAGGATGCACGCCCCATGTACAAACTGACCGTTGAAGGCCTGCACAAAAGCTATGGCGACAATCAAGTGCTCAAAGGTGTGTCGCTCAAGGCCAAGACCGGTGATGTGATCAGCTTGATCGGCGCCAGTGGCTCAGGCAAGAGTACCTTCCTGCGCTGTATCAACTTTTTGGAAACCCCCAACGATGGCGCCATGACCCTGGACGGCCAAGCGATCCGCATGGTCAGCGACCGCCAGGGTATGCGCGTGGCCGACGATGCCGAGCTGCAACGCCTGCGCACGCGGCTGGCGATGGTGTTCCAGCACTTCAACTTGTGGAGCCACATGAGCGTGCTGGAAAACATCACCATGGCCCCTCGGCGTGTGCTGGGTTGCAGCAAAAAGGACGCTGAGGACCGCGCCCGCCGCTACCTGGACAAAGTCGGGCTGCCGGCGCGCGTGGCCGATCAATACCCGGCGTTCCTGTCAGGTGGCCAGCAACAACGCGTCGCCATCGCCCGCGCCCTGGCGATGGAACCGGAGGTGATGCTGTTCGATGAACCCACATCAGCCCTGGACCCGGAGCTGGTGGGCGAAGTGTTGAAGGTGATCCAAGGCCTGGCCGAGGAAGGCCGCACCATGATCATGGTGACCCACGAGATGAGCTTTGCGCGCAAGGTCTCAAGCCAGGTGCTGTTCCTGCATCAGGGCCGGGTGGAGGAGCAAGGCCTGCCAGAGGATGTGCTGGGCAATCCGAAGAGCGAACGCCTGCAACAATTTTTGAGCGGCAACTTGAAGTAGGAGTGAGCTTGCTCGCGAAAATCGTCAACGATAACGCCGGCAACCTGGAGAAACACGGTGCCTGGGCCTTTTTCGCGGGCTAGCCCGCTCCTACAGTTGAACGTCGGCGGTGCCTGAAGGGTCTTTGAACTAACCCCTCCAGAGCGTCCGCTGCCGCATGGCAAAAAACCCCGACTTCGCCAAGCAATGGTTTGCCACCCAAGGGTGGAAGCCATTCGCCTTTCAGAAAGAGGTATGGGCCGCGGTCAAGGCCGGCCAGTCGGGGTTACTGCATGCCAGCACTGGGGCGGGTAAAACCTATGCCCTCTGGTTTGCCGCCCTCAATCGTTTCGCCATCACCCGCCCGCCCGTCACAGGCAAACGCAAACCGCCTGCCGAGCCGCTGACCGTGCTGTGGATCACGCCGATGCGCGCCTTGGCCGCCGACTCCGCACGCGCCCTGCAAGCCCCACTGGAGGCGTTGCAGATTCCCTGGAGCGTGGGCCTGCGCACCGGTGATACCAGCAGCAGTGAACGCGCGCGCCAGACCCGTCGCCAACCCACCGCCCTGGTCACCACCCCGGAAAGCCTGACGTTGATGCTGGCCCGCGCCGACAGTGAGACCAGCCTGGCGCACCTGCGCATGGTCATCGTGGATGAATGGCATGAACTGATCGGCAATAAGCGTGGCGTGCAGTTGCAACTGGCGCTGGCACGCTTGCGGCGCTGGCATCCTGAGTTGATGGTGTGGGGTATTTCCGCGACGCTGGGTAATCAGGCCCACGCTTTGGAAGTACTGGTCCCACAGGGCGACGGCATTAATGTACAGGGGCAAACGGCCAAGGCACTGAAGGTCGACACCTTGCTGCCGCCCGTCACCGAGCGCTTTCCTTGGGCCGGGCATATCGGTTTGAAGATGTTGCCGCAGGTGGTCGCCGAGGTAGAGGCCAGCAGCAGTTGCCTGGTATTTACCAATACTCGGGCGCAATCGGAGATCTGGTACCAGGCGATTCTGGACGCGCGTCCGGACTGGGCCGGCTTGATTGCCCTGCACCACGGTTCGTTATCGCGCGAGACCCGCGACTGGGTGGAGCGGGCGTTGAAAGACGGGCAACTCAAGGCGGTGGTGTGCACCTCCAGCCTCGACCTGGGCGTGGACTTCCTGCCGGTGGAACGGGTGCTGCAAATTGGTTCCGCCAAGGGCGTAGCGCGGTTGATGCAACGCGCCGGGCGTTCCGGCCACGCGCCAGGGCGGCCCTCACGGGTAACGCTGGTGCCCACCCACAGCCTGGAGTTGGTGGAAGCCGCGGCCGCCCAGGATGCGATCGCCCAACGGCACATCGAAGCGCGGGAATCACCTTACAAGCCGCTGGATGTGCTGGTCCAACACTTGGTCAGCATGGCCTTGGGCGGCGGGTTTACTCCGGCAGCACTGTTGGACGAAGTGCGCGGCGCCTGGGCCTATCGCGACCTCACCGAAGCGGATTGGGCCTGGACCCTGGGGTTTGTGCGCCATGGTGGCCTGTCACTCACCGCTTATCCGGATTACCGCCGCGTGGAGCCCGATGAGCACGGCATCTGGCGTGTCCCGGATGCACGCCTCGCACGCCGCCATCGCATGAGCGTCGGCACCATCGTCAGTGATGCCAGTATCCAGCTCAAGTTCTGGAGCAAGGGCGGAGGCGGCAAGAACCTGGGCAGTGTCGAGGAAGGGTTTATTGCAAGGCTCAAGCCGGGGGATGGGTTTCTGTTCGCCGGACGCTTGCTGGAACTGGTGCGCGTGGAAACCATGACCGCCTATGTACGTCGCAGCACCGCGAAAAAAGCCGCCGTGCCACGCTGGAATGGCGGGCGCATGCCCCTTTCCAACGAACTGGCCCAGGCGGTAGTCGAGCGTTTTGATGCCGCCGCCCATGGGCAGTTCGACGGCCCGGAGATGCAGGCGGTGCAACCGTTGCTGCACACCCAATTGCGCTGGTCCGGCCTGCCGACCCGTGAGCATTTGCTGGCTGAAACCCTGCGTTCGCGGGAAGGCTGGCACCTGTTTCTGTACCCCTTCGCTGGCCGCCAGGTACACCTGGGCTTGGCCAGTTTGCTGGCCTGGCGGGTCAGCCAACAGCAGCCGCTGACCTTCTCGATTGCGGTGAATGATTATGGCCTGGAGCTGTTGAGCGCCACCGAGGTGCAGTGGCCCCAGCTGTTGAACGCTACGTTGCTGAGCCCCCAAGACCTGCTGGCTGACGTGATCGCCAGCCTCAATGCCGGCGAACTGGCCCTGCGCCGCTTTCGCGAGATTGCGCGAATCGCCGGGCTGGTATTTGCCGGGTATCCCGGCGCGCCGAAAAGCACGCGACAAGTGCAGGCTTCCAGCGGCTTGTTCTTTGAGGTGTTCAAGCAATATGACCCGCAGAACCTGCTGCTGGCCCAGGCCGGTGAAGAAGTTCTGCGTGATGAATTGGATATTCGCCGGCTGGAACACACGCTGAATCATCTGTCGACGCTGAGGCTGGACCTGCACACGATCCAGCGGCCCACACCCCTGGCCTTCCCGCTGCTGGTAGAACGGATGCGCGAAAGCATGAGTTCGGAAAAGCTTTCGGAGCGCATCGCGCGGATGGTCAAGGACCTGGAAAAAGTCGCCGACAAAGGGCAAGGCTGATGCATTACCCACTGATGCTGGAAGGCGAAGAGCTATGGCTATTGCCGGACAAGGCCGTGTATTGGCCCGCACGTCGATGCCTATTGATTGCCGACGCGCATTTTGGCAAGGCGTCGGCCTATCGCAGCCTGGGGCAGCCGGTGCCACAGGGCACGACTACGGCCAACCTAGAACGCTTGAACAGGCTGTTAACGGCCCTGCCCTGCGCGCAGTTGATCTTTCTCGGCGATTTCCTGCACGGTCCCGGCTCTCACGCCAGCGGCACCCTGAACGCACTTCGAGCCTGGCGTGAGCGCAATCGCACACTGGCCTTGACCCTGATTCGCGGCAATCACGACAAACGTGCCGGCGACCCACCGCTGGATTTGGCCATTGAGGTGGTCCCCGAGCCCCTGCTAATGGGCCCTTTCGCCTTGCAGCATGAGCCAGAGGCACACGTCAGCCACCATGTACTGGCGGGGCATGTGCATCCGGTGTACCACCTGCGAGGCAAAGGGCGCCAACGGCTGCGCTTGCCGTGCTTCCAGATTGGCGCTCAGGTTAGCCTGCTGCCAGCCTTTGGCGCGTTTACAGGGGGTTATGCCGTGGAGCAGGCCCAGGACCAGCGAATCTTTGTGATCGGCGATCACCAAGTCTGGCCGATTCAATGAATCGATAAGGCCCGCTCAGGTATCAGGCAACAGGCGCGGGTGGTGGCTCGTCCGGTAAGGTCGGCTCACCCGGCTCGGTAGGCTGCGGGTAATCAGGTTCAGGTTGACCGGGGATGCCGCCCCCGTGCGCGGGGTTGGCCATCAGGGACCAGGCCAGAACACCAATCTGGTTGGGTTCAAGCCGGGCGAGTTCTGCGCTGATTCGCGGGTCGATCTTCATAGGGTACTCCTCAAGTATGGCCCGGCGCGTTTCACACGCGCCGAAGCAGTACACCTAGATAGAGTCACTTTCTGCAGACAAATTCCCTTTGCCCGTAGGAGCTTTAGATCAAGCGCGTGGGAGAGTGACGCCGCGTTGGCCCTGATACTTGCCCGCACGGTCTTTGTAGGACACTTCACAGGCCTCGTCGGACTGCAAGAACAGCATTTGTGCCACGCCTTCGTTGGCGTAGATTTTCGCCGGCAAAGTGGTGGTGTTGGAGAATTCCAGGGTCACGTGGCCTTCCCACTCAGGCTCAAGCGGCGTGACGTTGACGATAATGCCGCAGCGGGCGTAGGTGCTTTTACCCAGGCAGATGGTCAGCACGTCGCGAGGAATACGGAAGAACTCCACGGTGCGCGCCAGGGCGAAAGAGTTGGGCGGGATGATGCACACGTCGCTCTTGACGTCGACGAAGCTCTTTTCGTCGAAGTTTTTCGGATCGACGATCGCCGAATTGATGTTGGTGAACACCTTGAATTCATCGGCGCAACGCACGTCGTAGCCATAGCTGGAAACGCCGTACGAAATCACGCGCTCGTCGCCTTCGCCACGAATCTGGCGTTCGACGAACGGCTCGATCATGCCGTGTTCCTGCGCCATGCGGCGAATCCACTTGTCCGATTTGATGCTCATGGCGGTGTCCTGAATAGCGAGGCGAAAAAAATCTGTGGGCCATCTTACCGGGGCCGGCGTTGGGGTTCAAAGGCCGCACGGGTTTTCTTGATGAATGCCCCGCCAGCTATAAGCCGCAGCCAGCGTAGCCGGGGCCCGGATGGCCGGCATCAATGACTGTAAATACCACCGCCAGTCACGAAAATAGAGAAACCTTCGGAAATACCATTGGCACGTTCCGGAAAAAGGGTTAAGGTGGCGCCACTGTGCTGCTTGTGTCACTGAGAATCTCTACACGATATGTTGAATTTCGATCCAACCATCTCCAAGAATTTTTCCTGCTCTTTGCACTCAGTCTCGGCCAGGGCTTTTCCTGAGTCGCAGTTAACTTTGTCCAAGGAGATACACCATGTCTAATCGCCAAACTGGTACCGTTAAGTGGTTCAACGATGAAAAAGGCTTCGGCTTCATCACTCCACAATCCGGTGACGACCTGTTCGTTCACTTCAAAGCTATCCAATCCGACGGCTTCAAAAGCCTGAAAGAAGGCCAACAGGTTTCTTTCATCGCTACACGCGGTCAGAAAGGCATGCAAGCTGAAGAAGTTCAAGTTATCTAACTTGTACTGACTTAGTCGAAAAAACCCCGCCCTTAAAAGCGGGGTTTTTTTATGCCTGGATTTCGGGATGCCTGATCGTTCCCGCGCTCTGCGTGGGAACGCCTCTTGTGACGCTCGGCGTCGCGCTTTGGGACGCCGAGCGTCCAGGGCTGCATTCCCACGCAGAGCATGGGAACGATCAGGGCACAGCAAAACGCCCGGTGCATTCACATGCATCGGGCGTTTTGTCATCGCTGCCCTACCAATCGTTATTGGAACAACGACTCACTCGACAAGCCATTCTTCTCCAGGATCTCGCGCAAGCGCTTGAGGCCCTCTACCTGGATCTGCCGCACCCGCTCACGGGTCAGGCCAATCTCCAGGCCCACATCCTCCAGGGTGCTGCTCTCATGGCCGCGCAGACCGAAGCGGCGAATCACCACTTCACGCTGCTTGTCCGTGAGCTCTGACAGCCACTGGTCAATACTTTGGGAAAGATCATCGTCCTGCAACAGCTCGCAAGGATCCGTCGGACGGTCATCGGTCAGGGTGTCCAGCAGGGTTTTATCCGAATCCGGCCCCAACGAGACATCCACCGAAGACACACGCTCGTTAAGGCCTAGCATGCGCTTGACCTCCCCTACCGGTTTTTCCAGCAGGTTGGCGATCTCTTCAGGCGAAGGTTCATGATCGAGTTTTTGCGTCAGCTCACGCGCCGCCCGCAGGTAGACGTTGAGCTCCTTGACCACATGGATCGGCAACCGGATCGTGCGGGTCTGATTCATGATCGCCCGTTCGATGGTCTGGCGAATCCACCAGGTGGCATAGGTAGAGAAACGGAAGCCCCGCTCAGGGTCGAACTTCTCCACAGCCCGGATCAAGCCCAGGTTGCCCTCCTCGATCAGGTCCAGCAGGGACAGCCCACGATTGACATAGCGTCGGGCGATTTTCACCACCAGGCGCAGGTTGCTTTCAATCATGCGCTTACGCCCAGCCGGATCGCCCTTCTGCGACAGACGCGCAAAATGGACTTCTTCTTCGGGGGTCAATAGAGGGGAAAAGCCGATTTCATTGAGGTACAGCTGGGTCGCGTCGAGCGCCCGCGTGTAGTCAACGTACTTGTGCTGCTTCAATGCGGCAGCATTCTTGGATTTGGTGCGAACTGAAGGTGGTGATACCCCTTCATTATCTGACATCGTTTCCAAATCGATACCGGCCTCCATAAGGAGAACCTCATCGTCGATGTCAAACTCCGGCACTTCTTTACTGAGAGCCATTGTTATAGTCCTTTGGTGAGTTCGACCTCAAGCTCAAGCGACGCCTCTATCCTTGGCAACGCTGGAGCCTGTTCCTTCTACGTGAGGGAACAGGCTGTGCAACACATCAACGACGGGGCAGGAATTGCAGCGGATCTACAGGCTTCCCTTGGCGGCGAATCTCAAAGTGCAGTTTCACCCGGTCTGTGCCCGTTGACCCCATTTCGGCAATCGTCTGTCCGACCTTGACCTGCTGCCCCTCCCGAACCAACAACCTGCGGTTATGACCGTAGGCACTGACGTAGGTATCGCTGTGTTTGATGATGACCAGCTCGCCGTAGCCCCGCAAACCACTCCCGGCGTACACCACTGTCCCATCAGACGCAGCTAAAACAGGCTGTCCCAAATCCCCGGCGATATCAATGCCTTTATTCAAACTACCGTTTGAAGAGAATTTTCCAATCAACACTCCGTTTGAGGGCCATCCCCAACCGGTCGGCGCAGGCCCGGCAGGTGGCAACGGCGCGGGTGCCGGCTTGCTCGCAACCGTAGGCGTGGCGCTGCCTGCAGGCCGAGTGATGATGGTGGTCTTGCTCGAGGACGATGGCGAAGAACCCGACTTTGTCACAACTGCCGTAGGTGCAGAACCTGAGCGACCATCGAAACGAATGGTCTGCCCTGGATGGATCGTATACGGCACAGGAATGTTGTTACGGGCGGCCAGCGCCTTGTAGTCCCAGCCATAACGAAAGGCAATCGAAAACAGGGTGTCGCCTTTGCGCACCACGTATTGACCGGTGGTCACCGTGGGCCTTTGGGGGGTTGCGTTGGTACGGTCAACGACCCGCGCACCGCCGGATGGCGTGCTCGAGCAGGCTGCCAATAAGGAACTCAAGACAAGGCCAAGCACCAGTCGCTGAAAGCTTGTTTTACTCATTCGCTGCGCAGGACCTGTGAGACTCACCCGCCGCTCCCTTTGTGGTGGCTGAACGTTAACGCCTGGATCAGGCTTGAAATATGACGCAAGTATAACTGGGCATTGGCTTTTTACTGGCACATGACTGAAAGGAAAAATTCATCATGTTTAATCGTGGCTGCCAGGCATGTTGATTCAATAGACCCCGCCGTAAGACACATCCCCGCTTACAGAATTCACTGCGCGCGAATAAATGATCAGGCCAGCGGGCCGTTGAGCAAGGGAACGAAACGCACGGCACCGAGTACATGCCGGGAAAAGCCTTCGTCCTCACGGATAATAAGCATCAACTGTTGCACTTCGCCGGAGCCCACCGGGATGACCAGCCGCCCGCCAGGTGCCAATTGATCCAGCAAGGCTTGCGGCACATCGGTGGCCACGGCGGTGACGATGATACCGTTGTAGGGCGCCAGCGCCGGCCAGCCCTCCCAGCCATCGCCCCAGCGAAATACCACGTTGCGCAGGTTCAGCTCCACCAGACGCTCTTTGGCCCGGTCCTGCAGCACCTTTATGCGCTCGACCGAAAACACCCGCTCTACCAATTGCGACAGCACGGCCGTCTGATAGCCAGAGCCGGTACCAATCTCCAGCACCTTGTCCAACGGCCCCGCCGCCAGCAATAGCTCGCTCATACGCGCAACCATATAGGGCTGAGAGATGGTCTGGTTGTGGCCGATGGGCAACGCCGTGTCTTCATAGGCACGATGCGCCAGGGCTTCATCGACAAACAGGTGCCGCGGCGTGCGCCGGATCACTTCCAGCACCTGCGCGTTGGACAAGCCTTCTTCATACAGGCGCTGGATCAACCGCTCCCGGGTGCGCTGGGAGGTCATCCCGATGCCGCGGCGCAACAAGTCGTCTTGTTCACGAGCCATCAACGCAGTCCCTCCAGCCAGCCATCAAGGCCACTGAAGGCATCACTGAAGGTGCGATCAAACAGCAACGGGGTAACGGAGACATAGCCTTGCATCACCGCATGAAAGTCCGTGCCCTCGCCGCCATCTTCGGCGTCGCCGGCCGCGGCGATCCAATAGCCTTCCTTGCCGCGTGGGTCGACCACCTTCAAGGGCGCCGCCGCACGGGCGCGATGGCCCAGGCGCGTGAGTTGGATGCCGCGAATATGGTCGAGGGGCAGGTTGGGGATATTGACGTTGAGTACCGTACGCGGCGGCAGGTCCAGGGAAGCATGGGCCTCCACCAACTTGCGCGCGTAGTAGGCCGCCGTCGCCAGGTTATCCAGTTGCCGCGAAGCAAAGGAAAAGGCAAAGCCGGTTCGGCCCAGGAAGCGCCCTTCGAGGGCCGCCGCCACGGTGCCGGAATACAGCACGTCATCGCCCAGGTTGGCGCCCAGGTTGATCCCCGAGACCACCAGGTCTGGCTGGTGCTCCAGCAAACTGTTGATTGCCAGGTGCACGCAGTCGGTGGGGGTTCCGTTGACGCTGATAAAGCCATTGGCCAGGACCCGCGGGTGCAGCGGACGGTCGAGCGTCAGCGAACTGCTGGCGCCGCTCTTGTCCTGGTCGGGGGCAACCACCACGCACTCGGCGTAATCCTGCAGCGCAGCATGGAGCGCGGCAAGACCGGGTGCGGTGGCACCGTCATCGTTTGATATCAGAATACGCATGGGCTGTCCGTCTGCCCCACCGGCACCAGATCAACAAGCTCGCGCACCAAGACAGTGGCGAAGCATCCGGCCGGCAGGACGAATTCCAATTGCAGAATGTCAGGCCCGGGATAATGCCACGTCAACCCGCCAATGGGCAGTCGCAGAATGCGACGTTCCTGGCTCATTCCCGCCTTCACCAGCCAATCACGTAGGTCTGCTTCGCCAGCGACGACAGATTGTTCCAGCTCGTACGTAAGACCTTTCGCCGGCGAATCACCTTCGCCCCACTGCGGGCCGGTGGGATGCAGGTCCAGGATCGCCAGGCGCGGGTCACTGCACTCAGCTTCCCCGGCCGGAAAAAAACTGCGACTGTCGGTAAACGCCAGCAGATCGCCGACTTGGGCTCGCTGCCATGAACCGTCGGCGACGCGGGCCGCCAACACTTTGTTGAACAGGTAACTGCGAGCCGTGGACAGCAAGCGCGAGCGCACGTTGCGCTGCTCGGGCAGGGCCTTGCGGGCAGCCCACTCGCGAGCATCCACCACGTTGCCGCCGTTGTGGCCAAAACGCTGGGTGCCGAAGTAATTGGGGATGCCGTGCCGCGCAATCAACTGCAGACGTGCGTCGATGGCAGCGGTGTCGCCGGCCAGTTGGGTCAGGCGCAAGGTGAAGCCGTTGGCCGAATGGGCACCGCGCTGCAACTTGCGTTTGTGACGCGCAGTTTTCAGGATCTTGAGGGTGTCGTTTTCTGCGCCGCTCATGTCCGGGTCGGCCTTGCCGGGCAATTGCACGCTGAACCACTGACGGGTCAGGGCTTGACGGTCCTTGAGCCCGGCATAGCTGACGGTGCGCAACGGTACGCCAGCAGCCTTGGCGATACGCCGTGCGGCCTCCTCGGTGTTCAAGCCGCGCTTTTCCACCCACAGCCACAGGTGCTCGCCGTCGCCGGTCAGCGGGATGTCCAGCACCTCATCAACCTGGAAGTCTTCGGCCGTGGCCTTCAGTACCGCGCTGCCCAGGGCCTCGCCATAGGCCCGCGGGCCCAGCAGTTGCAGGTCGTTCATGCGCGCAGCAACAAGGCGACGGAGTGCACTGCGATGCCCTCTTCACGACCGGTAAACCCGAGCTTTTCGGTGGTGGTGGCTTTCACGTTGACTTGATCCAATTCAATTTGCAGGTCTGCGGCGATCGCTGTGCGCATCGCTTCGATATGGGGGGCCATTTTTGGCGCCTGGGCGACGATGGTGTTATCGACGTTGCCGACCTTCCAGCCCTTGGCGTGGATCAGGCCGACCACATGGCGCAGCAACACACGACTGTCCGCGCCCTTGAAGGTGGGATCGGTGTCCGGAAAGTGCTTGCCGATATCGCCCAATGCCGCCGCGCCGAGCAAAGCATCGCTCAAGGCGTGCAAGACCACGTCGCCGTCGGAATGAGCCAGCAACCCATGGTGGTGTGCAATGCGCACACCGCCCAGGGTGATGAAATCGCCTTCAGCGAAACGGTGCACATCGTAGCCGTGGCCAATACGCATAAAAAAACGCCCCGATTTAATTCAGGGCGTGATTCTACCTACTTTTGCCTCGGATTAACCGAGCAAAGCACGACCATGATGGCGCAAATGGTCTTCGATGAAGCTGGCGATGAAGAAGTAGCTGTGGTCGTAGCCAGGCTGCAGGCGCAGTTCCAGCGGATGGTTGGCTGCTTTGGCCGCTTGCTGCAAGGCTTCGGGCTTGAGCTGAACCGCGAGGAAATCGTCGCGATCGCCTTGGTCCACCAAGAGCGGCAACTTTTCCGAGGCTTCGCTGATGAGCACGCAGGCATCCCATTCGCGCCATTTCGAACGCTCTTCCCCCAAATAACGGGAAAAGGCTTTCTGGCCCCACGGGCAGTCCATCGGGTTGTTGATCGGCGAAAACGCCGACACCGACAGGTAACGTCCAGGGTTGCGCAATGCGCAGACCAGCGCACCGTGACCGCCCATGGAGTGGCCGCTGATACCGCGCTTATCGGAGGCAGGGAAATGCGCCTCTACCAATGCCGGCAATTCCTGCACCACGTAGTCATGCATCCGATAGTGCTTGGCCCAGGGTTCCTGGGTGGCATTGAGGTAGAAGCCCGCGCCGAGGCCGAAGTCCCAGGCATTGTCCGGGTCGCCCGGCACGCCGAGGCCGCGGGGGCTGGTGTCCGGCGCGACGATGATCAAGCCCAGTTCCGCGGCCATGCGCTGGGCGCCGGCCTTCTGCATGAAGTTTTCGTCAGTACAGGTCAACCCGGACAGCCAATACAGCACCGGCAGCTTGCCGCCCTGCTCTGCTTGCGGCGGCAGGTAGACGGCAAAGGTCATGTCGCAACCCAGCACATCGGAATGATGCTTGTAACGTTTATGCCAGCCGCCGAAGCTCTTCTGGCATGACAGGTTTTCCAGACTCATGGCCGACCTCAGAAGTGAATGACGGTACGAATGCTCTTGCCTTCATGCATCAGGTCAAACGCTTTGTTGATATCTTCCAGGCCCATGGTGTGGGTGATGAAGGTATCCAGCGGAATTTCGCCGGTCTGGGCCATTTCCACGTAGCTTGGCAATTCGGTACGACCGCGCACGCCACCAAACGCTGAACCACGCCAGACGCGCCCGGTGACAAGTTGGAACGGACGTGTAGCGATCTCCTGGCCAGCACCGGCCACACCGATGATCACCGATTCGCCCCAGCCTTTGTGACAGCACTCAAGAGCCGCACGCATCAGTTGCACATTGCCAATGCACTCGAAGGAAAAGTCCACGCCGCCATCAGTCAGGTCGACAATCACGTCCTGGATCGGGCGATCGTAGTCTTTCGGGTTGATGCAATCAGTGGCGCCCAGTTGCTTGGCGATTTCGAACTTGGCCGGGTTGATATCAATGGCGATGATGCGACCGGCCTTGGCCTTGACCGCGCCGATAATCGCCGACAGCCCAATGCCGCCCAGGCCGAAGACGGCCACGGTATCGCCCGGCTTGACCTTGGCGGTGTTGATCACCGCACCGATGCCGGTGGTGACACCGCAACCGAGCAGGCAGACTTTTTCCAGCGGCGCTTCTTTAGGAATCTTGGCCACGGAGATTTCCGGCAGCACGGTGTACTCGGAGAACGTCGAGGTGCCCATGTAGTGGAAAATCGGCTGGCCCTTGTAGGAGAAACGCGTGGTGCCATCCGGCATCAAGCCCTTGCCCTGAGTCGCGCGAATGGCCTGGCACAGGTTGGTCTTGCCACTCAGGCAGAACTTGCACTTGCCGCATTCCGGGGTGTACAGCGGGATCACGTGATCGCCCACAGCGACCGAGGTCACGCCCTCGCCGATGGCTTCCACCACTGCGCCGCCTTCATGGCCCAGGATCGACGGGAAAATGCCTTCCGGGTCTGCACCCGACAAGGTGTAGGCGTCGGTGTGGCACACGCCGGACGCGACCACCCGCAGCAGCACCTCGCCAGCCTTGGGCATGGCGACATCCACTTCAACAATCTCAAGGGGCTTCTTGGCTTCGAAGGCTACGGCGGCGCGGGACTTGATCATCCGGGTTTCTCCATCGGGTTAAAAACTGAGGCCGTGAGTGTAAAACATCGCCCATTGATGAATAATCCAGGCAAAAGCAAAACATTATTGCCATATAGGGACAATCAGCATGCTGGAGAACCGCTGGGAAGGCATTGACGAGTTTGTCGCGGTGGCCGAATGCAGCCAGTTCACGGCGGCGGCCGAGCGACTGGGGGTATCGTCCTCCCACGTCAGCCGGCAAGTGGCGCGTCTGGAAGAACGCCTGCAAACCCGATTGCTGTACCGCAGCACACGCAAGGTGACGCTGACCGAAGCCGGCCAGACCTTCCTGCAACACTGCCAACGTCTGCAGGACGGTCGCGAGGAAGCGCTGCGGGCGGTGGGCGACCTGACCAGCGAACCCAAGGGCATGTTGCGCATGACCTGCGCCGTGGCTTATGGCGAGCGTTTTATCGTGCCGCTGGTGACACGCTTTATGGCGCACTATCCGCAACTGCGCGTGGACATCGAGTTGACCAATCGCTCGCTGGACCTGGTCCACGAAGGCCTCGACCTGGCCATCCGCCTGGGACGTTTGCAAGACTCACGCATGGTTGCCAGCCGCCTGGCACCTCGACGCATGTACCTGTGTGCGTCGCCCTCCTACCTCAAACGGTACGGTCGGCCACACAGCTTGTCGGAGTTGAGCCGGCATAACTGCCTGATTGGCAGTTCGGATATCTGGCAAATGGCCCAGGACGGGCGGGAATTTTCCCAGCGCGTGCAAGGCAATTGGCGCTGCAACAGTGGGCAAGCAGTGCTGGATGCGGCGTTGCAAGGCATGGGCTTGTGCCAGTTGCCGGATTACTACGTCCTGGAGCATCTGCACAGTGGGGCGTTGGTGTCGTTGCTGGAGGCTCATCAACCGCCGAATACTGCGGTGTGGGCGCTGTATCCGCAGCAGCGGCATTTGTCGCCGAAGGTGAGGAAGCTGGTGGATTTCTTGAAGGTGGGGCTGGCTGAGAGGCCGGAGTACAAGCATTGAATTGAGGTGGTCTGCACCGGCCTCATCGCGGGCAAGCCCGGCTCCCACAGTTGGACGTGTTGTTTGATGTGGCAGCGATCAAATGTGGGAGCTGGCTTGCCTGCGATGAAGCAGACCCGGTCTGACAGGTTACCGCCGGTTAGCCCAGCGCAACTTCAACCACTCCAGGTCTTCCGGCCGAGTCACCTTGATATTGTCCGAACGCCCTTCGATCAGGCGCGGCGCCTGCCCGGACCATTCCATGGCCGACGCTTCATCGGTGATCACCGCATCGGCCACTAGGCTGTCGGCCAAGGCGCGATGCAAGGCGCCCAGGCGGAACATCTGCGGCGTGTAAGCCTGCCAGATCAGGCTGCGATCAACGGTATCCACCACACGGCCATGCTTGTCGACACGCTTGAGGGTGTCGCGCGCCGGCACCGCCAGCAGGCCACCTACCGGATCGTCAGCCAGTTCCGCCAACAATTTGTCGAGGTCATCACGGCTCAGGTTAGGCCGCGCAGCGTCGTGCACCAACACCCAGTCGTCATCACTGGCGCCCAGAGCGTTGAGTTGCAGCAGCGCATTGAGCACCGAGCCGGAACGTTCCGAGCCGCCGTCGGCACGCTGGATACGCGGGTCATTGGCGCATGCCAAGCTGGGCCAATAAGGATCGTCAATTGCAAGACTGACCACCAGGCCCTTGAGGCATGGATGGTCGAGAAAACAGCCGAGGCTGTGTTCAAGAATAGTGCGCCCGCCCAGTTGCAGGTATTGCTTGGGACGGTCCGCAGCCATACGGGCACCGACGCCCGCGGCAGGAATCACGGCCCAGAAGGCCGGTAAATCGTGGCTCATTGGGCCAACTGGTAGAGGGTCTCGCCCTCCTTGACCATGCCCAGTTCATGGCGAGCCCGCTCTTCAACGGTCTCCGTGCCTTTTTTCAGCTCAAGCACTTCAGCGTCGAGGACACGGTTGCGCTCCAGCAGGCGTTCGTTTTCGGCACGCTGGTCGGCAATTTGCTGGGTCAACTCTTCCACCTGCGCAAAGCTGCCATTACCGACCCATAGGCGGTACTGCAGGCCAGCCAGCAACAAGAGCAAGACGAGGAACAACCAATTGGGACTGCGCATCGAAATCCGGGTATCCAGTGAAAAAAGACAGTCATGCAAACCTTTTGCAGCAACTGATAGCACAAAGCCTGGTAAAACCAGGCTTGCGCTTGTCAGTCAGCAGATTAGCGCCGAAATTCACACTTTCGTGAGATTTCTGACGTAATCCGCCGACTTTTTACCATTTACTGCTTAGCCGCGAAACTCGCCGCGACCGTTGTACTTGGCTTTACCTGCCAATTGCTCTTCGATGCGCAGCAATTGGTTGTACTTGGACACGCGATCGGAACGGCACAGGGAACCGGTCTTGATCTGGCCCGCCGAAGTACCCACGGCCAGGTCGGCAATGGTGGAATCTTCGGTTTCGCCGGAGCGATGGGAGATCACGGCGGTGTAGCCCGCAGCCTTGGCCATCTGGATGGCTTCCAGGGTTTCGGTCAGGGTGCCGATCTGGTTGAACTTGATCAGGATCGAGTTGGCGATCTTCTTGTCGATGCCTTCTTTCAGGATCTTGGTGTTGGTCACGAACAGGTCGTCGCCCACCAGCTGGATTTTCTCGCCGATCTTGTCGGTGAGAATTTTCCAGCCATCCCAGTCGGACTCGTCCAGGCCGTCTTCGATCGAGATGATCGGATAGCGCTGGGTCAGGCCCTTGAGGTATTCAGCAAAACCTTCGGAGTTGAACACCTGGCCTTCGCCGGACAGGTTGTACTTGCCGTCTTCATAGAATTCGCTGGCAGCGCAGTCCAGGGCCAGGGTCACGTCGGTGCCCAGCTTGTAGCCCGCGTTGGCGACGGCTTCGGAGATGACTTTGAGTGCATCTTCGTTGGAGGCCAGGTTCGGCGCGAAACCACCTTCGTCACCCACGGCAGTGCTCAGGCCACGGGCCTTCAGTACAGCCTTGAGGTGATGGAAAATCTCGGTGCCCATGCGCAGGCCTTCGGAGAAGGACTTGGCGCCAACCGGCTGCACCATGAACTCCTGGATGTCGACGTTGTTATCCGCGTGCTCGCCACCGTTGATGATGTTCATCATCGGTACCGGCATCGAGTAGACGCCCGGGGTGCCGTTCAGGTTGGCGATGTGCGCGTACAACGGCAGGTCCTGGTCCTGCGCAGCCGCCTTGGCAGCTGCCAGGGACACGGCGAGGATGGCGTTGGCGCCGAGGCTGCCTTTGTTTTCAGTGCCGTCGAGCTTGATCATCGCGTGGTCCAGGGCTTTCTGGTCCAGCGGGTCCTTGCCCAGCAACAGGTCACGAATCGGACCGTTGATGTTGGCTACAGCCTTGAGTACACCCTTGCCCAGGTAACGGCTCTTGTCGCCATCACGCAGTTCCAGCGCTTCGCGCGAACCGGTGGAAGCACCGGACGGCGCGCAGGCGCTGCCGATGATGCCGTTATCGAGAAGCACGTCGGCTTCGACGGTGGGGTTGCCACGGGAGTCGAGAACTTCACGACCTTTGATGTCGACGATTTTTGCCATTGTTGTAAACACTCCAAAGTTGACGAAAACGACGCAGCTGAAGGAAATCTTTTGACCGACCGCAAGGGTGGAACAACGGGGCAGGCTTGCAGACGACAAGGCTCAGGCCCGGGGGCCTGAGCGTAAAGCGTGGGAAATTCTACCGGAGAAATGCCAGTTACGCGGTCTCTACCGTCGGAAAACTCTTGACCAGCTCGTCCAACTGCTTGAGCTGGGCCAGGAATGGCTCCAGCTTGTCCAGGCGCAGGGCGCACGGGCCATCACATTTGGCGTTGTCCGGATCTGGGTGAGCTTCAAGGAACAGGCCCGCCAGCGACTGGCTCATGCCCGCCTTGGCCAGGTCCGTCACCTGGGCACGTCGCCCGCCAGCGGAGTCCGAACGACCACCGGGCATTTGCAGCGCGTGGGTGACGTCGAAGAAAACGGGGTATTCGAACTGTTTCATGATGCCGAAACCGAGCATGTCCACCACGAGGTTGTTGTAGCCGAAGCTTGAACCCCGCTCGCAGAGGATCAACTGGTCGTTACCCGCTTCCACGCACTTGCTCAGGATGTGTTTCATCTCCTGGGGCGCAAGGAACTGGGCTTTCTTGATATTGATCACAGCGCCGGTCTTGGCCATGGCGACCACGAGGTCGGTCTGGCGCGACAAAAAGGCCGGCAACTGGATGATGTCGCACACCTCGGCGACCACGGCAGCCTGCTCAGGCTCGTGGACGTCGGTGATGATCGGCACGCCGAAGGCTTGCTTGATGTCCTGGAAGATCCGCATGCCTTCTTCAAGGCCCGGGCCGCGATAGGAGGTGACGGACGAACGGTTGGCCTTGTCGAAGCTGGCCTTGAAGACGTAAGGGATACCCAGTTTCTGGGTGACCCGAACGTACTCCTCACACACCTGCATCGCCATGTCGCGGCTTTCCAGCACGTTCATGCCGCCGAACAGCACCATGGGCTTGTCGTTGGCAATCTCGATGTCGCCTACGCGAATGATCTTCTGGGCCATCTGGTTTACGCCTTCTTCTGGTGTTGCGTCAGTGCTGCTTTGACGAAACCACTGAACAACGGGTGACCGTCGCGCGGCGTCGAGGTGAACTCCGGGTGGAACTGGCAGGCCACGAACCACGGATGATCCGGTGCCTCGACCACCTCAACCAGCTTGCCATCACCGGAGCGACCGGAGATTTTCAGGCCAGCTTCTTTGATCTGCGGCAGCAGGTTGTTGTTCACTTCGTAGCGGTGACGGTGACGCTCGACGATCACGTCCTTGCCATAGCAGTCGTGTACCAGCGAGCCGGCCTCCAGCAGGCAATCCTGAGCACCCAGGCGCATGGTGCCGCCCAGGTCGGACGTTTCGGTACGGGTTTCAACGGCGCCGGTGGCGTCTTCCCACTCGGTGATCAGGCCCACGACCGGGTGGCCGCTGGAGTGATCGAACTCGGTGGAGTTGGCGTCTTTCCAGCCCAGCACGTTACGGGCGAACTCGATAACGGCCACTTGCATGCCCAGGCAGATACCCAGGTACGGCACCTTGTTTTCACGGGCGTACTGCACGGCAGTGATCTTGCCTTCCACGCCACGCAGGCCGAAACCGCCGGGAACGAGGATCGCGTCAACACCTTCGAGCAGCGCAGTGCCCTGGTTCTCGATGTCTTCGGAGTCGATGTAGCGCAGGTTGACCTTGGTACGGTTGCTGATACCGGCGTGGCTCATGGCTTCGATCAGCGACTTGTACGCGTCCAGCAGCTCCATGTACTTACCGACCATGGCGATGGTGACTTCATGCTCAGGGTTGAGCTTGGCGTCGACAACCGCTTCCCACTCGGACAGGTCGGCACCGCCGCACTGCAGGCCGAAACGCTCGACCACAAAATCATCCAGCCCCTGCGAATGCAGGATGCCCGGGATCTTGTAGATGGTATCGGCGTCTTCCAGGGCAATTACCGCACGTTCTTCAACGTTGGTGAACTGCGCGATCTTGCGGCGCGAGGAAATGTCGATCGGGTGATCGGAGCGGCATACCAGCACATCCGGCTGCAGGCCGATGGAACGCAGTTCCTTGACCGAGTGCTGGGTAGGCTTGGTTTTGGTTTCGCCGGCAGTGGCGATGTAGGGCACCAGTGTCAGGTGCATCAGCATCGCGCGCTTGGCGCCAACTTCGAAACGCAACTGGCGGATGGCTTCGAGGAACGGTTGGGACTCGATGTCACCCACGGTGCCACCGATCTCGACCATCGCCACGTCGGCATCGCCTGCACCCTTGATGATGCGGCGCTTGATTTCGTCGGTGATGTGCGGGATCACCTGGATGGTTGCACCCAGGTAATCACCACGGCGCTCTTTGCGCAGCACGTGCTCGTAGACACGGCCGGTGGTGAAGTTGTTGTTCTGGGTCATGGTCGTGCGGATGAACCGCTCGTAGTGGCCCAGGTCCAGGTCGGTCTCGGCGCCGTCGTGGGTGACGAACACTTCACCGTGCTGGAACGGGCTCATGGTGCCCGGGTCAACGTTGATGTACGGGTCCAGCTTGAGCATGGTGACCTTAAGTCCCCGCGCCTCCAGGATGGCCGCCAATGAAGCGGAGGCAATGCCTTTCCCCAATGAAGAAACAACACCGCCCGTGACGAATATGTAGCGCGTCATGAAAAACCCTAGAAGTCTGCGTTAAAGCGGTCCGAGCCGCCGGGGAAAGCGAAGGAAGGCCGAAGCCCCCGATCACCTGCATTAATCACAGTGCACCTTTCAAAAAAACCGCCGCGTTGTGACAGACCAGCAATGAAACACCGGTACGTTGATCGCTACACATTTTTTGGAATCGCCCAGCAAAGACTGCTTGGTAATCGGCAACGACTGCGATTCAGGCGAATCCACAGAAGTTGTATCAAGAAGGGAGCGTAGTCTACCGGAAAGGCGCTATCAGCTCAAACCTTGATCGCAGCTCTGTGGCAACCAATCCAATTGCACCTCACCCACCGACCGGGCCCATGCCCCCGCAACGCTTGGCACAGCCAGCAATTGCTCGCCCCGATAGACCAGCGGCAATCTGCCACGGACGAAGCCCGGCATGCCGCTTTCATTCAGCAGACGCTTGAGATCACGCCGGCCTCGGCCCGGTACGTCGATGATTTCGCCACCCTGGCGATATCGGATCACTAGCGGGCCTTCGGGAGCCTCGCCAATAAACTTCAGTTGGCCATTGCCCGTTAACTCTAGTGGATTTTGCGGATCGGGCCAGCTCACCGATGCGTCGGAAAACTCCGACCAAGTTGAAGGTAACCACCAGATGCGTTCACCGCTACGCTGCATTTGGCCGTCGGCCAGGCGCCACAGAGGCTGTGCGTCCCCCTTGGCATCGCGCAGGGCATGCCAACCAGCCCAGTGGTCGCTGTCCGGTAAACCGGTCAGTGGTATCAGCCAATGCCGCAGGGCGTTACGCTGGCGGGCATCGGATAGTTCACGCAATGGCTCAAGCGCCAGAGACGGCAGCGGCAACCAGGGAAACGTAGAAGGCTGATCGGCGCGCTGCAGGTCCATCAGCGCCAACTCGTCGAGCAGCCCTTGCGCCTCAGCCATGTGTTCAGCCGTGCGAGCCAGGTGGGTGATCGCCTGGGGCCAGCGTTCCGTCAGGGTTGGGAATACGCGGTGACGCAGGTAATTGCGGGAAAACCGTGGATCAGCGTTGGAGGGATCTTCGATCCACTGCAACTGATGCTGATGGGCGTAGGCTTCCAGCTCGCTACGAGAGAATGCCAGCAACGGCCGCACCAAGTGGCCCTGCGCTAAGGGGCGATGCTCAGGCATAGACGCCAACCCTCGCACGCCGGCGCCACGCAGCAGGCGAAACAGCAGGGTTTCGGCTTGATCGTCGCGATGCTGGCCAGTGAAAAGCACCTCCCCTGCCTCCATGACTTGCATGAACGCTTGGTAGCGCGCCTCGCGGGCCGCGCGTTCAAGGCTCGCACCGGGACTGACCTGCACGCGCATGACGCGCAAAGGTACGCCCAGGGCGTCGCAGACCGATTGGCAATGAGCAGGCCATGCATCGGCAGCAGCTTGCAGACCATGGTGGACATGAACGGCGCTGACAGGAGGCAGGTTTTCGATTTTGGCCAGTGAGGCCAAGAGGTGCAGCAGGACGGTGGAGTCGAGACCACCGGAGAACGCGATATGCCAGGCCGGCGCGTTGCGCCAGGGGGCCAGGGTGTGCAGGAGTGTGGCCGGCAGGGTTGGTTTCATCACACGTCACCGCCGCAAAGCTGGAATACGTTCGTCAGCATACACAAAGCAAATGTGGGAGCCGGGCTTGCCCGCGATGCAGGCACCTCGGTGTATCAGTGATACCAAGGTGATGCTATCGCAGGCAAGCCAGCTCCCACACAAGCCGGCTCCCACATTGGGTACAGCGTCGGCTTAGAGGCCGTAGCTCATCAGGCGCTCATAACGACGAGCCAGCAGCGCTTCGTTATCCAGCTTCTTGAGCATCGCCAGTTGCGAACCCAACTCGGCACGGATGGTCGCAGCGGCGGCAGCCGGGTCACGGTGGGCGCCGCCCAGTGGCTCGGCGATAACCTTGTCGACGATACCCAGGCCTTTGAGGCGATCGGCGGTGATGCCCATGGCTTCGGCAGCGTCCGGCGCCTTTTCGGCGGTTTTCCACAGGATCGAGGCACAACCTTCCGGCGAGATCACTGCGTAGGTCGAGTACTGCAACATGTTCAGTTGGTCGCAGACACCAATGGCCAGCGCACCGCCAGAACCACCTTCACCGATCACGGTGGCGATGATCGGGGTTTTCAGGCGGGCCATGACGCGCAGGTTCCAGGCAATCGCTTCGCTCTGGTTGCGCTCTTCGGCGTCGATACCCGGGTAGGCACCTGGCGTGTCGATGAAGGTCAGGATCGGCATCTTGAAGCGCTCGGCCATTTCCATCAGGCGGCACGCCTTGCGGTAGCCTTCCGGGCGCGGCATGCCGAAGTTGCGGCGTACTTTTTCGCGCACTTCACGGCCTTTCTGGTGACCGATCACCATCACCGGCTGGTCGTCCAGGCGAGCGATGCCGCCCACAATAGCCGCGTCGTCGGAGAAGTGACGGTCGCCGTGCAACTCATCGAACTCGGTGAAGATGTGCTCGATGTAGTCCAGGGTGTAAGGACGGCGCGGGTGGCGAGCCAGGCGCGCGATCTGCCAGCTGGTCAGCTTGCCGAAGATGTCTTCGGTGAGCGTGCTGCTCTTGTCTTGCAGGCGAGCGATCTCATCGCCGATATTCAGCGAATTGTCATTGCCGACCAGGCGCAGCTCTTCGATCTTGGCTTGCAGGTCAGCGATCGGCTGTTCGAAATCAAGAAAATTCGGGTTCATAAGCGTCCGTCTTGGGTCGACGGCCAAGGGGTGCCTGGCCAGCCGGTTGTCTATTCGCGCCCTACCTTAAGGGAGAGGCGCGTTTAGGTCGAGATTAAATGTTTAGTCGAGATCAGACTCATCTGACCGTCAACGGTATTGGAGGAAGACGTTGTCTCGCCCGAACTGGTCACGCAAAGCTTGAATCAAGCCATCAGCGGGATCAATTCGCCACGTCTCGCCAAACTGCAACATGGCCTTGGCATCGCTGCCCGTGTATTCCATGGTCACCGGGCATGCGCCACGGTGGCGTTTGAGCAAGTCCCCCAACCAGCGTAGCTGATCGCCTTTAAGCGCTTCGGTCTTGACCTTCAGGCGCAGGCTCTCGGCCAGATTGGTACGGGCATCTTCCATGCTCATCACCCGCTTGATACGCAGGCGCAGGCCACCGGAGAAGTCGTCATTGCTGACCTCCCCTTCCACCACCACCATGGCGTCGGTCTGCAGCAGCGACTGGGCGGAGTGGAACGCGTCGGCAAACAATGACGCTTCGATGCGGCCCGAGCGATCATCAAGGGTGATGAAGCCCATCTTGTCACCCTTCTTATTTTTCATCACCCGCAGGGCGATGATCATGCCGGCGACGGTCTGGGTATCCCGCGCCGGTTTCAGGTCGATGATGCGCTGACGGGCAAAACGGCGGATTTCGCCTTCGTACTCGTCAATCGGGTGACCGGTAAGGTACAGGCCCAAGGTGTCTTTCTCACCTTTCAGGCGTTCCTTGAGCGTCAGCTCCTTGGCCTTGCGATGGTTGGCGTAGACATCGGCATCTTCTTCGACGAACAGCCCGCCAAACAGGTCGGCGTGGCCGCTGTCATGGGTACGGGCAGTCTGTTCGGCAGCCTTGATCGCCTCTTCCATGGCGGTCAGCAGCACCGCACGGTTGCGGTCGATATTGGCCTGGTAAGCCTTCGGCTCATCATGGAAGTACGGGCCAAGACGGTCGAGTGCGCCGCTGCGGATCAGGCCATCGAGGGTACGCTTGTTGATGCGCTTGAGGTCCACCCGCGCACAGAAATCGAACAGGTCTTTGAACGGCCCGTCCTGACGCGCCTCGGTAATGGCCTCCACCGGGCCTTCGCCCACGCCCTTGATCGCGCCGAGGCCATAGATGATGCGGCCTTCGTCGTTCACCGTGAACTTGAACTCCGAAGCGTTCACGTCCGGCGCATCGAGGCGCAGCTTCATGGTGCGCACTTCCTCGATCAAGGTCACGACCTTGTCGGTGTTGTGCATATCCGCCGAGAGTACCGCCGCCATGAACGGCGCCGGGTAATGGGCTTTCAGCCAGGCGGTCTGGTACGACACCAGGCCGTAGGCGGCGGAGTGGGATTTGTTGAAGCCATAACCGGCGAATTTTTCTACCAGGTCGAAGATGTTACCGGCCAGGTCGGCATCGATGTTGTTAGTCGCGCAGCCTTCAATGAAACCGCCACGCTGCTTGGCCATTTCCTCGGGCTTTTTCTTACCCATGGCGCGGCGCAGCATGTCCGCACCGCCGAGGGTGTAGCCGGCCATCACCTGGGCGATCTGCATCACCTGTTCCTGGTACAGGATGATGCCGTAGGTCGGCGCCAGTACGGGCTTGAGGCCCTCGTACTGGTAGTCGGAGTGCGGGTAAGCCAGCTCGGCCCGGCCGTGTTTACGGTTGATGAAGTCATCCACCATGCCCGATTGCAGCGGGCCCGGACGGAACAGGGCCACCAGTGCGATCAAGTCTTCCAGGCAGTCGGGCTTGAGCTTTTTGATCAGCTCTTTCATGCCCCGGGATTCAAGCTGGAACACCGCGGTAGTTTCGGCTTTTTGCAGCAGGCTGTAGGTCGGTTTGTCGTCCAGCGGGATAAACGCGATATCCAGCGGTTCTTCGCCGACCTTGGCACGGTCGCGGTTGATGGTCTTGAGCGCCCAGTCGATGATCGTCAGGGTCCGCAGACCGAGGAAGTCGAACTTCACCAGGCCGGCCGCCTCCACGTCGTCCTTGTCGAACTGGGTGACCAGGCCGTCGCCTTCTTCATCGCAATAGATCGGCGAAAAGTCGGTGAGCTTGGTCGGCGCGATAACCACACCGCCGGCGTGTTTACCGACGTTACGCACCACGCCTTCGAGCTTACGCGCCATGTCCCAAATTTCAGCGGCTTCTTCATCGACCTTGATAAAGTCGCGCAGGATTTCTTCCTGCTCGTAGGCTTTTTCCAGGGTCATGCCGACTTCGAACGGGATCATCTTCGACAGGCGGTCGGCCAAACCGTAGGACTTGCCCTGCACCCGCGCTACGTCGCGGATTACCGCTTTGGCGGCCATGGAACCGAAGGTGATGATCTGGCTTACCGCGTTGCGGCCATATTTTTCGGCCACGTATTCAATCACGCGGTCACGGCCATCCATGCAGAAGTCGACGTCGAAGTCGGGCATGGAAACCCGTTCCGGGTTCAGGAACCGTTCGAACAGCAGGTCATATTCCAGCGGGTCAAGGTCGGTGATCTTCTGTACATAGGCCACCAGCGAGCCAGCACCTGACCCACGGCCCGGACCTACCGGTACGCCGTTGTTTTTGGCCCACTGGATAAAGTCCATCACGATCAGGAAGTAACCAGGAAATCCCATCTGGATGATGATATCCAGCTCGAAATTCAACCGGTCGACATACACCTGGCGCTTGGCTTCGTAGTCTTCGGTGGTGTCCTTGGGCAGCAGGACGCTGAGGCGTTCTTCCAGGCCATCGAACGACACTTTGCGAAAGTATTCGTCGATGGTCATGCCATCGGGAATCGGGAAGTTGGGCAGGAAGTGCTTGCCCAGCTTTACTTCAATGTTGCAGCGCTTGGCGATCTCGACGGAGTTCTCAAGGGCCTCGGGCAAATCGCTGAACAGCTCCGCCATTTCATCGGCGCTTTTGAGGTACTGCTCTTCGCTGTAGTTCTTCGAGCGGCGCGGGTCATCCAGGGCCCGGCCTTCGCCGATGCACACGCGGGTTTCGTGGGCTTCGAAATCTTCTTTCTTGATAAAGCGCACATCGTTGGTCGCCACCAGCGGCGCACCCAGCTTATCGGCCAGGGCTACAGCGGCGTGCAAATGCTCTTCATCGTTGGGGCGATTGGTGCGCTGCACTTCCAGGTAGAAACGGCCCGGGAATACCTGCATCCACTCGCGCGCCAGCACCTCGGCTTCCTGGGGGTTGCCGCCCAGCAGCGCGATACCGATTTCACCCTCTTTGGCCGCCGAGAGCATGATCAGGCCTTCGCTGGCTTCGGCCACCCACTCGCGCTCGATGATGATCGAGCCGTTGCGCTGGCCATCGATAAAGCCACGGGAAATCAGTTCGGTGAGGTTGCGGTAACCCACGCCGTTCATCGCCAGCAGGCTGATGCGGCTCAGGGGGTTATCCGGGTCTTTGTTGGACAGCCACAGATCGGCGCCGCAGATCGGCTTGATGCCGGCGCCCATGGCGTTCTTGTAGAACTTGACCAGGGAACACATGTTGTTCTGGTCGGTAACCGCGACCGCAGGCATGTTCATGCCCACCAGGGTTTTGACCAGCGGTTTGATCCGTACCAGGCCGTCGACCAGGGAGTACTCAGTGTGCAGGCGCAGATGAACGAATGAAGCCGGCATAGTGATCCTGTCTTGATACATGAAAACAACAAGGCCCGGATTGTACCGGGCCTGGGTAAAAACATCAGCCTTGCTGCTAAACCTCGATCAGACTTTCACGGGCCTCATAAGCCTGGCGTACCGGGGCAAACGAGCGGCGATGGATCGGGGTGGGGCCGAGCCGAGCCAGGGCTTCCAGATGAACGGGCGTCGGGTAGCCTTTATGGCCACCAATGCCGTAGCCGGGGTAGATCAATTCGAACGCGGCCATCTCACGGTCACGGCTGACCTTGGCCAGGATCGAGGCAGCGGCAATGGCGGGAACCTTGCTATCGCCCTTGACCACCGCTTCGGACGGCATCGTCAGCTTGGGGCAGCGGTTGCCGTCGATCATCGCCATTTTCGGGGTGATGTGCAGCCCTTCCACAGCGCGCTGCATCGCCAGCATGGTGGCGTGCAGGATATTCAGCTCGTCGATCTCTTCGACTTCAGCCCGGGCGATATGCCAGCTCAGGGCTTTTTCACAGATCTCGTCATAGAGCTTTTCACGACGGGCTTCGGTGAGCTTCTTCGAATCGTTGAGCCCCAGGATCGGGCGGTTCGGATCAAGGATCACCGCCGCCGTGACCACTGCGCCACACAACGGGCCGCGCCCTACTTCGTCAACACCTGCCACCAACTCGTGGGCTTGGGCGACGAGGCTGAAATCCAGGCCCATTTGCGTGGTCATAAGGCTTCCTGTTTATGGCCGATCAAGGTCAGCACGGCATCGGCCGCCTGGTTCGAGGCATCACGGCGCAACGTGCGGTGGATGTCGTCGAAACCACGGGTCTGCTCTTCGCCGCCGTCAATCAAGGGTAGTAGGGTTTTTGCAAGCGCTTCGGGCGTTGCATCGTCCTGCAACAACTCCGGCACCAGCAGGCGCTGGGCCAGCAGGTTGGGCAAGGAAATGTAAGGGCTCTTGACCATGCGCTTGAGGATCCAGAAGGTCAGTGGCGCCAAGCGATAGGCGACGACCATCGGGCGCTTGTACAGCAAGGCCTCAAGCGTGGCGGTGCCCGAGGCGATCAACACCGCATCGCAGGCTGCCAGGGCCAGGTGGGACTGGCCATCGAGCAGGGTCAACGGCAGGTTGCGACCTTCCAGCAGCGTTTCGATCTGCGCACGGCGTTGTGGGCTGGCGCAAGGCAGCACAAAGCGGATTCCCGGCTTTTGCGCCTGGAGACGTTCGGCGGCATCAAAAAACAGCGCTCCCAAACGTCCTACCTCGCCGCCACGGCTCCCTGGCATCAACGCAACCACGGGGCCATCGGGCAAGCCCAGCTCGGCACGTGCAGCCGTACGATCAGCTTGCAAGGGAATGGCGTCAGCCAGGGTGTGGCCGACAAAGCGCACCGGCACGCCCTTCTCTTCGTAGAACCGGGCTTCGAATGGCAGCAAGGTCAACATCAGGTCGCAGCCTTCGCGGATTTTCAACACGCGCTTCTGGCGCCACGCCCACACGGATGGGCTGACGTAGTGCACGGTCTTGATCCCGGCCTGGCGCAACTTGAGTTCGATATTGAGCGTGAAATCCGGCGCATCGATGCCGATAAAGACGTCAGGCTTTTCTTCGATCAGCGTCTTGATCAGCAGCTTGCGGCGAGCCAGCAGCTCACGCAGGCGCCCCAAGACTTCCACCAGCCCCATGACTGACAGGCGCTCCATGGGGAAGTAGGAGGTCAGGCCTTCGGCCTGCATCAACGGGCCACCGACGCCGATAAATTCCACCGCCGGATGCTGGGCCTTGAGCGCCCGCATCAAGCCAGCACCCAGGATATCGCCGGAAGCTTCACCGGCCACGAGCGCAATACGCAAAGTGGCCATGATCAGCGGGTGATGCCGCGAGTCGAGGTCTGGATAGAGTCACGGAACACCGCGACTTCCGGGAACTGCGTAGCCGGCTCGGCCAGTTCGGTCAGGGCCTGTTCGACGGTCAACCCTTGGCGGTAAACCGTCTTGTAGGCACGGCGCAAGGCGTGGATGGCCTCTTCACTGAAACCGCGACGACGCATGCCTTCAAAATTCATGCTACGGGCTTCGGCAGGGTTGCCGAATACCGTCACGAACGCCGGGACATCCTTGCCGATGGCGGTGCCCATGCCGGAAAAGCTGTGGGCGCCGATATGGCAATACTGATGCACCAGGGTAAAACCGGAGAGGATCGCCCAGTCATCAACGTGCACATGGCCTGCCAACGCAGTGTTGTTGACCAGGATGCAATGGTTGCCGATCACACTGTCATGGCCGATGTGCGCATAGGCCATGACCAGGTTGTGATCACCCAAGGTGGTTTCAGCGCGATCCTGCACGGTGCCGCGGTGAATGGTGACGCCTTCACGAATGATGTTGTGGTCACCGATGACCAGGCGTGTTTCTTCACCCTTGTACTTCATGTCCGGGGTGTCTTCGCCTACCGAGGAGAACTGGTAGATACGATTGTGTTTGCCAATACGGGTCGGACCTTTAAGGATCACGTGTGGCCCGATGACAGTCCCCTCGCCGATTTCCACACCTGCGCCGACGATCGACCAAGGGCCGACCTCAACGTCGGCGGCCAGTACGGCCGACGGATCGATGATTGCGCGAGGGTCAATCAAACTCATAGTTTGCGTTCCGCACAGATGATCTCGGCAGAGCACACCGGCTTGCCATCTACCGAGGCCTGGCATTCGAACTTCCAGATCTGGCGTTTGCAACTGATGAACTTGGCTTCCAGGATCAACTGGTCACCCGGGGTGACCGGGTTGCGAAAACGCAGCTTGTCCGAACCCACGAAATAGTAAAGCGTGCCGTCGGCAGGCTTGAGGTCGAGCATTTTGAAACCAAGGATACCGGCAGCCTGGGCCATGGCTTCGATGATCAACACACCCGGCATGATTGGATGCGCAGGGAAGTGACCGTTGAAGAATGGTTCGTTGATGCTGACATTCTTGTAGGCACGAATGCGCTTTTCCTCGACGTTGAGGTCCACTACGCGGTCCACCAGCAGGAACGGGTAACGGTGAGGCAGGTATTCGCGAATCTCGTTGATGTCCATCATTTCGGGGGGAAGCCTGTAATAAAGATTGGGGGCGGGCGCACCAGGCGCACGCCCCGCTAGCAAATCAAGGAGGCCGTCTAGCGGCTGTGCACACTTGATATGGAAATGGTATCAGCCTTCTGATGAAGCATTGTCGCCAGGGGTCACGTCCCCGACACGCTTTTCAAGCTGTTTGATACGTCGTGCCATGTCGTCGATCTTCCTCAAACGCGCGGCACTCTTGCGCCATTCGGCCGCAGGTTGCATCGCGGTACCGGACGAATAGGCCCCTGGCTCTGTGATCGAGTGGGTCACCATGGTCATGCCGGTGATGAAGACGTTGTCGCAAATATCGATATGCCCCACCAGCCCTACGCCACCGGCGAGCATGCAATGCTTGCCGATCTTGGTGCTGCCGGAAATACCCACGCAGGCGGCCATGGCGGTGTGATCGCCAATCTGCACGTTGTGGGCGATCTGGATCTGGTTATCGAGCTTTACACCGTTACCGATCACGGTATCGGCCAGGGCCCCGCGATCCACAGCAGTGTTCACGCCGATCTCCACATCGTCGCCGATCAATACGCCACCGACCTGGGCGATCTTGTGCCAGATGCCCTTGGCATTGGCAAAGCCGAAGCCCTCACCGCCGATCACGGCGCCCGACTGGATGACCACACGCTGACCGATACGCACATCGTGGTACAGGGTGACGCGAGGAGCCAGCCAGCCATCGGCACCAATTTCGCAGCGCGCGCCAATGAAACAGTGGGCACCCACGGTGACGCCTGCACCAATACGCGCCCCGCTCTCGATCACGGCAAACGCGCCGATGCTGGCCGCCGGGTCAACCTGGGCATCATCGGCGATCACGGCAGACGGGTGAATACCGCCGGCCGCTTTCGGCTTGGGATCGAACAGGTGCGACGCCTTGGCGTACGACAGGTACGGGTCGGCCACCACCAGCGCATCCCCGGTAAACCCTTCGGCGTCAGCGGCCTTCAGCAACACGGCTGCGGCCTGGCAGTCGACCAGGTATTTACGGTATTGAGGATTTGCGAGGAAGCTCAACTGAGCTGGGCCAGCCTCCTGCAAGGTGGCTAGCCCAGTGATTTCTTTCTCCTTGGAGCCACGCAAGGTAGCCCCCAGGAACTCGGCCAACTCGCCGAGTTTGATAGTCGCTGTCATGGTTTACTTCAGCTGGTTCATGCGCTCGATCACCTGGCGGGTGATGTCGTATTGAGGCTTGACGTCGATCACGGCGCCACGCTCGAACACCAGGTCAAAGGCACCTTTCTTGATGACTTCTTCCACAGCGCTGTCCAATTTCGGCTTGAGCTGCTTGAGCATTTCGCGGTCGGCCACAGCCTTGGCTTCGTTCAGCTCCTTGGATTGGAACTGGTAGTCACGGGCTTTTTGCTTGAATTCAAGCTCCAGACGCTCGCGCTCGCCTTGCTGCATCTTGTCGCCACCGGCTACCAGGCGGTCCTGGATGCCCTTGGCACTGCTTTCCAGTGTCTTGAGCTTGGTCAGTTGCGGACCGAACTTCTTCTCGGCATCCACGGCGTATCGCTTGGCCGCATCGGATTCCAGCAGGGCCATCTGATAGTTCAGAACGGCGATTTTCATTTCGGCGAAGGCCGGGGTGGTGACCAGCACAGTGGCCAACAAGACCAATTGAGTCAACTTACGCACGATGTACTCCTACAGAATCCGTTGTCGTTATCTTAGGTCAGACGCTTAGAACGTCTGGCCGAGGGAGAATTGGAAAATCTGGGTTTCAGCGTTATCCGGTTTCTTGATCGGCATGGCCAGAGCAAAGCTCAACGGGCCCAGCGCAGTCACCCAGGTCACACCCACGCCCACGGAGCTTGCCAGGTTACTGAGGCTCACGTCGTTGCATTGGGTGTTGGACTTCACGCCACTTGGGTTTTTGATCTGCTCGCACTTGGAGTCGAACACGTTACCCACATCCCAGAAGACCGACGTACGCAGCGACCGCTGGTCTTTCACGAATGGCAGCGGGAATAGAATTTCCGCACCACCCTGGATCAGCACGTTACCACCGAACGGAAGCGGGTCGTTGTCCGAGTCCACTTGCGTACCCTGGTTACCCGTAAATGCCTGGCCGCGGCTCGGCGTACCACGTGGACCCAAGGTGCTGTCCTTGAAGCCACGTACCGAGTTGAAACCACCTGCATAGTAGTTCTCGTAGAACGGCAAGCCATCGGTCGAACCATAACCGTCGCCATAGCCCAGCTCTGTGTGCAGGCGCATGGTGTAGTTATCGCTCAACGGCTGGAACAACTGGCCGCGGTAGTCGAGCTTGAAGAACGACAGGTCGCTGCCCGGCGTGGTGACTTCCGCAGTCAGGCTCTGGGAGTGGCCGCGGGTTGCCAGTACGCCTTTGTTCAGGGTCGACTCGGACCAGCCAGCAGACGCCTTGAAGTTCAGGAACTTGTCGCCTTCACGACGGGTGAAGTCGAAGATTTCGTCCACGGTGTACACACCGGTCTTGATCTCATCCTGCTGGGCGGTGAGGCCGAAGGTCAGGCGCGAGGTCTCGCTGATCGGGTAACCCACGTTGACACCGGCACCCAGGCTGTCGATCGCATAGCTTGCAACGTCAACATCGAGGTCTTTGTAGTCGGTGGTGCGGTAGAAGGCGTTGTAGCCCAGGCTCACACCGTCTGCAGTCCAGTAGGGGTCGGTGTAGCCGAAGTTGTATCGGCTCTGGTATTCGCTGCGGGTCAGGCCGATGGACACACGGTTACCGGTACCCAGGAAGTTGTTCTGCGTGATGGAACCACCCAGGATCAAACCGGCGCTCTGGGCGAAACCGACGCTGGCGGTGATCGAGCCCGAGGCTTGTTCTTCAACGGCGTAGTTCACGTCAACCTGGTCATCCACACCCGGTACGGCCGGGGTTTCGACGTTGACTTCCTTGAAGAAGCCCAGGCGTTCAAGACGGGTCTTGGATTGGTCGATCAGGTAGGTCGAAGCCCAGCCACCTTCCATCTGACGCATTTCACGACGCAGCACTTCGTCCGCAGACTTGGTGTTGCCACGGAAGTTGATGCGGTTGACGTAGGCACGCTTGCCTGGATCGACGACGAAAGTGATGTCCACGGTGTGGTCTTCATCATTCGGGGTCGGCACGCCGTTGACGTTGGCGAAGGTATAGCCTTCGTTACCCAGGCGACGGGTGATCAGTTCGGAGGTGGTGGTCATCAGCTTGCGCGAGAACACCTGGTCCTTCTGCACCAGCAGCAGGGACTTGACCTGGTCTTCAGGCACTTTCAGGTCGCCGCTGAGCTTGACGTCACGAACCTTGTACTTCTCGCCTTCGTTGACGTTGACGGTGATGTAGACGTGCTTCTTGTCCGGGGTGATGGACACCTGGGTCGAAGCGATGTCCATGTTGATATAGCCACGGTCCAGGTAGTAGGAGCGCAGGCGTTCCAGGTCACCGGAGAGTTTTTCACGGGCGTACTTGTCATCGTTCTTGAAGAACGACAACCAGTTGGTGGTCTTGAGTTCGAACAGGTCGACCAGGTCTTCATCAGGGAACTTGGTGTTGCCCACGACGTTGATGTGCTGGATGGCGGCCACGGTGCCTTCGTTGATGTTGACCTTCAGGCCCACACGGTTACGAGGCTGGGGGATCACTTCGGTTTCCACGGTCGCGGAGTAGCGGCCCTGGGCAACGTACTGGCGTTGCAGCTCGTTACGCACACCCTCAAGGGTCGCGCGCTGGAAGATCTCGCCCTCGGCCAGGCCCGATTGCTTCAGGCCCTTCATCAGGTCTTCAGTGGAGATGGCCTTGTTACCTTCGATCGCGATACTCGCGACGGAAGGTCGCTCGACGACCGTGATGACCAGGACGTTGCCTTCGCGACCCAGTTGGATATCTTGAAAGAACCCGGTTTTGAACAGCGCACGAGTGGATTCCACCAGGCGACGATCATCCGCCTGTTCCCCGACGTTCAACGGCAAGGCACCAAAGACGCTACCCGCGGAAACCCGCTGGAGGCCGTTGACGCGAATATCGGAGATGGTGAAGGACTCGGCGTGAACTTCGGCGATCATCAATACGGTGAGAACCGCAGTTAGCAGCAGACGTTTCATGAAGTCCTTTCTTATTCCAACTGGCAATAAACAAACTGCCGCAAAATGCGGCAGATTCGCAATTCAGCGAAGCGTTACAGACGTCCCAGATCGTTGACCAGGGCTAACAACATCACCCCGACCACCAAACTGATACCGATCTGTATCCCCCAACCCTGCACCCGATCCGACAAGGGGCGACCACGCACCCACTCGACCAGATAAAACAGCAGATGCCCCCCATCCAATACTGGAATGGGCAGCAAATTCAGAACCCCAAGGCTAATACTCAGATAAGCCAGGAAATTCAGGAAATCCGCGACACCCGACTGGGCAGAAGCGCCCGCCACTTTAGCAATGGTTATCGGTCCACTCAAGTTTTTTACCGAGAGCTCACCGAACAACATTTTCTTGAGGGATTCGAGGGTCAGCACGCTCATGGTCCAGGTGCGTTTCGCACCCTCGCCAATCGCGGCCAAAGGCCCGTAGCTGACCTCTCGCACCATCGATGGCGGCCACTCGACACCTTTGACCCCGGCACCCAGGTAGCCCCCGGCTGCCTTGGCTTCGCCTCGCACCGACAAGGTCACGGGGACGTCGATTTGAGCACCCTCGCGCTCAACTTTCAGCACAATTTTGGTATCAGGGCGTACACGCACCAGGTCGACCACCTGCTGCCAGTCACCCAGCGCCTGGCCATCGAGGGCCAGCAAGCGATCACCGGTTTTCAGGCCAGCAGCCTGGGCCGGGCCTTTCGGATCGAGCTCGGCCAGCACCGGCGGCAAGGCCGGACGCCAAGGGCGGATCCCCAGGGACTTGATCGGATCGGGCTCATCAGCGCCCTTGAGCCAATGGTCCAGCGCCAATGCCCGCGGGGTTTCGGCGCTGGAATCCTGGTCGCGCACCACCACATTGACGGTGCCGCTCTCGCCCAGGCGACGCACCAACTGCAAGTTGACCGCGCCCCAGCCCGTGGTGGGTTCGCCATCAATGGATACAATTTCCTGCCCAGCCGCCAGGCCAGCCTTGGCCGCGATGCTGTCCGCTTCGACCGCGCCAATGACCGGGCGCACCTGCTGGCTGCCCAGCATGGCCAAGACCCAGAAGAACACCATCGCCAACAAAAAGTTGGCAATCGGCCCCGCCGCAACAATCGCAATACGCTGACGAACGGTCTTGCGATTGAAGGATTGGTCCAACTGGTCTGCAGGCACTTCGCCTTCGCGCTCATCGAGCATCTTGACGTAGCCGCCCAACGGGATAGCAGCAATGACAAACTCAGTGCCGCGGCGGTCATGCCAGCGCAACAACGGCATGCCGAAACCGACGGAAAAGCGCAATACCTTGACGCCGCAACGACGTGCGACCCAGAAGTGGCCGAATTCGTGGAAGGTCACCAACACACCCAGAGCAACCAGGGTGCCGACAATCATGTAGAGCGCACTCATCTAATTTCTCCGCATCTCAATCCAATGCCTGAAGACTCAAACCTTAACGCGCATTGCGTTCCAACCATTGCCCAGCCAGGGCTCGGGCCTTGGTGTCGGCTTCAAACACCGCCTCCAGGTCATTCACCGCCACCACTGGCTCAAGCGCCAGGACGTCCTCGATGATACTCGCGATCTGCGGAAAGCGGATGCGCCGTTCAAGAAACGCGGCTACGGCCACCTCATTGGCCGCGTTAAGCATGGCCGGGGCACTGTTACCCGCCTCGGCCGCTTGCCGCGCCAGGCGCAAACACGGGAAACGCTGCTCGTCCGGGGCTTCGAAGTCCAGGCGCGCGATTGCAAACAAGTCCAACGGCGCCACGCCCGAATCAATGCGCTCCGGCCAGGCCAAGGCATTGGCGATCGGTGTGCGCATGTCCGGATTACCCAACTGCGCCAACACCGAACCATCCACGTAATCGACCAGGGAATGGATCACACTTTGTGGGTGAATCACCACCTCAACCTGGTCAGGCCGTGCATCGAACAGCCAGCATGCCTCGATCAACTCCAGGCCTTTGTTCATCATGCTCGCCGAATCCACAGAGATTTTGCGCCCCATGGACCAGTTCGGATGGGCACATGCCTGATCGGGAGACACATGCTCGAGCTCGGCCGACGGAGTCTGGCGGAATGGCCCGCCAGATGCCGTCAGCAGAATCCGGCGCACGCCGACCTGACTCAAGCCGCGGGCAAAATCACCGGGCATGCACTGGAAGATGGCGTTGTGCTCGCTGTCCAAAGGCAGCAACACCGCGCCGCTCTTGCGCACCGCTTGCATAAAGAGAGCACCGGACATGACCAAGGCTTCTTTATTGGCCAGCAGGATTTTCTTGCCAGCATCGACCGCCGCCAAGGTCGGGCGCAAACCTGCTGCACCGACAATCGCCGCCACCACGGTATCCACGTCAGCATCGGCCGAGACCTGGCACAACCCTGCCTCGCCGACCAATACCTGAGTGGCCAGCCCGGCAGCGCGCAGATCATCCTGCAGACGGCGAGCCGCAGCCGCCTCTGGCACCACGGCAAAGCGCGGCGAGTGACGCACACACAAGGCCAGCAACTCGCGCAAACGCGTGAAGCCGGTCAGGGCGAAAACCTGATAACGATCGGGGTGACGGGCGATCACATCCAGTGTACTGAGCCCGACCGAGCCGGTCGCGCCCAGCACCGTAACCTGCTGCAGGCGGCTCACGAAGCGATCATCCACAACAGCACGGCAAAGATCGGTAGCGCAGCGGTGAGGCTGTCGATACGGTCAAGCACACCGCCATGACCTGGCAGCAGGTTACTGCTGTCCTTGATGCCAGCCTGGCGCTTGAACATGCTCTCGGTAAGGTCGCCCACCACCGAGATGAAGACGACGATAGCCGCCCCCAGCAAGGCCAGGAGTACTTCCTTTACCGACCAGTCACGCACCACACCGACCACCAGGGTGATCAGCAGCGTCAAAGCCAGGCCGCCGTATACGCCTTCCCAGCTCTTGCCTGGGCTGACGGCCGGGGCCAGCTTGCGCTTGCCAAAGGCTCGACCCGAGAAGTAGGCACCAATGTCAGCGCCCCATACCAACACCATCACCGCTAGGATCAACTCGTTGCCAAGAGGGTAACGCTTGATCTCCACCAACCCTTGCCAGGCCGGCAACAGGATCGCTAGGCCAATCACCAGCTTGCAGGCCACGCTGGACCATTGGCCACTGGTGCGCGGATAGGTGAGCACCAGGAAAGTCGCCAGCGCCCACCACAACACGGCAGCCCCCAGCACCCAGGGCGCGATGTCCGGCAGGATGTACATGAAGAACAACAACAGCGCGACCACAGCGGCGTAGACCACACGCGGCAATTGGTTGACGAAGCCTGCCAGGCGCGCCCACTCCCAGGCCCCAAGGGTCACGACCAGGCCGATGAACAGCGCAAAGCCGGAACCGTCGAGCAGGAAAAAACCGCACAAGGCAATCGGCAGCAGGATCAGCGCCGTGATGATTCGTTGTTTAAGCATTTAAACCCGGGCTCCAGCTTCGATCTGCTCGCTCGTTTTACCGAAGCGACGCTGACGGGAAGCGAAATCGGCCAGTGCATTACGCATGGCATCGTGTTTGAAGTCCGGCCAGAACAGGTCGGAGAAGTACAGTTCGGTGTAGGCCAACTGCCACAGCAGGAAATTGCTGATGCGATGCTCGCCACCGGTACGAATACACAAGTCCGGCAACGGCAGGTCGCCGGTCACCAGGCAGGTTTGTAACAGTTCGGGCGTGATGTCGTCCGGGCGCAGATGACCGGCCTGCACTTCGCGGGCAAGCCGCTGCGCAGCCTGGGCGATATCCCACTGGCCGCCGTAGTTGGCTGCGATCTGCAACACAAAACGGTTACTGCCGGCAGTGATGGCCTCGGCTTCGCGCATGGCCGTTTGCAGTTCCGGATGGAACCGCGAGCGATCACCAATGATGCGCAGACTGATGTTGTTGTCATTGAGGCGCTTGGCCTCACGACGCAGGGCCTTGAAGAACAGGTCCATCAAGGCACTGACCTCATCGGCGGGCCGCTGCCAGTTCTCACTGGAGAAGGCGAACAAGGTCAGCACTTCGACCTTGGCCTCGGCGCACACCTCAATCACCGCCCTTACCGCGTCAACACCCGCTTTATGCCCGGCAACACCCGGCATAAAGCGTTTTTTCGCCCAGCGATTATTCCCATCCATGATGATCGCGACATGGCGCGGCACCACGGAGGGCACAGTCTGCTTGGTCTTTTCCATGAAGGCGTCCTGACCCCTTATACGGCCATCAGGTCCTTTTCTTTTTCTTCGGTCGCCTTGGTGATCTGGGCTTCGGCGTCCTTGGTCAGCTTGTCGATATCAGCGACGGCACGGCGCTCTTCGTCTTCGCTGATTTCCTTGTCCTTGACCAGCTTCTTCAGGTCGCCCAACGCATCGCGGCGGATGTTACGCACGGCAACGCGCGCATCTTCAGCGGCACTGCGCGCCTGCTTGGTGAAGCCCTTGCGGGTTTCTTCGGTCAGCGCAGGCATGGAGATCAGCAGCAACTCGCCCAGGTTGGTCGGATTGAGGTTCAGGCCAGCACTCTGGATAGCTTTGTCGACGGCAGCGAGCATGTTGCGCTCGAAGGCAACAACTTGCAGGGTACGCGAATCCTTCACGGTCACGTTGGCCACACCGCTCAGCGGGGTGTCAGAACCGTAGTAAGGCACCATCACGCTGCCCAGGATGCTTGGGTGCGCCTTGCCAGTACGGATCTGGCCAAAGGCGTGGCTCAAGGATTCCAGAGATTTCTGCATACGCGCCTGGGCGTCTTTCTTGATTTCGTTGATCATTGTTGGCCTTCCTCGATCAGAGTCCCTTCTGCGCCGCCGTGTACGATATTCAGCAGGGCGCCGGGCTTGTTCATGTTAAATACGCGCAGCGGCATCTTGTGGTCGCGGCACAGACAGATAGCGGTCAGGTCCATGACACCCAGCTTGCGATCCAGTACTTCATCGTAGGTCAGATGATCGAACTTCTCGGCATGCGGGTCTTTGAATGGGTCTGCAGTGTATACGCCATCCACCTTGGTCGCCTTCAGCACCACGTCAGCATCGATTTCGATAGCACGCAGGCATGCGGCCGAGTCAGTGGTGAAGAACGGGTTACCGGTGCCGGCGGCAAAGATCACCACTTCCTTGGAGTTCAGGTGGCGCATGGCTTTGCGGCGATCATAGTGATCGGTCACGCCAACCATGGAAATAGCCGACATCACGATGGCCGAGATGTTGGCGCGCTCCAGGGCGTCGCGCATGGCCAGGGCGTTCATCACAGTGGCCAGCATGCCCATGTGGTCGCCGGTAACCCGGTCCATACCGGCAGCACTGAGTGCCGCACCGCGGAACAGGTTGCCACCCCCAATCACCAGGCCGACCTGCACGCCGATACCGACCAATTGGCCGACTTCCAGCGCCATGCGGTCAAGCACCTTGGGGTCGATCCCGAACTCTTCCGAGCCCATCAGGGCCTCGCCGCTGAGCTTGAGTAGAATGCGTTTATAGCGAGCCTGATAACCACTGCCCTGCTGAGCCATTGCGAATCTCTCCTGCGGCGTATTTTTTAAAAATTCTTGGCGAGCCGTTTTACGGCTTGCGTTCACTCTAGCTGGACGCTGTCACAGCGCCATCGGAACACGGCTTTGTAAGCCAGTTCCGAGAGGAAACCAAATAAAATTGGCCTTCCCATTTGAAAAGAGGCTGCGCGCGTGAGCGGGCAGCCTCTTTCGGCGACAGTTTGGAACTGTCTTATTGCTTGGCGGCAGCCAGCTGGGCAGCAACTTCTTCAGCGAAGTTGTCGACCGGCTTCTCGATACCTTCGCCTACTTTGAAGTAAGTGAAGGAAACGATTTCAGCACCGGCTTTCTTGGCCAGTTCGCCAACCTTGATTTCAGGGTTCTTGACGAACGCCTGCTCAACCAGGCTTGCTTCAGCCAGGAACTTGCTGATGCGGCCTTTGATCATGTTTTCAACGATGTTCTCTGGCTTGCCGGCGATCTTGTCGGCGTTGAGGCTCAGGAACACAGCTTTTTCACGTTCGATTGCGTCGGCAGACACTTCCGAAGGCAGCAGGAACTCAGGGTTGCTTGCAGCAACGTGCATTGCGATGTCTTTAGCCAGCTCAACGTCGCCGCCTTTGAGAACAACTGCAACACCGATCTTGTTGCCGTGCAGGTAACCACCAACCACATCACCTTCAACGCGAACCAGGCGACGGATGTTGACGTTTTCGCCAACCTTGCCGACCAGTACCAGGCGATCAGCTTCTTGAGCTTCGATCAGCGGAGCGGCGTCAGTCATTTTCTCGGCGAACGCTTTTTCAACGCTGGCAGCAACGAATGCCTTGAAGTCGTCCTGCAAAGCCAGGAAGTCGGTCTGGGAGTTCACTTCCAGCAGAACGGCGGATTTGCCGTCTTCTTTCAGAGCGATAGCGCCTTCAGCAGCCACGTTGCCTGCTTTCTTGGCAGCCTTGATGGCGCCGGAAGCACGCATGTCATCAATGGCTTTTTCGATGTCGCCGCCGGCCTTGGTCAAGGCCTTTTTGCAATCCATCATGCCTTCGCCGGTACGCTCACGCAGTTCTTTAACCAACGCTGCAGTAATCTCTGCCATTTCAAAATCCTCTTGGATAGGTTTTCAACCATTCCACCCGATCAAACGGGCGATCAATTCTTCCCGAATCTCCGTTGTAGGCCGCTGCACGTTACAAATGATGTAGCTGCGCTGCCGACAAATGGTTTTCGAGGTGGCAAAAAGGGGGCCAAGCCCCCTTTTTGCTTACTGAGTCAACGCCAGGGCGTCAATTACTCAGCGGCAGCTACCGGAGCTTCTTCAACGAACTGCTCGGTACCACCAGCAACGTGGTTGCGACCACGGATTACAGCGTCAGCCATCGAACCCATGTACAGCTGGATAGCGCGGATTGCGTCATCGTTGCCTGGGATGATGTAGTCAACGCCTTCCGGGCTGCTGTTGGTATCGACTACGCCGATAACCGGGATGCCCAGCTTGTTGGCTTCGGTGATCGCGATGCGCTCGTGATCAACGTCGATAACGAACAGTGCGTCAGGCAGACCGCCCATGTCCTTGATACCACCCAGGGAACGATCGAGCTTTTCCAGGTCACGGGAGCGCATCAGCGCTTCTTTCTTGGTCAGCTTGGCGAAAGTACCGTCTTCGGCTTGTACTTCAAGGTCACGCAGACGCTTGATGGAAGCACGGATGGTTTTGAAGTTGGTCAGCATGCCGCCCAACCAGCGGTGATCGACGTACGGCGAACCGCAACGTGCTGCTTCTTCAGCAACGATCTTGCCAGCGGAACGCTTGGTGCCGACGAACAGGATCTTGTTTTTGCCCTGGGCCAGACGCTCTACGAAAGTCAGTGCTTCGTTGAACATTGGCAGGGTTTTTTCAAGGTTGATAATATGAATCTTGTTACGCGCGCCGAAAATGTACTTACCCATTTTCGGGTTCCAGTAACGGGTCTGGTGACCGAAGTGCACACCGGCCTTCAGCATATCGCGCATGTTGACTTGGGACATGATAGTTCCTTAATAAGTCGGGTTTGGCCTCCACGTATCCCAATGACCAACCAGCGGCATCAAGGCCTCCGGCACCCAGGTCATCGTGTCGACACGTGTGTGGATTTAAGCTTTGCGGGGTATCCCCGGAAAGCGGCGCATTTTATACCACAGCATCGGCAAAAACGAAACCCGCAATCACACTTGCCGGTCGTCGTCTTTGCGTAAGCCCTTGAATACAGCCAACATGCCTCTACCTCATAGAGAGAAGCGATCACCAGATGCGCATGATTTGCCAGCATCGTCTGTTAGAATCGCGTTTTTTGGGACTTGCGCGAATGCTGTAACCCTTTGTCGCGCCCCCGTGAACCGTATTGATTTCAGCGCGTCGCGCTAGAGAGAGCCTGTATGACCGTTACCTTGAAAACCGCCGAAGACATCGCAGGCATGCGCGTTGCCGGCAAACTGGCTGCCGACGTGCTGGAAATGATCGCCGAACACGTCAAGCCCGGCGTCACCACCGAAGCGCTGGACCGCATCTGCCACGACTATATAGTCGACGTGCAAAAAGCCATCCCTGCCCCACTGAATTACAAAGGCTTCCCCAAGTCGATCTGCACCTCGATCAACCACGTGGTCTGCCACGGCATTCCCGGTGACAAGCCACTGAAGGACGGCGACACCCTGAACATCGACGTCACGGTGATCAAGGACGGCTACCACGGCGACACCAGCCGCATGTTCCACGTCGGCAATGTACCGGTGTGGGCCGAGCGCCTGTCCCAAGTCACCCAGGAATGCATGTACAAGGCCATCGAAATCGTCAAGCCCGGCTGCCGCCTGGGTGACATTGGCGAAGTGATCCAGAAGCACGCGGAAAAGAACGGTTTCTCGGTGGTGCGCGAATTCTGCGGCCACGGTATCGGCAAAGTGTTCCACGAAGAGCCGCAGATCCTGCACTACGGCCGCGCCGGCACCGGCATGGAACTCAAAGCCGGCATGACCTTCACCATCGAGCCGATGATCAACCAGGGCAAGGCCGACACCAAGGTGCTGGGCGACGGCTGGACCGCCATCACCAAGGACCGCAAGCTCTCGGCCCAGTGGGAACACACCCTGCTGGTCACCGACACCGGCTATGAGATTTTCACCCTGCGCGCCGACGACACCATCCCACGCGTTTCGGCCTGAAGGTTGCCCAGGTTTTCCCACAGCGTGTTGTGACTGACTGATAGATAGAAAGGAAAGCCGATCGATGCCCCAGGTGGATCCCGAACTCTTCGACCGTGGCCAGTTCCAGGCCGAGCTGGCATTGAAGGCAAGCCCTATCGCGGCCTTCAAGAAGGCCATCCGCCAAGCCCGCGAGGTGCTGGATGCGCGCTTTCGCAGCGGCCGGGATATCCGCCGCCTGATCGAAGACCGCGCCTGGTTCGTCGATAACATCCTGCAAAAGGCCTGGGAGCAGTTCAACTGGAGTTTCGACGTCGATATCGCCCTGGTGGCGGTCGGCGGCTACGGCCGTGGTGAACTGCACCCCTACTCCGATATCGACCTGCTGATCCTGCTGGACGATGCCGATCACGAGACCTTTCGCGATTCCATCGAGCGCTTTCTGACGTTGCTGTGGGACATCGGCCTGGAAGTCGGCCAGAGCGTACGCTCGGTGGACGAATGCGCCGAAGAGGCCCGTGCCGACCTGACGGTGGTCACCAACCTGATGGAAAGCCGCACCATCTGCGGCCCCGAGCGCCTGCGCCAGCGCATGCTCGAAGTCACCAGCACCGCACACATGTGGCCGAGCAAGGAGTTCTTCCTGGCCAAGCGCGCCGAGCAAAAAGCCCGGCACCACAAGTACAACGACACCGAATACAACCTGGAACCCAACGTCAAAGGCTCACCGGGCGGGCTGCGGGATATCCAGACAATTTTGTGGGTGGCGCGCCGCCAATACGGCACGCTGAACCTGCGCGCCCTGGCCGGCGAAGGCTTCCTGGTGGAGAGCGAAAACACTCTGCTGGCTTCGTCCCAGGAGTTCCTGTGGAAGGTGCGCTACGCCCTGCACATGCTGGCCGGGCGCTCCGAAGACCGCCTGCTGTTCGATCACCAGCGCTCTATCGCCACCCTGCTGGGCTTTGAGGGCGAAGACGCGAAGACCAGCATCGAAAGCTTCATGCAGCAGTACTACAGGGTGGTCATGAGCATTGCCCAGCTCAGCGACTTGATCATCCAGCATTTCGAAGAAGTGATCCTGGCCCCCGAAGACGAAGCACCGCCGCAGCCGATCAATGCGCGCTTCCAACTGCACGACGGTTATATCGAAGCACGCAACGACAACGTGTTCCGCCGCACGCCGTTCGCCATGCTGGAAATCTTCGTGTTGATGGCGCAGCAGCCGGAAATCAAAGGCGTGCGCGCCGATACCATCCGCCTGCTGCGGGAAAACCGTCACCTGATCGACGACGACTTTCGCAACGATATTCGCAATACCAGCCTGTTTATCGAGCTGTTCAAGTGCCGCATCGGCATCCACCGCAACCTGCGGCGCATGAACCGTTACGGCATTCTCGGGCGCTACCTGCCGGAGTTCGGTTTTATCGTCGGGCAGATGCAACACGACCTGTTCCACATCTACACCGTCGATGCCCACACCCTGAACCTGATCAAACATCTGCGTAAGTTGCAGTACACCCAGGTATCAGAGAAATTCCCGCTGGCCAGTAAGCTGATGGCCAAGCTGCCCAAGCCCGAGCTGATTTACCTCGCCGGCTTGTACCACGACATCGGCAAGGGCCGGCATGGCGACCACTCGGAGATCGGCGCGGTGGATGCCGAAGCCTTCTGCCAGCGCCACCAACTGCCGTTGTGGGACAGCCGCCTGATTGTCTGGCTGGTGCAGAACCACCTGGTGATGTCGACCACGGCCCAGCGCAAGGACTTGTCCGACCCACAGGTGATTCACGACTTTGCCGGCATCGTCGGCGATGAGACCCGTCTGGATTACCTGTATGTGCTGACTGTTTCCGACATCAACGCCACCAACCCGACGCTGTGGAACTCCTGGCGCGCCAGCCTGTTGCGCCAACTGTACACCGAGACCAAGCGCGCCCTGCGCCGTGGCCTGGAGAACCCGGTGGACCGCGAAGAGCAGATCCGCCGCACCCAAAGTGCGGCCCTGGATATCCTGGTGCGCGGCGGTAACGACCCGGACGACGTCGAGCAACTCTGGTCGCAACTGGGTGACGATTACTTCCTGCGCCACACCGCCGGCGACGTGGCCTGGCACAGTGACGCAATCCTGCAGCAACCCGCCGATGGTGGCCCGCTGGTCTTGATCAAGGAAACCACCCAGCGCGAATTCGAAGGCGGCACGCAGATCTTCATCTACGCGCCCGACCAGCACGACTTCTTCGCCGTGACCGTGGCGGCCATGGACCAGCTCAACCTGAACATCCATGACGCCCGGGTCATCACCTCCAGCAGCCAGTTCACCCTCGACACCTACATCGTGCTCGACACCGACGGCGACTCGATTGGCGACAACCCGGCGCGCGTGAAAAAGATCCGCGAGGGCCTCACCGAAGCCCTGCGCAACCCCGACGACTACCCCACCATCATCCAGCGCCGGGTGCCGCGCCAGCTCAAGCACTTTGCCTTTGCGCCCCAGGTGACTATTTCCAACGACGCCCAGCGACCAGTGACGGTGCTGGAGCTCAGCGCACCGGATCGCCCAGGGCTGCTGGCGCGTATCGGCGGGATTTTCCTGGAGTTCGATCTGTCGTTGCAGAACGCCAAGATTGCGACCCTGGGGGAGCGCGTGGAAGACGTGTTCTTTATCACCGACGCCGACAACCAGCCACTGTCCGACCCGGAGTTGTGCCTGCGCTTGCAAGCGGCGATCGTGGAGCAATTGAGCGTGAGCCAGGAACCCGGTGTCGAGCTGACCCGACTGACCATTTGAATTCTTAACTTTGTGAACAGGAGCCCTGTGGGAGCTGGCTTGCCTGCGATGCAGACACCTTGGTCCGTCAGGTAGACCGCAGTGATGCCATCGCAGGCAAGCCAGCTCCCACAGGTTCCGTGCTCACCGTGATAGAGGCTTATATGAACAACGCCCTTAACCAGTTGCAGCCCTACCCCTTCGAGAAACTGCGCGCCCTGCTCGGCAGCGTGACGCCGAACCCGGACAAACGCCCCATCGCCCTGTCCATCGGCGAGCCCAAGCACACCTCACCGGCCTTCGTTGCCGAGGCCTTGAGCCATAACCTCGATCAAATGGCGGTGTACCCCACCACCTTGGGCATTCCGGCGCTGCGCGAAGCCATCGGCGCCTGGTGCGAACGCCGCTTCAACGTGCCCAAGGGCTGGCTGGACCCGGCGCGCAACATCTTGCCGGTCAACGGTACGCGCGAGGCGCTGTTTGCCTTCACCCAGACCGTGGTCAACCGTGGCGACGACGCGCTGGTGGTAAGCCCCAACCCGTTCTACCAGATCTACGAAGGCGCCGCGTTCCTGGCCGGGGCCAAGCCGCACTACCTGCCATGCCTGGATAGCAACGGCTTCAACCCGGACTTCGATGCCGTCTCCCCCGACATCTGGAAACGTTGCCAGATCCTGTTCCTGTGCTCCCCCGGCAACCCGACTGGCGCACTGATCCCGGTCGACACCCTGAAAAAACTCATCGCCCTGGCCGACCAATACGATTTCGTCATCGCTGCCGACGAGTGCTACAGCGAGCTGTACTTCGACGAGCAAACCCCGCCACCAGGCCTGCTCAGCGCCTGCGTCGAGCTGGGCCGCGAGGACTTCAAGCGTTGCGTGGTATTCCACAGCCTGTCCAAGCGCTCCAACCTGCCAGGCCTGCGCTCAGGCTTTGTGGCCGGCGACGCCGAGATCCTCAAGGCCTTTTTGCTGTACCGCACCTACCACGGCTGCGCGATGCCAGTGCAAACCCAGCTTGCAAGCATTGCGGCCTGGCAGGACGAGGCCCACGTACTGGCCAACCGTGACCTGTACCGCGAGAAGTTCGATGCGGTGCTGGCGATCCTCAAGCCGGTGCTGGACGTGCAAAGCCCGGATGGGGGCTTTTACCTGTGGCCGAATGTGCAAGGCGACGACGCTGCCTTCTGCCGCGATTTGTTCGTGCAAGAGCATGTGACAGTGGTGCCGGGCTCTTACCTATCGCGGGAAGTGGACGGCTTCAACCCTGGCGCGGGGCGTGTGCGCCTGGCGTTGGTGGCGCCGTTGGCGGAATGTGTGGAAGCGGCTGAGCGGATTCGCAACTTTATCCAGCGCAAGCCATAAACATTTTAAATTCCGCACTGTGCAAGGCAGTGCGGTTTCCTTTGCCTATGGAACCAATCCCCCCTCGCTTTCCACTACTTGACACAATCCCATGAGTAGAGCGTATGAGCATAACTGCCCCCGGGTCGACCACTCACTCTTTCTATCCGCCTCACATTAATAACGATACTTCGGCTTCCGAACGTACAAGCAGAACCAAAAGGGGTATAGCGGACACAAGTAAGCGATGGCCTGACGGCATTGTTACCGTCGCACTGGATCTGAAAGACCAAAAAAGCAAAGCACTGGTAGTCGATGCGCTCAGGGAGTGGGCCCATCACACTCCCGGACTGCAATTCAGAGTCGTGGACGGTAAAGAAGGCGATATTCGAATCAGCGACGACGAAGGTTTCAATGGAAACTGGTCAGCGATTGGTACCGACGCTAAGAAAATACCGCTGCACGAACCAACGATGCACTTGAACAGGAGCGACGACTCAAAAGGATTTCGTCGAACAGCCTTGCATGAAATCGGGCATGCCTTGGGTCTTGAGCATGAACACCAGCATCCGGAACATGATATCAACTGGAAAGAAAGCTCTGTATATAAAGCCTTTGAGCAAGACGACAACTGGGATGAAGAGGATGTTTATAACAACCTGTTCAAACTGCCTACCGGAAACGACCTGCTGATCACGAGCTACGACAGACGATCCATCATGCACTACCCTATACATCCAAGCGCAACTAAGGATAGCAGAGGCGTTCCGGCCAATGATTCACTCTCAGAGGGGGACAAAGAAATCATTCGCAAGCTTTATACCCCCAAAAGATTCGGAGGCTAATGCTCCGGATTCAGCGTGATAAACGCAGAACCACCCATTATCCAGGTTTCATCGTGCCTAAATTCGCCTCGCTCATATCCAACTCCGCCAACACCTCCCTCAACACGTCATCACCAATCTGGTGATGACGGCTCAAGCTATACAACTCCAACCGCTGAGCACGCAGGGCCTTGAGCCGCAACTTGCGCTCCAACTGGTCCATTTGCAGCGCCAGCGCCTGGGCTTCGGCCGAATCATTGAACACGTCCAACTGGTGACGATACTCCGCCATCAGCCGCGCCTTGAGCTCGGTGGCCAGTGCCGCTTGAGCGGCGTCCGGTGTTTCAGCTTCGGCGGGTTCTTGAGCCTCCAGTGCGTGAATCGCCGCCACCGCGGTCTTCTTCCAGGCCTCGCGCACTTCGTTGTGGCGCTTTTCATCCGGGCCTTTTTCGACGCCACGCAGCAGTAACGGCAGGGCGATGCAGGCAGCGACCAGCGACAGCAGGATCACCCCGGCAGCGATAAAGATCAGCAGGTCACGCTCAGGAAAATCCTGGCCCGGCGCCAGCAGCAAGGGCACCGACATCACACCGGCCAACGTCACCGCTCCGCGTACACCGCCGACGGTCAACAGCCAGCAGGAACGGGCCGTCGGCACCAGGGTCAGCGCGCTTTTGCCACGCAGCCGGCGCAGCAACCCCGACAGCCGCCAGATGCTCTGCACCCAGATAAAGCGCAGTACCACCAGCACCAGGAAGATCGCCACCACGTCCAGGCAGCGATACATCAAGGTGGGCCACAGTGTGGTTTCATGGCTGACCACGGCCTTGATGATGTCTGGCAGTTGCAGGCCCAGCAGCAGGAAGATCAAACCGTTGAAGGCAAACTCCAGCAACGACCACACGCTGCGGTTGAGCAGGCGCGTGCTGGTCTGGCGCGGCAGCAGGTCGAGCCAGCTTTGCATCATGCCCGCCGCCACCGCCGAGAGAATGCCGGACGCGCCCAGGCGTTCAGCCAGTACGTACGCAGCAAAGGGCAGCAGCAACATGAACACCACATGAGTGGCCGGGTCATCCCAGCCGCGCGCGATCATCCAGGCGCGCAGGCGGCCGACCAGCCAGCTCAACGCCACCCCGATCGCCAGCCCGCCCACTGCCACCAGCACAAACGTCAGGCTGGCATCTGCCAGGGAAAAGACCCCGGTCAACGCTGCGGCCAGGGCGAATTTGAAGGTCACCAGGCCAGATGCGTCATTCATCAAGGCTTCGCCTTGGAGCATGTGCATCAGCGGCTTGGGCAAACGGTTCTGGGAAATGGCCGACACCGCCACGGCGTCCGTCGGTGACAAAACCGCGGCCAGGGCGAAAGCCACCGGTAACGGGATGGTTGGCAATAACCAATTGATGAAATAGCCGGCGCCCACCACGGTGAACAGCACCAGCCCCACCGCCAATGTCAGGATCGGGCCACGCAGGCGCCACAACTCGCGCTTGGGCATGCGCCAACCATCGGAAAACAGCAGCGGCGGCAGGAATAGAAACAGGAACAGCTCCGGGTCCAGCGCCACGTGCAGCCCTAACGTGGGCCAGGCCAGCAAGGCGCCGGCGGCGATCTGCACCAGGGGCAACGGCAGTGGGATGACGCGCCCGACGAGGCGCGAAAGGCTGACCAGCATCAGCAGGATAAGGACGGTGTAGGCGGTTTGCATAACGCGGGTTTCCCGGACAATCGACTTGCAACGACACATCAGGCAACAACTGGCCGTTGAAGTGCCATATTACCTGGCTATGTTACTCGCCTAGGCTGCGCACCGGCTTTTGCACAAAAGTCGCACGCTGTTGACGAGCGGCGCCGAAACCCGCCGGTCGTGGCATAATCCGCGATCTTTCATTTTTCATGCGTCCAAAGGGGGGCAATTCCTTGACTGCTTCAAGCAAAACCTTGCACCTTTTCGGCATTAAAGCCTGCGACACCATGAAAAAGGCGCGCACCTGGCTCGATGAGCACGGGGTGAGCTATGAGTTCCATGACTACAAAACGGCCGGTATCGACCGCGAACACTTGACCCAATGGTGCAACGAGCACGGTTGGCAGGTGGTTTTGAACCGTGCGGGCACCACCTTTCGCAAACTCGAAGACGAACGCAAAGCCGATCTCGATCAGTCGAAAGCCATTGAACTGATGCTCGCACAACCCTCGATGATCAAGCGCCCGGTGCTCGATCTCGGTCACAGAACCCTGATTGGCTTCAAGCCAGATAGTTATTCGGCGGCCCTCAAGTAGGCCAGCCTTCCATTTTTGTAGAGGTAACAGCATGTCCAATTCCCTGTTCAGCCTGGGCTTCGGCGTCGGCACTCAGAACCGCCAAGGTGCTTGGCTGGAAGTGTTTTACGCACAACCCTTGCTCAACCCATCGGCTGAAATCGTTGCCGCCATCGCACCGATCCTCGGTTACACCGAAGGCAACCAGGCGATCACCTTCACCGTGAGCCAGGCCCTGCAACTGGCCGACGCACTCAAAGGCGTCGATGCCGCCCAGGCCGCCCTGCTCAGCCGCCTGGCAGAAAGCCACACGCCGCTGGTCGCGACCCTGCTGGCCGAAGACGCCGCACTGACGTCCACGCCTGAGGCCTACCTCAAGCTGCACCTGCTGTCCCATCGCCTGGTCAAGCCTCACGGCCTGAGCCTGGCCGGTGTGTTCCCGCAGTTGCCGAACGTGGCCTGGACCAGCCAGGGCGCCATCGACATCAATGAGCTGGCCGAGCGCCAACTGGAAGCGCGCCTGCGTGGCGACCTGCTGGAAGTGTTCTCGGTGGACAAGTTCCCGAAAATGACCGACTACGTCGTACCGGCCGGCGTGCGTATCGCTGACGCGGCACGTATCCGCCTGGGCGCCTACGTAGGCGAAGGCACCACCGTGATGCACGAAGGTTTCGTCAACTTCAACGCCGGCACCGAAGGCCCGGGCATGATCGAAGGCCGCGTATCGGCGGGCGTATTCGTCGGCAAGGGCTCGGACCTGGGCGGCGGTTGCTCCACCATGGGCACCCTGTCGGGCGGCGGCAATATCGTGATCAAGGTCGGCGAAGGCTGCCTGATCGGCGCCAACGCCGGTACCGGTATCCCATTGGGCGACCGCAACACCGTGGAGTCGGGCCTGTACATCACCGCCGGCACCAAGGTTGCCCTGCTGGATGAGCAGAACCAACTGGTCAAGGTGGTCAAGGCACGCGAGTTGGCTGGCCAGCCAGACCTGCTGTTCCGTCGTAACTCCGTAACCGGTGCCGTGGAGTGCAAAACCCACAAATCGGCCATCGAACTGAACGAAGCGCTGCACGCTCACAACTAAGCAGCCACTCGATGCCACTAGCGGGCCGCATCTTCGGGGCGGCTCGCTTATACGAGTCTTGATCACCATGCTTGTGCCCTCCCCCTGGCGCGCCGACTTCCCGGCCATCGCCACCCTGCAACGGCAGGACCAGACCTATCTGGACAGCGCCGCCACCACGCAAAAACCTCAAGCCCTGCTGGATGCCATCAGTCATTACTACGCCAATGGCGCAGCCAATGTGCACCGTGCCCAGCATTTGCCCGGGGCCCATGCGACCCAGGCCTTTGAAGACAGCCGCAGCAAGGTCGCGCAGTGGTTGAACGCAGGTGACAGCGGGCAGGTCGTGTTTACCCACGGCGCCACCTCTGCGCTGAACCTCCTGGCCTATGGCCTGGAGCACTTATTCAATGCGGGCGATGAGATTGCCATCAGCGCCCTGGAACACCACGCCAACCTGTTGCCCTGGCAGCAATTGGCCAAACGCCGCGCACTCACGCTGGTGGTCTTGCCCCTGGGCGATGACGGCGTGATCGACCTGGACGCCGCCGCCAGCTTGATTGGCCCACGCACGCGCCTGCTGGCGGTGAGCCAGTTGTCCAACGTGCTCGGTGCCTGGCAGCCGCTGCAAGCCTTGCTGATGCTGGCCCAGGCATACGGCGCCCTCACGGTGGTGGACGGCGCCCAAGGCATCGTCCATGGCCGCCATGATGTGCAGGCCCTGGGCTGCGACTTCTACGTGTTTTCCAGCCACAAACTCTACGGCCCGGACGGCGTCGGCGTGCTGTATGGCCGTAATGAAGCCCTGCATCACCTGCGCCACTGGCAGTTTGGCGGCGAGATGGTGCAACAGGCGGACTATCACAGCGCCAGCTTTCGCCCCGCGCCGCTGGGTTTCGAGGCCGGCACTCCACCGATTGCCAGCGTGATAGGCCTGGGCGCGAGCCTGGATTACCTGAGTTCGCTGGATGCTTCGGCGGTGCTCGCCCACGAAGCCGCCCTGCATGACTACCTACTGCGTGGGCTCAAGGCACGCAATGGCGTGCGCGTGCTGGGCTCGCCGCAAGTGGCGCTGGTGAGTTTTGTGGTGGAGGGCGTGCACAACGCCGACCTCGCCCACCTGCTGACCGAGCAAGGCATTGCCGTGCGTGCCGGTCATCACTGCGCAATGCCGCTGTTGAAGGCGATGAATCTGTCAGGCGCAATCCGCGTCTCCCTGGCGCTCTACAACGATTCCGACGACCTGGAGCGCTTTTTTGAAGCGCTGGACCAGGCGCTGGACATGCTGCGATGAGCTTGCCGCTGGAGGCACAAGCCGCGCTGGAAGCTTTCCAGGCCGTAGGCAGTTGGGAACAGCGCGCGCGGATGCTGATGCAATGGGGGGAACGCTTGCCCGCTCTGGCTGATGACGAAAAGATCGACGCTAATCGGGTGCAAGGTTGCGAAAGCCTGGTGTGGCTGGTGGGGCGTTTGCAGGACGGCCACTGGCAGTTTGCTGCGAGCAGCGAGGCGCGGATGATTCGTGGGTTGGTGGCGTTGCTGCTGGCGCGGGTCAATGGGCTGTCGGCTGATCAATTGCAAGCGGTTGACCTGCCTGACTGGTTCAATCAACTGGGCTTGTCGCGCCAGTTATCGCCGTCGCGCAGCAACGGTTTGAATGCCGTACTGCAACGCATGCGAGACCTGACGCGTACATAGAAATAATGTGTGGCTTGCCTGGGATGGCCATAGGTAACCGACGGTAACCACGATGCGAAGCGAGCCGCTCTTGATCTTGATCTGCTTTTGATCTTGATCTCAGGCGCCCCGTTAAACCACGCTGGCCGAACGCAGGCTTGAATTCGTGGGTAACCCGGCAGGACGCCGGGTTAGCCGCCCCGCGCCATGGATGGCGCGTGGCGGCGGCCCACGGATTCAAGCCTGCGTTCGGGCACACCGAGCCTAAGCGAGGTGCCGAGTGGTGGGGCAAGAGCCCTTTGGTTACTTTGGGGCTCTTTTCCAAAGTGACCCGCTGTCAGAGCGGAACCCTAAGTAGCCGTTACCGCAGCAATGGATATGTACACAATCCAACTGTGTTGACTGCCAAGCCGCCTTCGCGAGCAAGCCCGCTCCCACATTGAGATCGTGGGGTGTCAGGTAGATTGCCGTCGGCTGGCAGGGCTTCATCGCAGGCAAGCCAGCTCCCACATTTGGATCGAGGTGCGTCAGTGAGATCAGCGTCGGCTGTCAGGCCGTCACGGGAGCAAGCTCCCACAGTTTGAATCTCTGTCGGGTGGTGAGATCTAGGTGGGCTTGATGCGCTCTGAGGGACGGCGCACCCCCGCCACAATCTTATCCACCGCCTTGGTGGCCGCTACCATGCCGAACGTGGCCGTGACCATCATCACCGCGCCAAACCCTCCGGCGCAGTCCAGCTTCACGCCATCGCCGACAAAACTCTTCTGCAAACAGATGCTGCCATCAGGCTTGGGATAGCGCAGTTGCTCGGTGGAAAACACGCACGGCACGCTGTAATGGCGGGTCACAGTGCGCGAAAAGCCATAATCGCGGCGCAAGGTAGAGCGCACTTTCGAGGCCAGCGGGTCATTGAACGTGCGGTTCAGGTCGCACACCTGGATCAGCGTGGGGTCAATCTGCCCACCGGCGCCGCCGGTGGTGATGATCTGGATCTTGCGGCGCTTGCACCAGGCAATCAGCGCCGCCTTGGCGTTGACCGCGTCGATGCAGTCGATCACACAGTCGATCGTCGGAGTGATGTACTCGGCCATGGTATCGCGGGTAACGAAGTCTGCCACCGCGTGCACGGTGCAATCGGGATTGATACCGCGCAGGCGTTCGGCCATCACTTCGACCTTGGGCTTGCCCACGGTGCTGTCCAGGGCATGCAATTGGCGGTTGCTGTTGCTGACGCAGACATCGTCCAGGTCAAACAGCGAAATCTCGCCCACCCCGCAGCGGGCAATCGCTTCCGCCGCCCAGGAACCTACGCCGCCGACGCCGACAATCGCCACATGGGCCGCTTTCAAGCGTTCCAGGCCCTCAAGGCCGTACAAGCGGGCGACGCCTGCAAACCGCGGATCTTCTGTACTCATCATCATTACCCCAAAAACCGGCGCGCATTATAGGGCTACGCCGCGACAAGTTCGACGCTTGCAGCTACAAGTAAAGAACTTAGGCGGACTTTCGCAGACTAACGTCCGGCTTTTCTCTGTCTGCTGTACGCTCAGGGAAGGGCCGGTGTAGGATGCGCGCCGTTCGGCGTAGGCCGACACCTCTTTCGTTCCGCACCCTTTGGAACCCGACATAACCATGGCATCGCGTAAATTTGGACTCAACCTGGTGGTGGTGCTGGCAATTGCCGCGCTGTTCACCGGTTTCTGGGCGCTGATCAACCGCCCGGTCACCGCTCCCAACTGGCCCGATCAGATCTCCGGTTTTTCCTACTCGCCGTTCCAGCAGGGCCAGTATCCGCAGAAAGACCAGTACCCTACCGACGAACAGATGCGTCAGGACCTTGCGATCATGAGCAAGCTGACGGACAACATCCGTACCTACTCGGTGGACGGCCCCCTGGGGGATATTCCCAAGCTGGCCGAAGAGTTCGGCCTGCGCGTGACCCTGGGGATCTGGATCAGCCCGGACTTGGAACGTAACGAGCGGGAGATCCAGCGCGCTATCGAGATCGCCAACACCTCGCGCAGTGTCGTACGCGTAGTGGTGGGTAACGAAGCGTTGTTTCGGGAAGAAATCACCCCTGAAGCCCTGATCGTGCTGCTCGACCGTGTGCGCGCCGCCGTGAAAGTGCCGGTGACCACCTCCGAGCAATGGCACATCTGGGAAAAGAACCCGCAACTGGCCAAGCACGTCGACCTGATCGCCGCGCACATCCTGCCGTTCTGGGAATACATCCCGATGGACAAGGCCGGCCAGTACGTCCTCGACCGCGCCAAGGATTTGAAGAAAGCCTTCCCGAAAAAGCCACTGCTGCTGTCGGAAGTGGGCTGGCCGAGTAATGGCCGTATGCGCGGTGGCAATGAATCATCGCCGGCAGACCAGGCCATTTACCTGCGTACGCTGGTGAACAAGCTCAACCGCCAGGGTTACAACTACTTCGTGATCGAAGCCTTCGACCAGCCGTGGAAGGTCAGCGACGAAGGCTCGGCGGGCGCGTATTGGGGCGTGTTCAACGCCGCGCGCCAGCAGAAATTCAACTTTGATGGCCCGGTGGTGGCGATTCCGCAATGGCGGGTACTGGCCATCGGTTCGGTGGTGCTTGCGCTGCTGTCCCTGACCCTGTTGATGATCGACGGCTCGGCCCTGCGCCAGCGTGGCCGTACCTTCCTGACCTTTATTGCGTTCCTTTGCGGGTCGGTGCTGGTGTGGATCGGCTACGACTATAGCCAGCAATACAGCACCTGGTTCAGCGTGACCGTTGGCGTGTTGCTCGCGCTCGGCGCCCTGGGTGTGTTTATCGTGTTGCTGACCGAAGCCCACGAACTGGCAGAAGCGGTGTGGACCCACAAGCGCCGACGTGAATTCCTGCCCGTGGAAGGCGACTCGGACTACCGTCCAAAAGTGTCGATCCATGTGCCGTGCTACAACGAGCCACCGGAAATGGTCAAACAGACCCTCGACGCCCTGGCCGCCCTCGATTATCCGGACTACGAAGTCCTGATCATCGACAACAACACCAAGGACCCGGCGGTGTGGGAGCCTGTGCGCGACTACTGCGAAACCCTGGGCCCGCGCTTCAAGTTCTTCCACGTCGCGCCCCTGGCCGGTTTCAAGGGCGGCGCGCTGAACTACCTGATCCCGCACACCGCCAAGGATGCCGAAGTGATTGCGGTGATCGACTCGGACTACTGCGTGTCGCCCAACTGGCTCAAGCACATGGTGCCGCACTTCGCCGACCCGAAAATCGCCGTGGTGCAGTCGCCCCAGGATTACCGCGACCAGAACGAAAGCACCTTCAAGAAGCTCTGCTACGCCGAATACAAAGGCTTCTTCCATATCGGCATGGTCACCCGTAACGACCGCGACGCGATCATCCAGCACGGCACCATGACCATGACCCGCCGCTCGGTGCTCGAAGAGCTGGGCTGGGCCGACTGGTGCATCTGTGAAGACGCCGAGCTGGGCCTGCGCGTGTTCGAAAAAGGCTTGTCGGCGGCGTACTACCACGACAGCTACGGCAAAGGTTTGATGCCGGATACCTTTATCGACTTCAAGAAACAGCGTTTCCGTTGGGCCTATGGCGCGATCCAGATCATCAAGCGCCACACCGCCAGCCTGATACGTGGCAAAGACACCGAGTTGACCCGTGGCCAGCGCTACCACTTCCTCGCCGGCTGGTTGCCGTGGGTGGCCGATGGCATGAACATCTTCTTTACCGTCGGCGCCCTGTTGTGGTCCGCAGCGATGATTATCGTGCCGACCCGAGTCGACCCACCGTTGCTGATTTTCGCGATCCCGCCGTTGGCGTTGTTTGTGTTCAAAGTCGGCAAAATCATCTTCCTCTACCGTCGTGCGGTAGGCGTGAACTTGAAAGATGCGTTCTGCGCGGCGCTGGCCGGGTTGGCGTTGTCCCACACCATCGCCAAGGCGGTGTTGTACGGCTTCTTCACCAGCAGTATTCCGTTCTTTCGTACACCGAAAAACGCGGATAACCACGGCTTCTGGGTGGCGATTTCCGAAGCCCGCGAAGAAATGTTCATCATGCTACTGCTGTGGGGCGCGGCGCTGGGGATCTACCTGGTGCAAGGCCTGCCGAGCAACGACATGCGCTTCTGGGTGGTGATGTTGCTGGTGCAGTCGCTGCCGTATGTGGCGGCGCTGATCATGGCGTTCTTGTCGTCACTGCCCAAACCTTCGGCGGCGCCCGAGGCGGCACCGGCGGCGTAAAAAGTGACGCAATGCACTAAACGGCGGCCCTTGGCCGCCGTTTTGCTATAAGATAACGGCCCTTTTGCGTGCCTTACACCCATCACTGTAGGAGCGAGCTTGCTCGCGAAAATCGTTAACGATGACGCGGGCATCCTGAATGCACGCGGTGCCTTTGAGTTTTTCGCGAGCAAGCTCGCTCCTACAGTTAGAACATCGCCGCCTCGATTTCCGGAGTTCCCCCATGACGGCCCATGCCGACCTTTCGCCGACCCTTCAACTTGCCATCGACCTGATCCGTCGCCCGTCGGTCACGCCGGTCGATGCCGATTGCCAGAAGCTGATGATGCAGCGCCTGGGCGACGCCGGTTTTGCGCTTGAACCGATGCGCATCTTCGACGTGGACAATTTCTGGGCCACCCATGGCAAGCATGAAGGTCCGGTGCTGTGCTTTGCCGGTCACACCGACGTGGTGCCGACCGGCCCGGTGCAGGCCTGGCAGAACGACCCGTTCGACGCGCTGATCGATGAAAACGGCATGCTCTGCGGCCGTGGCGCGGCCGACATGAAAGGCAGCCTGGCGGCGATGCTGGTGGCAGCGGAACGTTTCGTCACGGACTACCCGGACCACAAGGGTTCGGTCGCCTTCCTGATCACCAGCGACGAAGAAGGCCCGGCGCACCATGGCACCAAGGCCGTGATCGAACGCCTGGCCGCACGCAAGGAGCGCCTGGACTGGTGCATCGTCGGCGAGCCGTCGAGCACCAGCCTGGTGGGTGACGTGGTCAAGAACGGGCGCCGTGGCTCCCTCGGTGCCACCTTGACCGTGCGCGGTGTACAAGGCCACGTGGCTTACCCGCACCTGGCGAAGAACCCGATCCACCTGGCCGCACCGGCCCTGGCCGAACTCGCCGCCGAACATTGGGATGACGGCAACACCTTCTTTCCGCCGACCAGCTTCCAGATTTCCAACCTCAACTCCGGTACCGGCGCCACCAACGTGATCCCGGGTGACCTGACGGCGGTGTTCAACTTCCGTTTTTCCACCGAGTCCACCGTCGAGGGCCTGCAGCAACGGGTCGCGGCCATTCTCGACAAGCATGGCCTGGACTGGCATGTGGAGTGGGCGCTGTCGGGCCTGCCGTTCCTCACCGAGCCGGGCGCTCTGCTCGATGCGGTGTCGGCCAGCATTCTGGCGATCACCGGGCGTGAGACCAAGGCATCCACCAGCGGCGGCACCTCCGATGGGCGCTTCATTGCGACGCTGGGCACCCAGGTGGTCGAACTGGGGCCGGTCAACGCGACGATCCACCAGGTCAACGAACGCATCCTGGCCAGCGACCTCGATGTGCTGACCGAAATCTACTACCAGACCCTGATCAAGTTGCTCGCCTGATGCTTGCCTGCCCCATTTGCAGCGCACCGCTCAATACCGTGGACAATGGCGTGGCGTGCCCGGCCGGGCACCGCTTCGACCGCGCACGCCAGGGTTACCTGAACCTGTTGCCGGTGCAGCACAAGAACAGCCGCGACCCGGGCGACAACCTGGCCATGGTCGAGGCGCGCCGCGACTTCCTCAACGCCGGGCACTATGCGCCAGTGGCCAAGCGCCTGGCCGAACTGGCCGCCGAGCGCGCACCGCAGCGCTGGGTGGACATTGGCTGTGGCGAGGGTTACTACACCGCGCAAATCGCCCAGGCCCTGCCCAATGCCGATGGCTACGCGCTGGATATCTCCAAAGAGGCGGTCAAGCGCGCGTGCAAACGCAACCCGGCGCTGACCTGGTTGATCGCCAGCATGGCCCGCGTGCCATTGGCCGACGCCAGCTGCCAGTTCCTCGCCAGCGTGTTCAGCCCGTTGGACTGGCAAGAGGCCAAGCGCCTGCTCAGCCCCGGCGGCGGCTTGATGAAAGTCGGCCCCACCCGCGGCCACTTGATGGAGCTGCGCGAGCGCCTGTACGACGAAGTGCGTGAATACACCGATGACAAACACCTGGCCCTGGTGCCGGATGGCATGCATCTGGCGCACAGTGAAACCCTGGAATTCACCCTGAGCCTGGCCGAACCCAAGGACCGCGCCAACCTGCTGGCGATGACGCCCCACGGCTGGCGGGCCAGTGCCGAGCGCCGCCACGAGGTGATCGAGGCGGCTGAGCCGCTGCAGGTCACGGTGTCGATGCGCTACGATTATTTCGTGCTTCAATGACCGATTTTTACCCATCCGCGAATGGATTTTCGAATCCCGCAACGAGGAACATCCATGCGCCAACCCGATATTGAGATTTACCTGAAGGACGCCGACGTCGATCACAAGGCCATCGCCGCCTGGCTGGGCGCCGCCCTGGGCCCGTGCACCGACTGGGTCCAGAAAGGCCAGACCTACAAGTGCAAGGCCGGCAGCGTGCCGGTGACCTGGCTGCCCAAGGCGGTGGGCAAATGGAACAGCCTGTACCTTGAAAGCGACCAGACCCCGTGGGACGACGACATCGCCTGCGCCCGCGCCGCGTTTGCCGCGCTGAATGTTGAAGTGCGCTGCGCGCCGGGCACCTGGGTTGAAGAAGAGGGTGAAGAAAGCGCTGATCGCTGGATTCGCATCAGCGCAGACGGTGAAGAAGAGATCACGTGGAAAACCGCCTGACAGCGGATTGCTAACCCAATCAATGTGGGAGCTGGCTTGCCTGCGATGCAGACACCTTGGTCTATCAGTCAGACCACAGTGATGCCTTCGCAGGCAAGCCAGCTCCCACAGTTGATTGGGTTAGCAAAACAAAGTGGTTACAGGCCCACCACATCCTCCGCCTGCAAGCCCTTCTCGCCGGTAACCACGGCGTACTCCACCTGCTGGCCCTCGGCCAACGAGCGGTGGCCTTCACCGCGAATGGCGCGGTAGTGCACAAACACATCCTTGCCATCTTCACGCTGGATAAAGCCGTAGCCCTTTGCATCGTTGAACCACTTCACATTGCCGGTTTCACGCGTTGTCATCTGTTCACTCCCACTGGTTTTTTTATTGTTGAGTCGCTCGCATTGAACTGCCGAGTATAAGACAGGCTCAAAAACCATCAACTCAACTTTACATCGCTGCTTTTTTGCCGATTTTCGGCGAATACGGCACACTACCCGCCCGAGCGCCTGCTCGGTTTTTTCCACTTGAAGCAGTTCGCCTATGACCCGCTCCCCGTTCCGCCGTCTGGTGTTTGGCACCTTGCGCCGACTGTTGTACCTCTGGGTTCGCTCAGAGACGATCAACCAGTCGTCCCTCACCCTTAACCTGGACCGCAGCCGGCCGGTTTTCTACGTCCTGCAATCACCTTCCCTCACCGAGTTGGCGGTGGTCGATGCAGAGTGCACCAAGGCTGGACTGCCGCGCCCGGTGCTGCCGGTATCGGTGGGGCCGTTGATGGAGCCCGCGGCGTTCTTCTACCTCACGCCAGACCCGGATTGGCTCGGCCGCCAAGACAAGCGCGGCGCGCCCCCAACTCTGACGCGCTTGGTCAACACCCTCACCGAACACGCCGAAGAGAATGCACAAATCATTCCGGTCAGCGTGTTCTGGGGCCAATCCCCCGAAAGCGAGTCCAGCCCGTGGAAGTTGTTATTCGCCGACAGCTGGGCGGTCACTGGGCGTCTACGCCGGCTGTTGAGCATCCTGATCCTGGGGCGCAAGACCCGCGTGCAATTCTCCGCGCCTATCAACCTGCGTGAATTGATCGAGCACAATAAAGGCCACGAACGTACCGTGCGCATGGCCCAGCGCATCCTGCGTGTGCACTTTCGTAACCTGAAGACGGCGGTGATCGGCCCCGACCTGTCCCACCGGCGTAATCTGGTCAAGGGCCTGGTCAACATGCCGCTGGTGCGCCAAGCCATTGCGGATGAAGCCGAACGCGAAAAGATCGCCCCGGAAAAAGCCAAGGCGCTGGCCCTGCGCTATGGCAACGAAATTGCCTCGGACTACACCTACACCGCGATCCGCTTCCTGGAAGTGGTATTGAGCTGGTTCTGGAACAAGATCTACGACGGCATCAAGGTCAATAACATCGAAGGCGTGCAACAGGTGGCCCAGGGCTACGAGGTGATCTACGTGCCTTGCCACCGCAGCCACATCGACTACCTGCTGCTGTCCTACCTGCTGTTCAAGAACGGCCTGACCCCGCCGCACATCGCCGCCGGCATCAACCTCAACATGCCGGTGATCGGCAGCCTGCTGCGCCGTGGCGGTGCGTTTTTCATGCGCCGCACTTTCAAGGGCAACCCGCTGTACACCTCGGTGTTCAACGAATACCTGCATACCCTGTTTACCAAGGGCTTCCCGGTGGAGTACTTCGTCGAAGGCGGCCGCTCGCGCACCGGGCGCATGCTGCAACCGAAAACCGGCATGCTGGCGATCACCCTACGCAGCTTCCTGCGCTCCTCGCGCATGCCCATCGTGTTCGTACCGGTGTATATCGGTTATGAGCGCGTGCTTGAAGGCCGCACTTACCTGGGCGAACTGCGTGGCGCGAGCAAAAAGAAAGAGTCGATCTTCGACATCTTCAAAGTGGTCGGCGCGCTCAAGCAACGCTTCGGCCAAGTGGCAGTCAACTTCGGCGAGCCGATCAAACTGGCAGAATTCCTCGACGCCGAACAACCGGACTGGCGCGCCCAGGAACTGGGGCCGAACTACAAACCGGCCTGGCTCAACGAGACCACCAATCGCCTCGGCGAACAGGTGGCGCGCCACTTGAACGAAGCCGCTGCGGTGAACCCGGTGAACCTGGTGGCGCTGGCGCTGCTATCTACCACCCGCCTGGCCCTGGATGAACAAGCCATGGCCCGCCAGTTGGACCTGTACCTGGCGCTGTTGCGCCGCGTGCCCTACTCGCCCCACACCACCCTGCCGGAAGGCGATGGCCTGGCGCTGATCAAGCACGTCAAGGACATGAACCTGTTGTCGGAGCAGAGCGATGCCCTGGGCAAAATCGTTTATCTGGATGAGCAGAATGCCGTCCTGATGACCTACTACCGCAACAACGTGCTGCACATCTTCGCCCTGCCGGCCTTGCTGGCGAGCTTCTTCCAGAGCAGTTCGCGCATGAGCCGCGAGCAGATCCTGCGCTACACCCACGCGCTTTACCCCTACCTGCAATCGGAGCTGTTTATCCGTTGGTCGCTGGAAGACTTGGACAGCGTGGTCGACCAATGGCTGGACGCGTTCGTTGAACAAGGCCTGCTGCGCTTCGAAAACGCCGTGTACCTGCGCCCGGCGCCGAGTTCGCGGCACTTTGTGCTGCTGACGCTGCTGTCCAAGAGCATCGCCCAGACCCTGCAACGCTTCTACATGGCGATCTCGTTGCTGCTCAACAGCGGCCAGAACAGTATCAGCGCCGAAGAGCTGGAAGACCTGTGCACGATCATGGCCCAGCGCCTGTCGATCCTGCACGGCCTCAACGCTCCGGAATTCTTCGACAAGAGTCTTTTCCGACATTTTATTCAGACGTTGCTGGAGCAAGATGTTCTGCGCCGCGATGAAGCCGGCAAGCTGGGTTATCACGACCTGCTCGGCGAACTGGCCGAGGGCGCGGCCAAACGTGTATTGCCGGCGGATATTCGCCTGTCGATCCGCCAGGTAGCCTTGCACCGCGTGGACGGCATAGCCGAGGCCGCCGAACCGATTGCCGTCAACCCTGAAGAAAACCGCTAGATTGAATGAGGCGCCGGGCGGATTCCGGCGCCGTTGAAAAGGAGCCGTACCGTGAAAAAACTCATCCTCCTGGGTCTGACCGCCCTGCTTGGAGCCTGCCAATCGATGGCTCCAACCCCTAAGGCAAGCCTGGACGGCGAAGTGTTCTACCTGCAACGCATCGCCCTGCCGCCAGCCGCCACTTTGAGCGTCAGCCTGCAGGACGTGTCCCTGATGGACGCCCCGGCCGTGACCCTCGCCGAACAGAAAGGCCCGGTCAAAGGCCAGGTGCCACTGCCGTTTCACCTGAGCTACGACCCTGCCCAGGTCAAACCGGGCCACACCTATTCGGTCAGCGCTCGCATCGAGCTGGACGGCAAGCTACTGTTTATCACCACCGAGCGGCACACCGTGCAGCTTAATGGCCAGGACCCACAACCGCTGCGCCTGCGGGTGGATGCGGCCGCACACTGATCATTCCCACGTCATAAGGAAGCGCTCATGCTCCGCAAATCTCTTCGCCTCACCGCCCTGTGTGCTGGCTTACTGTTCGGCGCCAACGCCGTGGCCCTGGATTTGGGCAGCCTGTCCCAGGGCGACGCCAGCGGCGGCCTCAAGGATGCCTTGACCCAAGGCGCACAGATTGCTGTGAAACAACTCGGAACACCCGGTGGTTTCAGCAACAACCCGGACGTGAAGATCGGCCTGCCAGGCAAGCTCGGTAAGGTCGCCGACAAGCTGAAAATGTTCGGCATGGGTGACCAGGTCACGCAGCTGGAAACCAGCATGAACAAAGCCGCAGAAACCGCCGTGACCCAGGCCCAGCCGATCCTGGTCAACGCCGTGAAGAACATGAGCGTGACCGACGCCAAGGGCATTCTCAGCGGCGGCCAGGACTCTGCCACCCAGTACCTGAACAAAAGCAGCCGTGAAGAAATTCGCGCCAAGTTCCTGCCCATCGTCAAGGCAGCCACCGATAAGGTCGGGGTAGCCCAGCAGTACAACGCCCTGGCCGGCAAGGCCGCGGCCTTTGGCGCGGTGGATGCCAAGAGCGCCAACGTTGAGAACTACGTGACCGAGCAAGCGCTGGATGGCTTGTTCAAGATGATTGCGCAGCAGGAAGAAACCATTCGCAAGAATCCGGCGGCGGCAGCCACCAGCTTGGCCAAGAAGGTGTTTGGGGCGCTTTAAGCCCCTCGACTGAACGTACGCGGCAAACACTCTGCGGATGCAGAGTGTTTGCAATGGCTGAATATCAAAAATCAGCTCATTCAACGTCCGATTTGCGTATTGGTATTGGCGTTGCTATTGGCGTTGGCGTTGGCGTTGTTAATCGTAATATTACCGGGCGGCTGGGGACGATCGTATTTGAGCGATTTGAGCGCGTCTGAAAGCTCACGACGACTGACGGAGTCATTGTGTGAATGTTTGGCGCAAGCGCCGCCCATCTGACCGCCGCCCAGCATCATGCCGATCCCAGAGTAAAAGTTACCCAATGCTTGTAGGAGCATATCTATTTCGCCTCTATTAACGTTCTGGAAACGTTATCCAGGTGATAAAAACCACCGGATAACGTACCTGCGAACAGGTAACTCTCTGTGGTGAGCCTGAAAAAAAGGTTCCCATTGGGCCCACCAAAAAACAGTCACAGATTTACTCCACGTCCTTCCTGATCCTGAACCAAGCCGCGTACAACGCCGGCAAGAACAACAACGTCAACGCCGTTGCCACAATCAACCCGCCCATGATCGCCACGGCCATGGGCCCAAAGAACACACTGCGTGACAACGGAATCATCGCCAGTACTGCCGCTAGCGCCGTCAGCACAATCGGGCGAAAGCGTCGGACCGTGGCTTCGATAATTGCCTGCCAGGGTGCCAGGCCGGCCTTGATGTCTTGCTCGATCTGGTCCACCAGGATCACCGAGTTACGCATGATCATTCCCGATAGCGCGATGGTGCCGAGCATGGCGACAAACCCGAAGGGTTGGCGAAATACCAGCAGGAACAAGGTCACGCCGATCAGCCCCAACGGCGCGGTGAGAAAGACCATCGCCATACGCGAGAAGCTGCGCAGTTGCAGCATCAGCAAGGTCAGCACCACCACGATAAACAGCGGCACGCCGGCCTTCACCGAGTTTTGCCCACGGGCAGAATCTTCCACCGTACCGCCCACTTCCAACAGGTAGCCGTCCGGCAGTTCGGCACGCACCTCGGCAAGCGTCGGCAAGATCTGCTGCACTAGAGTCGCCGGCTGTTCCTTGCCATAGATATCAGCCCGCACGGTCACCGTCGGCAAGCGGTTGCGATGCCAGATAATCCCCTCTTCGAATCCATATTCAAGGGTGGCAATCTGCGACAGCGCCACGCTTTTACCATTGTCGGTGGGCACGGCAAGGCTCGGCAGACGCGACAGTTCACTGCGCTCATGCACGGTGCCGCGCAGGAGGATCTCGATCAATTCGTTGTCCTCACGGTACTGGCTGACGCTGGAACCGGTCAGGGAACTTTGCAAGAATTTCGACAGGTTGGCGGTGCTCACACCCAGGGCACGTGCACGGTCCTGGTCGATATTCAGGTACACGATTTTGCTCGGTTCTTCCCAGTCCAGGTGCACATTGACCACATGGGTGTTTTCGCGAACCTTGGCCGCCACTTTGCGCGCCAGCGCGCGCACCTCTTCGATGTGCTCGCCGGTTACGCGAAACTGCACCGGGTAGCCTACGGGCGGGCCGTTCTCCAGGCGCGTCACGCGCGAGCGCAGCTCGGGGAATTGCTCGTTGAGGGTTTCGATCAGCCAGGTGCGCAGGCTTTCACGCTCCTCGATGGTGTTAGCCAGCACCACGAACTGGGCGAAGCTGGCAGCGGGTAATTGCTGGTCCAGTGGCAGGTAGAACCGCGGCGAACCGGTGCCCGCATAGGCAACATAGTTGTTGATGCCGGCATGCTCCTTGAGCAACGCCTCCAGGCGCTTGACCTGCTCGGCGGTGTTGCTCAGGGAAGCGCCTTCGGCCAGTTTCAGGTCGACCATCAACTCCAGGCGACCGGAAGCCGGGAAGAACTGTTGCGGCACGAAGCGAAACAGCGCAACCGAGCCGACAAACAGCAGCAAGGTCAGCACAATCACTGTTTTACGCCGCCGCACGCACCACTCCACCAACCGTCTTACACGCTGGTAGAAGGGTGTGCCGTAAGGGTCCGGGCCGTCGGTGCCGTGTTTGGCGGCGTGAATCTTCGCCAGGTCGGGCAGGAGTTTTTCCCCCAGGTACGGCACAAACACCACGGCCGCCACCCAGGAGGCCAGCAGAGCGATGGTCACGACCTGGAAGATCGAGCGGGTGTATTCGCCGGTGCTCGATTGCGCGGTGGCAATCGGCAAGAAGCCCGCGGCCGTGATCAGGGTGCCGGTGAGCATGGGGAATGCGGTGCTGGTCCAGGCGAAACTCGCGGCTTTGAGGCGGTCGTAGCCCTGCTCCATTTTGATCGCCATCATTTCCACGGCGATGATCGCGTCATCCACCAGCAAGCCCAAAGCCAGGACCAAGGCGCCAAGGGAAATCTTGTGCAGGCCGATGCCCAGGTAATACATGGTGGCAAAGGTCATCGCCAGTACCAGCGGGATCGCCAGGGCGACGACCATGCCAGTACGCACGCCGAGGGAGAAAAAGCTCACCAGCAAAACAATCGCCAACGCTTCAGCCAGCACCTGGACGAATTCACCGACGCTGGTCTTTACCGCTGCCGGCTGATCCGACACTTTGCGCAGTTCCATACCGGCAGGAAGGTTCTTTTGCAGGCGTGCGAATTCAGCCTCAAGTGCCTTGCCCAGTACGAGGATGTCGCCACCGTCGCGCATGGCCACGGCCAAGCCGATGGCATCGGCGCCCATGTAACGCATGCGCGGTGCTGGTGGGTCGTTGAAGCCTCGGTGAATGTCAGCGACGTCACCGATGCGAAAGGTGCGATCACCCACGCGGATCGGAAAGTTGCGGATCTCCTCCACCGTCTTGAAGTTGCCTGAAACGCGCAGCTGCACGCGCTCGGTGGGGGTTTCAAAGAAGCCGGCGGTGGACACCGCATTTTGTTCCTGCAAGGCCTGCTGTACCGCGGCCAAAGGCAAGCCGAGGGTGGCGAGCTTGAGGTTCGACAGCTCGATCCAGATCTTCTCATCCTGCAAGCCGAGCAGCTCGACCTTGCCTACATCCGGCACCCGTTGCAGCTGGATCTGGATACGGTCGGCGTAGTCCTTGAGCACTGCATAGTCAAAGCCGTCGCCAGTCAGGGCGTAGATATTGCCGAAGGTGGTGCCGAACTCGTCGTTGAAAAACGGCCCCTGGATATCCGGCGGCAAGGTGTGGCGAATGTCGCTGATTTTCTTGCGCACCTGGTACCACAGCTCGGGAATCTGCGCCGAACGCATCGAATCCCGGGCAATAAAGGTGACCTGGGATTCACCGGGCCGCGAGAACGACACGATGCGCTCGTACTCACCGGTCTCCATGAGTTTTTTCTCGATGCGTTCGGTGACCTGGCGCGAAACCTCCTGGGCCGTGGCCCCGGGCCAGTTGGTCTTGATCACCATGGCCTTGAAGGTAAACGGCGGGTCTTCGCTTTGCCCCAGCTTGGTGTAGGACAAGGTGCCAACCACGGCCAGCAGGATCATCAGGAACAGTACGATCTGGCGATTACGCAACGCCCATTCGGAAAGATTGAAACCCATGGGGACTACTCCTTGGCCGCCAGATTCACTACACGGTTGGAGCGATCCACCGGACGCACTGACTGGCCCTCATGGAGCACATGCACGCCTGCGGCCACCACCCAATCGATGGCGGCCAAGCCTTCGAGTACCGGCACGGTGTTTTCGCCAAACGCACCAATGCGTACAGGGGTGCGTTCAAGGGTGTTGTCCGGTTTTACACGCCAAACGTAGGACGCACCGTTCTCGGCACTCAGGGCAGACAGCGGTACCGATAGGGGAATGACACCGTCGGCCTGGATGAACACCCGCGCGCTTTGGCCCAGTTCGGCGGGCACTTTGCCGCCGGTGAAGGCTACGCGCGCGGCGAAGGTGCGAGACTTGGGGTCGGCGGCAGGAGAGAGTTCACGAATGCGCCCGGCGAAGCGTTGCTCTGGCTGGCTCCACAACTCCACCGACACCGGCTGGCCGATCTTGAAGCGGCCAAAGCCCTGCTCGGGCAGGCTGATCAACACTTCGCGCTCGCCATCGGTGGCCAGGGTGAACACCGTCTGGCCAGCGGAGACCACTTGCCCCACCTCTACGGCACGCTTGGCGACCACACCGTCCTGAGGCGCACGCAGCACGGCGTAGCCGGCCTGATTGCTCGACACATCGAACTCGGCCTTGATCTGCTTCAGGCGTGCTTCACCGGCTCGGTAGAGGTTTTCGGAATTGTCGTACTGCGACCGACTGACCATCTGACGGTCCATCAAGGTCTTGTAGCGATCCCGCTCCGCACGTACCAGGCTCAGATTGGCCTCGGCGGCGGCCACTTGGGCACGGGTGGCTTCCAATTGCAGACGCACGTCCTGGGGGTCGAGTTCGGCCAGCGGCTGGTTGGCCTTGACCCGCTCGCCTTCCTCCACCAGGCGCTTGCTGACTTTGCCGCCGATGCGAAAGGCCAGGTCCGGCTCATACCGGGCACGCACCTCACCTGGGTAGCTGTCCATCGCCTGCGCCGAAGGCTGCGGTTGCACCACCATGGCCGGGCGCACGGTGGTCTGAGCCGCGTCTTCATGGCCGCAAGCGGCCAACAGGAAGATCAGGCTGACAGGCAAAGCAAGGGGCAGGAAAGCGCTGCGCATGCTGAAGGACCTTTCGCAAATAGAGCTTGGAATAATTATACTGGCCGGTATGTTATTAATACCAAACTCACCAGTCCAGTATTAAAGGTGAAAATGTCCGACAATCCTCTGAACACCGCAAGCCCCGGGCGTCCCAAGGACATGGCAAAACGCCAGGCAATCCTCGAATCGGCAAAATCGCTGTTCCTGGACAAGGGCTATGCAAACACCAGCATGGACGCCGTTGCCCTGGCGGCCGGCGTATCGAAACTCACGGTCTACAGCCACTTCACCGACAAAGAGACGCTGTTCACCGCTGCGGTGGTGGCCAAATGCGAAGAGCAATTGCCGGTGATGTACTTCGAGCTGCCCGTAGGCATGCCCGTCGAGACGGTGCTGCTTAACATCGCCCGCGGCTTTCATCGACTGATCAACAGCGAAGAGTCGGTAAACCTGCATCGCCTGATGATGACCACCGGTAATCAGGACGTGAAACTCTCCCAGATCTTCTTCGATGCCGGCCCCATGCGCATGCTGCAAGGCATGGAGCGCCTGCTCGGCAAGATTGACCAGAGCGGCGCCTTGAGTATCGACACACCGTTGAAGGCCGCCGAACACTTCTTTTGCTTGCTCAAGGGCACGGCGAACTTTCGGTTGTTGTACGGGTGTGGAGGGCAATTGAGTGCGCAAGAGGCCGAGGAGCATGTGCAGGACGTGGTGAAGTTGTTTATGCGGGCCTATCGCAGCCAGGGTCCAGAAACACCTAAGTAAGTTGCACCAACCGACAGTAACCACGATGCGAAGCGAGTCGCTCTTGATCTGCTTTTGATCTTAGGCGCCCC
>NZ_JASBQZ010000026.1:0-74442 GCF_029960685.1 Pseudomonas sp. AL10
GCACCTGAACTTCGGTATCGACGTGATCAACCAGATCAAAATCGAAAACCCGCACTTGTGGGATGCCGAGATGAAGGAAGAAGCGACCCAGATGATTCTGCAGGGTACGCAGCTGGAGATCGAATACGCTCGCGACACCATGCCTCGTGGGGTGCTGGGTATGAATGCGGCGATGATGGAAGACTATCTGAAGTTTATCGCTAACCGTCGTTTGACGCAGATTGGTTTGAAGGAAGAGTACCCAGGCACCACCAACCCGTTCCCGTGGATGAGCGAGATCATGGACTTGAAGAAAGAGAAAAACTTCTTCGAGACCCGTGTGATCGAGTACCAGACCGGCGGTGCGCTGAGCTGGGACTGACGTAACGCTGTAGGAGCGAGCTTGCTCGCGAAGAACGTCAACGATAACGCGCTCATCCTGAATGAACGCGGCGCCCTTGGGATCTTCGCGAGCAAGCTCGCTCCTACCGTCAACGGCTTCAGTTCGACACCTGCTCCAGGAAAATCAACTGCAACGGCTCGCTGAGCAACGCATCCGCCGTGGCGGCAAAGCGCTGGAAGTAAGGCGTGGCAAAATGCTCATCCAGTGCCGCCTGGTTCTTGAATGCCTCGCGCATGTAGAACGTGCCGGGTTCGTCGCGTCGCTCGAACAACACGTAATCCAGATTGCCAGGTTCGGCCCGCGTCGGTTCGATCAGGCTCAGCAAGCCAGCTTTTAGAGCGTGCTCTTGGCCAGGTTTGGCCTTGAGTACGGCGAGGGATACCAGGGGTTTGGGCATGGCGATGTCTCTTTGAGTAGGTGGGTTGGAACAGCCGGCAACAGCGGTGAACATCACGGCGTACAGCCAGGCTTTGATCGGTGTTTTCATGGGTGTCGCTCGCAATGGATTGAAGCCATCGTTGCCCACTTGGCGACAAAGAAACACCGACTAAACACGCTTACACTTTCTTCAAAGGCTTTAAAATGCCGCACTCCATCAAGACCCCTTGCGTCGGCCTGTGCTCCACCGTCTACGGTGACCTGGTCTGTCGGGGCTGCAAGCGCTATCACCACGAGGTGATCCAGTGGAATGGCTATAGCGCCGAGGAAAAACAGGCGGTGTGGCTGCGTCTGGAACAACTGCTGGTGCAGGTGATGGCCAGCAAGCTGGAAGTGTTCGACCCGCACTGCCTGCGACAGCAGCTGGAAGCGCGCAAGATTCGTTTTATGCCGCACCAGTCGCCGTATTGCTGGGCATACCAGCTGATCGCACGGGGTGCGCGGGTGATTTCCAGGCTCGATGCCTATGGGTTGGCGTTGCTGCCAGAGTTTCGCGAGCGCCACCTGGCGGATTTGCGCGATGCGATAGATCGAGAGTTTTTTCTGCTGTCCGAGGCACATTACGAACGCTATATCGCCCCGGTATTCTTGAAAGAGTCATTCGGCCCGGCGCTGATTGCCACGCGTTGACCCACAGTTGTGTTTAAAATGCCGCCCGCCCGATGACTGACCCTTAACGATGAACCCAGACGCACTCGCTACCCTGCACGCCCACTTGCTCACTGCCCTGGCTGACGCGCCTGCGGAAACCCGGCGCCTGTTCCATGGCCGTGGCCGCTGCTGGCCGGGCCTGGAACAACTGACGGTGGACTGGCTGCAAGGGGTGGTGCTGGTGGCGTTGTTCAAGGAAACCGAGCACCTGCAGGCCCTGAAGCAGACGCTACTGCACATCGACTGGGCTGCTTTCGGCGCGCACACCGTGGCCCTGCAACACCGCTACCTGCCGCAAAGCACCACCGAATGGCTGGTGGGCGACGCCATCGACGAGCTGACCATCACCGAGGGCGGCCTGCGCTACCTGATCGACCTGGGCAAAAAACAGAACAGCGGGCTGTTCCTCGACATGCGTTACGGGCGCAACTGGGTGCGCGAACAGGCCCAGGGCCAGCGCGTGCTGAATTTGTTTGCCTATACCTGCGGTTTTTCCGTGGCCGCCATCGAAGGCGGCGCCGACCATGTGGTGAACCTGGACATGGCCCGTGGCGCCCTCAGCCGTGGCCGCGACAACCATCGCCTGAATGGGCATGACCTGAGCCGGGTGAGCTTCCTGGGCCACGACCTGTTCAAGTCCTGGGCCAAGGTGACGAACAATGGCCCTTACGACCTGGTGATCATCGACCCGCCCTCCTTCCAGAAAGGCAGTTTCCTGCTGACCAAGGATTACCAGCGCGTGCTGCGCCGCCTGCCGGACTTGCTCAGTGCCCACGGCACCGTACTGGCATGCATGAACGATCCTGCCTTGGGCGAAGATTTCCTGATCGACGGCGTGACCCGCGAAGCACCGGGCCTGCGCTTTGTGCAGCGGCTGGAAAACCCACCGGAATTCCCTGACATTGACCCACAGAGTGGGCTAAAGGCACTGGTGTTCCGTCAGGGCTGATGCCGAAACATCCTACGCTTGCTACGCTAACGGATACGCCGGGCGGTGAACCTTATCCTCCCCTTCCCGGTCGATACCTGCATTCCCTGGCCAGACTCGATGACGCTACGTCGTCGGCTGCCCCGTTTGACCTTTTGGAGAACCGCCCGTGATATCGACCCTGCATGTAGCCAGACTCAAAGCCTGGGGCGCCCACGGCTTTACCGCCACCGGTGTGGTACTGGCCTTTTTGGCCACCCTGGCGCTGCTGGAAAACTCCCCCAAGGCGTGCCTGCTGTGGCTGGGCCTGGCGCTGGTGGTGGATGGCGTCGACGGCTCGCTGGCGCGACGGGTGAATGTCAGCACGGTGCTGCCCAGCTTTGACGGCTCGGTTCTGGACCTGGTGATCGATTACCTCACCTACGTGTTCATTCCAGCACTGTTTATCTACCGCTACATCGACCTGCCCGATTTCACCCACCTGTTTGCAGTGTCGGTGATCCTGGTGTCGTCGCTGTTCTGCTTTTGCAACGTGAACATGAAGAGCAAGGACAACTACTTCGTCGGCTTCCCTGCCGCCTGGAACGTCGTTGCCCTGTGCGTCTATATCATCCAGCCGGATGCCTGGGTCACCTTGCTGACCGTGATCGGCCTGGCGCTGTTGACCGTGACGCCGATGAAGTTCCTGCACCCGTTCCGGGTCAAGCGCTTCATGCCGATCAACATCGCGGTGACCACGATCTGGCTGTTGTGCAGCTTCCTGATGGTGGTGGACTACCCCAACACCAACCCATGGACATTTGGCCTGTGGTCGCTGATGTCGGCCTATTTCCTGGGTATCTGCATCTGGCGCACGGCCGTGGAATGGCTGGGCGCGCACAAATAACGCTCTAGAACGCCCCGTTGTCGTGGGGTACGACATCGGGGAACACCGCCGCTACCTGCCACTGTTCAGCGATCTTTGCATGCGCATCGACTCTGAACAGGTCCCAGAAGGTGTGGGTTTGACCATTGACCCGCCCTTCTGACTGGACCGCGACAAACTCACCTTCAGCCACCATCTTCCTGATCGCGACATACTCCTTGTCGCTCACCGCCAACGCTTGCGTCAGGCAAGCGGCGCCATCGGCAATTTCCGTAATGTGCTGCGCCAACCCATGCTTGCTGATGAACTCGGGCAGGCGCTGATGCTGCTTGTCGACCAGTACCGTCTGGACGAAGGCTTTAGCCGTGTTTGCGCTCTGCTGCGTCATGCCTGCATGTTCAACCGTCGCCGGGCCGTCAAGCTGGGTGCGGCCGGAGGCAGAAATGCGCATCACGGGCACCGACGCATCCCAATGTTCCTGGATCTGATCATCCGCGACGCGGAACATGTCGACGCCGACAACAGCTTCGCCGCCGGTGAATACGCCGTTGAGCCAGTTGCGATGAATACCGTGCAACACCACCAGGTCGCCGTCGCTGAAGATCCGCACCAGCTCGTAGCTGTAGTCGTCTCGCAGGCTTGCCACTAACTGCTCAAGACCTTCTCGGCCGGTTTGCACATAGGGGCTGTGCTGCTTGTAGGTCGGGGCGACCCACTTCTGGATCACGGCCGGGTCCTTGGCGGTCATCAGTTCGGTCCACATCGTGGTTACCACGTCTTTTGCGTTCATGTTTCACCTCGTCTTTGCAATTGGGAACTGCCGCAGTCGCTACTTCGCGTCGCCGTCAACAGCGCGCGCCAGGCCGAAATCGCGCAGCGCGACGTAGGGGTCCCAATGTTCGCGATAGGTTTTGATCTTGCCGCCGTCCAGCGTCACGATCGAAATGTAGTTCTGCTCATAGAGCTTGCCCGAGCCCTTGATGGTGGCCGTGCCGGTGTATTCGTAAACGTAGGTATGCGGGGTCTTCAGCGTATGGATGATCCAATTTTCTACCGGTCCGATATCCAGATTTTCCATATAAGGCACGAGCGAGCTGAAGTAGCGCTTCATGGCCTCGGCTCCACGGACCTCCTTGAAGAACAGGCCAAACTCTATGGGCGCGAACGGAAATTCCCAACCGCCGTCCGGGGTGAAATAGGGAATCATCCGTGTCGGGTTTTCAGTCCAGCCGTTGACTGCATTGCAGACAAAGCGCGCCACTTCCAACGCATCGTCGGGGCCTTTGTAGGTGTGTTTCATGGTCTACCTCCAGGGGTCAGGTCATGCACGGGTGTGAATGGGATGGCTTCAGGTGATGGGGCGCAGTTCTCGCAGGAAGAGCGACAGCGCCAGGCCGATCTCGGCCGGAGAGTCTTCCTGCAGGCTATGAATGCCCGGCACGCTGACCTCGCGTTGATTGGCCCAGGTGCGGGCATAGGCCAGCGCACGCCCGGTGAGCACCGCGCCTGGCTCCCCGACGATCAGCAGCTTGGGCAGTGCCTCGGTCGCCAACCATGCGCCAGACGCCTCGATGATCTTGACGACATTGGCCGGTTCACCCTCGATAGGCAGTTCGCGGGGCCAGGCCAGGGTCGGCCATCGGTCTTCCCGGGTGGCAAAAGGCGCGCGGTAGGCGTCCATTTCCTCGACGCCCAGGGTGCGCAATGTGGTGCGAGGCAGGATCCCTTCGATGAAGAGGTTCTCCTCAAGGATCATCTGCTCGCCTGGTTCCGAGCGCAGGGCTTTGAAGAGGTCCTTGCCTGCGCCGGCGTAGTCGTCCCAGCTTCCCGGAAACACCACACCTTCCATATACACCAGCGCCTGTACACGATCCCGGTTGCGGTTGGCCCAATGCGCTCCCAGTGCAGTGCCCCAGTCATCGGTGACCAACACAACGTTGGTCAACCCCATGGCCTCGAACCAGGCATCGAGATAGCGGGCATGATCCTCGAAGCAATAGGCGCGAGTCGGCGACTTGCCCGAGAGCCCCATACCCACCAGGTCCGGCGCCAGGCATCTGCCGTGTGGCAGCACGTGAGGAATGATATTGCGCCACAGATAGGACCACGTGGGGTTGCCGTGCAGGAAGACGATGGGGTCGCCTGCGCCGACGTCCACGTAGCTCATGTCGGTGTCGAGGACGGCAACTCGCTGGCGTGGATGCGGGTCGCCATATTGCGCAAGATTGTCGGCGGTAAGCAGAGGCATGTCGGGGGCTCCTTGAGTGCCAGCTGATTCGGTGAGTCATCAGCCTAACCAAAGGACAATCATCACAATAGATGCTAGTTTTGAACCCTCTGTTACTTGAAACCGGACAATAGAATGGCCACCCAGGCTGTGCTGGAGGACCTCAACGATCTCTACTATTTCTCCATGGTCGCCGAGCACGGCGGGTTCTCAGCGGCGGGACGGGTGCTGGGCATCCCCAAGTCGCGCCTCAGCGCACGCGTCGCGGCGCTCGAACAACGCCTGGGCGCCCGCTTGTTCCATCGAACCACGCGCCACGTGTCCCTGACCGACCTCGGTGAGCGGTTTTTCATCCACTGCCGCGCCTCGATCACCGAAGCGCTCGCAGCCCAAGAGGTCATCGACATGGCCAGCGCCGCGCCGCGTGGGCTGGTGCGCATCAGTTGCCCGGTGCTGGCGACGCAGGTATTCCTGGCCCCTAACCTGCCGGCGTTCATGACCCTTTACCCCCAAGTGCGCGTACAGGTGCTTGCCACCGATCGCACGGTGGACCTGCAGGCAGAATCGGTGGACATCGCCGTGCGGCTGCGCCGGCCGGAGGACATGGACCCCGACCTGGTCGCCAAACCCCTGGGGATCAGCCGGCGCATCCTGGTCGCCAGCCCGGACTACCTCCATCGCACGGGGTCGCTGTCTCATCCGGACGAGCTGGCACAACGGCCAACGCTCTACTACGAAGCGGCGGATGAGCCGCAGCCACAATGGCTGCTGGTGGGCCCCGATGGTGCGCGCACCACCGCCAAGCTGCGGCCGACCTTGATGTGCAGGGAGCATGAAACGATCCTGAATGCGGCCATCCAGGGGTTGGGCATCGCGATGATGCCGGATGTTGCGTGCCTGCCCGCCCTAGCTCGACAGCAATTGGTGGTGGTGCTGCCAGAATGGAGTGCCCCCGAGCTGACGCTGCACCTGGCGTATTCGGCGCGGCGCGGCATGCTGCCTTCGGTCAGGGCGCTGATTGACTTTCTGTCCGAGCATCTGCCACAGATTGTGATGCAGAACTCGGTTCGGTGAGGCTGGGTGTCTACCCGCTCCCACAGAGGTTCTGTGCCAGGCGCAGATTTTGTGGGCAATACATAACCAATGTGGGAGCTGGCTTGCCTGCGATAGCGGTGGTTCAGTTGAAAATTCAGTGACTGACACTCCGCTATCGCGGGCAAGCCCGCTCCCACATTTGAATCGCCTAGACCCGCCACATCGCAGTAAGATGCTGGCTTTCTGCGGCCCTCCAACAATAAGCCCTGCCCATGCCTTTCGAACTCAGCGTTGACCTCACTACCCTGGCCATCCTGGCCGTTGTCGCTTTTATCGCCGGTTTTATCGACGCCATCGCCGGCGGTGGCGGTTTGTTGACCACGCCCGCCCTGCTCACCGCTGGCATGCCGCCGCATCTGGTACTGGGCACCAACAAACTCAGCTCCACCTTCGGTTCGGCCACCGCCAGCTTTACCTTCTACCGCCGCAAGCTGTTCCACCCACGCCAATGGGTGCACGCCATCGTCGGTACACTGATCGGTGCGCTGACCGGCGCGGTCGTCGCCCATTACTTGCCCGCCGAAACCCTGAACAAGATGCTCCCGGTGATCGTCTTCGCCTGCGGTGTGTACCTGCTGTTCGGTGGCACGCCCAAGGCGCCGCTGGATGCCGAGGCACCGATCAAGAAGAAATGGCAAGCCACCCAGGGCTTTGGCCTGGGCTTCTACGACGGCGTGGCCGGGCCCGGCACGGGGGCGTTCTGGACGGTCAGCACGATGCTGCTGCACCCTATCGACCTGGTGAAGGCCAGCGGCGTGGCGCGCAGCATGAACTTCGTCAGCAACGCGGCGGCGCTGACGGTGTTCATCATCAATGGGTCGGTGGACTGGATTGTCGGCCTGGCGATGGGGGTGTCGGTGATGTGTGGCGCGTTCTTTGGCGCACGCAGCGCGATCAGCGGCGGCGCCAAATTCATTCGCCCGGTGTTTATCACCGTGGTGCTGGGCCTGACCGTACGCCTAGCCTGGCAGCACTGGTTCAGCGTGGCCTAAGCGGCGGGCCACGTAGAGGTCGATGAGGTAACGCGCAATCGAGCGTGACGCCGGCAACGGCGGCAGCTCGTGGATATTGAACCACTGCGCATCTTCGATCTCGTCGGCCTGGGGCACGATATCGCCACCGGCGTATTCGGCATGAAAGCCCAGCATCATCGAGTGAGGGAACGGCCAGCATTGGCTGCCCATGTACTGGATGTTCTTGACCTCCACCTGCACCTCTTCACGCACTTCCCGGATCAGGCAGTCTTCGGCGGATTCACCCGGTTCGGCAAAACCGGCCAGGGTGCTATAGACCCCCGTGACGAAACGCGGCGAACGCGCCAGCAGGATCTCATCGCCACGGGTCACCAGCACGATCATGCTTGGCGAGATACGCGGGTAGCTGCGCAGGTCGCAGGCCTGGCAATACATCGCCCGCTCCCTCGGCACCTGCACCATCGCCTGGCCACAACTGCCACAAAAGCGGTGCTCCCGCGCCCAGGTGCCGATCTGCGCGGCGTAGCCCAGCACTTTGTACAGGGTGTGATCGCCTTGCAGCATAAAGCCGCGCAAGCCCTGCCAACTGCACCCTGGCACATCCGCCACCGAGTCGAGTTCCAGCAGGTACACCGGCTCGCCGTCGAGGTGGCCGATGCCGTGTTCGGCAAACACCGACAGGTCCTGGCGTTTGAGCCATTCGCGCGGGAACAGCGGGCCATTGGTGTCGTGTAAAAAGCCTTCGCGGCTGCGGGCGACGGCCCAGCCGCCAGGGGCGTCGTTGTCCAGCAGCGTTGTAGTAATCCAGCCTGGGGTCATGTCGGTCAATCCACGAATTCGGGTTTCTGCTTACTCATGTGGGCCGCGATGGCCACGCGCAGGTCGTTGGATTGCAACATAGCCGAGTTCCAGGTGGCAACGTATTCCAGGCCGTCATTGACTGTGTGGTCACGCATGTAGCTGATCATGGCCTTGGTGCCGGTCACGGCAATCGGCGACTTCGCGGCGATTTGCTGGGCGAGGTCCATGACACCCGCCAGCAGGCTTTGCTGATCAGCAAACACGCGGTTGACCAGGCCGATGCTACGGGCTTCTTCAGCGCCGAACTGACGGCCGGTGTAGGCCAGTTCACGCAGCATGCCGTCGCCGATAATGCGGGGCAGGCGTTGCAAGGTGCCGACGTCGGCGGCCATGCCGATGTCGATCTCCTTGATTGAGAATTGCGCGTCCTCGGCGGCATAGCGCATGTCGCAGGCACTGATCAGGTCGATGGCGCCGCCGATGCAATAGCCCTGGATCGCCGCCAGCACGGGCTTGCGGCAAGTGTCCACAGCGTTGAACGAGGCTTGCAGCTCGAGAATCTTGCGGCGTAGCAGACGCGCATTGCGCCCCACGTCCTTGCCAAAATCATTGGCGATCGAGGCCAGCATCATCAGGTCGATGCCCGAGGAAAAGTGCTTGCCCGCCCCGCTGAGTACCACGGCACGCACGGCGTCGGTTTCGTCGATCCATTGGAAGATGTCGATGATTTCGGTCCAGAACGCCGCGTTCATGGCGTTGATCTTTTCCGGGCGATTGATCTGCACATGGGCAACGTTGCCGCTGAGTTCGACAACGAAGGCTTGGTATTCGGACATGGCAGTGATCCCTGACTGGCGATTGAGAAAGGCCAGACTATATCAAGGGTGCGCCACGGCGCATCGGCCAAAAGCGGGACTGGCACCGGCGCAGGAAAAGACGCTGGATAAAACCCCGTACACACGCCATCCTTCGCGCTTTAAGCCGCACCGTGCGCGGCGTTCGACGTTTAAAGGAAATTCCATGCAACTTCATCCCCTCGCCCCTGCCGATTTCGACGCCATCGAGGCCACCCTGCTGCAGTACGGCGACGACCATTCAGTGCTGAACATGGCCGAACTCGACGGTTACTTCACCGCGCTGGTCTCAAGCCCCGCCCGAGTGGACGTGGCCGAGTGGTTCCCGGCTATCTGGGGCGGGCAGAACCCGAAATGGGACAACATGGACGAAGCCCAGGCTTTCCTTGATCTGTGCGTGCGTCATATGAATACCCTCGCCGCGCAGTTGGCCACCGACGCCCAGGCATTCAAGGCCCGTTTCGATGACACCGAGCATCAGGGCCAGGTGGTGACCCTGGCCGAGGAATGGTGCTTTGGCTATGTGCGCGGTGTGGCGATCGCCGACTGGCCGCCATTGCCCGCTGTACAAGCCGGGCAACTGGAGCGGATTTCCTGGTGCGCCGAGCAGGACAATTTCGAACTGCCGGCAGACCTGGATGTAAACGCCCATCAACAGCGGGTCAGCGAGATCGAACCGGCTGCGCGTGCGCTGCATGACTACTGGCTGAGCCAGCGTTAAGGCCGTAGGAGCGAGCTTGCTCGCGAAAAACTTACCGGCGCCGCGTTCATTCAGGAAGCACGCTTTATCGTTGACGTTTTTCGCGAGCAAGCTCGCTCCTACAGTTAGGGCAAGTCCCTCACACATTTGGGCACGCAAATCACCCGCTCACTCGACAAGCATGGCGTGTTTGCCTGATGATTCGGGTCCGCACGTCGGCCACTCCACGCCACCTCGCCTTGACCAGGAGCCTTGTACCTTGAGTTCGCAGAAAACCGTGACCGTTACACCGCCCAACTTCCCCCTCACTGGCAAGGTCGCGCCCCCCGGCTCCAAATCCATTACCAACCGTGCGCTGTTGCTGGCGGCACTGGCCAAGGGCACCAGCCGGTTGAGCGGTGCGCTCAAAAGCGATGACACGCGCCATATGTCGGTAGCCCTGCGGCAGATGGGCGTCACCATCGACGAGCCGGACGACACCACCTTTGTCGTCACCAGCCAAGGCTCGCTGCAATTGCCCGCCCAGCCGTTGTTCCTCGGCAACGCCGGCACCGCCATGCGCTTTCTCACGGCTGCCGTGGCCACCGTGCAAGGCACCGTGGTACTGGACGGCGACGAGTACATGCAAAAACGCCCGATCGGCCCGCTGCTGGCTACCCTGGCCCAGAACGGCATCCAGGTCGACAGCCCCACCGGCTGCCCACCGGTGACCGTGCACGGCGTGGGCAAGGTCAAGGCCAAGCGCTTTGAGATTGACGGTGGCTTGTCCAGCCAGTACGTATCGGCCCTGCTGATGCTGGCCGCGTGCGGCGAAGCGCCGATTGAAGTGGCGCTGACCGGCAAGGACATCGGCGCCCGTGGCTACGTGGACCTGACCCTCGATTGCATGCGTGCGTTCGGGGCGCAGGTCGACGCCGTGGACGACACCACCTGGCGCGTGGCCCCCACCGGCTATACCGCCCATGATTACCTGATCGAACCCGACGCTTCCGCCGCCACTTATTTGTGGGCCGCAGAAGTACTGACCGGTGGGCGTATCGACATCGGTGTAGCCGCGCAGGACTTCACCCAGCCCGACGCCAAGGCCCAGGCTGTGATCGCGCAGTTCCCGAACATGCAGGCCACGGTGGTAGGCTCGCAAATGCAGGATGCGATCCCGACCCTGGCGGTGCTCGCCGCGTTCAACAACACGCCGGTGCGTTTTACCGAACTGGCGAACCTGCGCGTCAAGGAATGTGACCGCGTGCAGGCCCTGTACGATGGCCTCAACGAAATTCGCCCGGGCCTGGCGACCATCGAGGGCGATGATCTGCTGGTAGCGAGCGACCCCGCTTTGGCTGGCACCGCCTGCACCGCACTGATCGACACCCACGCCGACCATCGCATCGCCATGTGCTTTGCCCTCGCCGGGCTTAAAGTCTCGGGCATTCGCATTCAAGACCCGGACTGCGTGGCCAAGACCTACCCTGACTACTGGAAAGCCCTGGCCAGCCTGGGCGTTCACCTAAACGACTGACACACAAACCTGTAGGAGCGAGCTTGCTCGCGAAAAACGCACAGGTTCCGCGTTTCTTCAGGAAACACGCGTTATCGTTGACGTTTTTCGCGAGCAAGCTCGCTCCTACAACTCTGCCGGGAGCGTCAATGACCCTTCGCCAACCCTGCCCACCCGGCGCCTGTGTCTGCAACCGTGAACAACTGCTGCAAGCGCCCGGCGCTGACCTGCGCATTCTCCAACTGACGCGCCAGCAGGAAAAAATCCTGCTGGCGCGCCTGGAAAACCTCAAGAGCCTGCAAGACCTCGAACACCTGCAACAGCGGATGTACGACCAACTGGGCATCCGCGTACACATCGCGCCCGGGCATACGGAGGTAAAAAGCATGCGCGGGATCCAGATCGTCATCGACGAACTGCCGGGCATGTGTCGCAAGACCCGCCAGTCGATCCCCGCTTCCATTCGCCGTGGCCTGGAGAAAAACCCAGAGATTGCCTACCGCTTGCTGGACGCCCACGACCTGTTTCGCGACGTCTGAATTATCTCGCCACTGCCTCTCGCTGGAACAACCCCTGCCCCACAGCTCGGGCCTTGTGCAAATGCACCTGGGCGGTGCCACTTTCCGAGTCCAGCAACAGCTCGGAGGTGAGTACCTGCGCCCCGCAATAATCAAAGATGCCGTAGTCGATCTGGGTGTTCATGGCCTTGGCATAACCGTGTCGGTCAAAGGCACTTTCGTCAGCCGCCCCCAGGGCCAGCAGATGCACCTGCAAATGCCGCAGTTTCTTCTGCACCGGTGTATCGGGGCTGTAATCAATCGCCCAGCCATTGACGAATACGCGGTCTACCCAGCCCTTGAGCAATGCGGGCATCGACCACCAGTAGATGGGAAACGCCAGCACCAGCGCATCGGCGCGGTCGATGCGAGCCTGTTCGGCCAGCACGTCGGCTGGCGGCGTGGCGCGGGTACGGTGAACCTGATGATCGGCGGCGGTATAGCGCGGGTCGAAACCTTCGGCGGCAAGGTCGGCTATTTCGAAGGTGTGGCCAGAGGCGCTCAAGCCCGCCCCCACCTCGGCGGCCACACTATGAGTGAGGGATTGCGGGTCGTGATGAGCAACAACGATCAATGCGTGCATGACTTTGACTCCGCTTCGGCTTAATCTACTTTTAGTAAGTTACGTCGAATAAGTTACTTTTGGTATATAAGCATGTCAAGCAGTGAATCCCCTGCCCCACGTCGTCGTTTGTCCCGTGAAGATCGCCTGCGTCAGTTACTCGACGTGGCCTGGCAATTGGTGCGTGACGAAGGCACCGACGCCCTGACCCTGGGCCGCCTGGCCGAGTTGGCGGGCGTCACCAAGCCGGTGGTGTACGACCACTTCGCGACGCGTGCGGGGTTGCTGGCCGCGCTGTATGCAGACTTCGACGCGCGCCAGGACCAGGTATTTGCCAATGCCATCGCCACCAGCAACGCGACCCTTGAGGACCGCGCGTGGGTCATCGCCTCGTCGTATGTCGACTGTGTGCTGTTGCAAGGTCGGGAAATTCCCGGCGTGGTTGCCGCCTTGAGCGGTTCGCCGGAGTTGGAAGCGTCCAAGCGTGAATACGAGGCGATCTTCCTCGATAAGTGCCGGGACGCGCTGTCGCCCTTCACCCACGGCGGCAGCATTTCCCAGGCCGGCCTGCGCGCCATGCTCGGCGCGGCGGAAGCGCTGTCCCACGCGGCGGCCAATGGCGAGATCAGCCGCGAGGAAGCTCAGCAGGAGCTGCTGGAGACTATCCTCGGGATGGTCAGGCGCGTCAGGCCGTAGGCAGACGGCCCTGGACGAACAGTTGCGCCTTGCGCGTCAACTGGTCCAGGTGCCGATCGCGCTGTTTCTCTGCGTCGACCATGGCGCGCTTGCCGTGTTTTTGCAGCAGGTAGGTGTGGATCTGCCGCACTTCCAGCGAACTGTAGATCGAGGCCACATCCAAAACCCCCATCAGCCCATCGGTGCCGTAGTTGCGGGTGTTCATCACAACCTGGGTGCCACGCGCACCGCGCACCTGGAACCCCAAGGCTTCGAACACCGCAACCTTCTCTACCGCACAGGCCAGTTCGGCGTGGGGATAACGCGCCAACACCTCGTCCAGCATGCTGCGCGCCACACCCTGGCGACGAAAGCCGGCCTGCACCGCCATAAACGCGATGCCACAGGCGTGCGGATCATCCTTCACCGGCAGATACAGGCAAAAGCCCACCACTGCGTCGTCTTCCATCGCCACGACCAACTCCACCGCAACGCCCTTTTCGCCATTCAACGCCTCAAGGTACAGGTGTACCTCAAACCCGATGGCGTACTGGTAGATGTTGTAGAGCAGGTTGCTCGGTGCCAGCGCCACGCTGCTGATGTCGGTGAGGTTGTCTACCACCATCTGCAGGATCTGGCTGTTGATCGGTTCGGGGCACGGTGTGGTGTAGCGGGTAAGGCTGAACATGCAAATTCCTGGGGTTTCGCGTCAAGGCAGCGGCGATTGTACCTGTTGCGGGCCGCTCATGGCCCGCACACCTCGCGCAAACAGGTGCGCAGCCAGCGATGGGCCAGGTCGGCGTCCTGTCGCGGGTGCCACAGCATCGCCACGGTAAACGGCGGCAACGTCACCGGCAGCTCAAAGCAGTGCAAGCCTCGAGGCGGCACGGTGATATAGCGCTCGGGCACGCTGGCGATCAGGTCGGTGCCCCGCGCCAGGGCGATGGCCGTGTTGAAACCGGCGACCACGATGCTGACCTGCCGAACCAGACCTTGCACCTCAAGGGCATCGTCGATCTGGCCACGGTCCTGCCCGCGCCGCGACACATAGACGTGTTGTCCCTGGGCGAAACGCGCTGCGCTCAAAGGGCCGCGACTCAGAGGATGGCCCGCGCGCACCACGCCCACCAGGCGGTCACGAAACAGCGCCTGGGTCAGCACCTCGGGGCTGGCGCCGACATCGACCACACCGGTTTCCAGGTCGACACCACCGTCGCGCAGCAACGCACTGTGCTTGTCGCTCTTGTGCACGAAACGCAAGCGCACCCCTGGGGCGTCCTGGGCGATACGCGCGAGCAATGCAGGGCCGAAGCGTTCGACGAACTCCTCACTGGTGCGCAAGGTGAAGGTGCGTACCACTTCACCCAAATCCAGGGTGTGCGCGGGGCGCAATACGGCGTGGGCGTCCTGCACCAATTGGCTGACCTGCTCGCGCAGTTGCAACGCCCGGGGCGTCGGCACCAGGCCGCGCCCCGCACGCACCAGCAACGGATCGCCCGTGGCCGCGCGCAAACGCGCCAAGGCCCGGCTCATGGCCGAAGGGCTCAGGCGCAAGCGCTGGGCGGCGCGAGCGACGCTGCCTTCGGCAAGCAGCACGTCCAGGGTGATGAGTAAATTGAGGTCGGGCATGTGGGCTCCTTATCAGGCGTTGGACGCAGCTATAACCTGCAACCCATGCGTCTTCCGCCATGTTAGGCGACGCCGTAGATTTGTGACAGGTGCATTCACTCAAGGAAACGCGCATGCAAACTTCCACACGCGGCGGCCTGGTCGCCTTGTCGCTGTCCATGTTGCTGGCCGCCCTGGGCACCAGCATTGCCAATGTCGGCCTGCCCAGCCTGGCGCACGCCTTCGGGGCATCGTTTCATGCCGTGCAGTGGGTGGTGCTGGCCTACCTGCTGGCCATCACCGCCGTGATTGTCAGCGCGGGGCGCCTGGGCGACCGTCTGGGGCGCCGGCGCTTGCTGCTGGCCGGGTTGCTGGTGTTTGCCCTGGCCTGCGCCGGGTGTGCCGCCGCGCCAACCCTGTCCTGGCTGATCGGCGCACGGGCATTCCAGGGCCTGGGCGCGGCGATCATGATGGCGATGACCCTGGGCATGGTGGGTGACACCGTCACGAAAGCAAATACCGGCCGAGTCATGGGCTTGCTCGGCACCCTGTCGGCACTCGGCACGGCCATGGGGCCGAGTGTCGGCGGGGTATTGCTCAGCCTGTGGAGTTGGCGCGCGCTGTTTCTGATCGGCCTGCCCTTGGCGGGCGTGGCTGCCGCCCTCGCCTACCGTTATTTGCCGGTGGATGCTGACCGCCGCGACGCTTGGCCAGGCGATACATTCTGGGCGCCCCTGCGCGATGCGCCGTTGCGCGCCGGCTTGGCCATGAGTGCCCTGGTGTCGGCAGTGATCATGGCCACGTTTGTGGTAGGCCCGTTCTACCTGTCCCGTGGCCTGGGCCTCGATCCCGCCTGGATGGGCTTGGCCATGGCCGTGGGGCCCGCAGTCGCGGCGGTTACCGGTGTACCGGCGGGTTACCTGACTGATCGCCTCGGCAGCCAGCGCCTGACGCTCATGGGATTGGGCGTGATGCTGTGCGGGGCCTTGTTGCTGTCGCAGGCGTCCGGGCTAGGCGTTTATCTCGCGGCGCTGATTGTGTTGACGGCCGGCTACAGCCTGTTCCAGGCGGCCAACAACACGGCGGTGATGAGCGATGTACAGGCGACACGCCGAGGCACGGTGTCCGGCCTGCTGAATCTGTCGCGCAACCTGGGCCTGATTTTCGGCGCATCGGCCCTCGGCGCGGTGTTCGCCCGCGCCACCCCGGATGTCAGCCACGCCGCGCCCCAGGCGGTGGCTGCCGGTTTGCACGCCACCTTCGCCATGGCAGCAGGTTTGCTGCTGATAGCCGCACTGATCGCCTGGAAACGTGCGCAAAGGCCGAGCAGCGCGAAGCAGACAAATATTGACAAGCTAAAATCGTAACGACTATTGTCTGACAACCTGATCACCAAGGTTTTCCCATGCTTGAGCTCCAGCGCCCCGATTCGCTTGTCGTGCGGGTTGTCAGCGCCATTCGCGCAGAAATCGAATCCGGCCAACTGGCCCCGGAGTCGCGCCTGCCGACCGAACAGCAATTGGCCGAACAGCTCAACGTCAGCCGCTCCGTGGTGCGTGAAGCCATTGCCCAGCTCAAGGCCGACGGTGTGCTCACCGCTCGCCGTGGTCTGGGTTCGTTTATTTCGCAGACCCCTGCGGGCACGGTGTTTCGGTTTCCGCAGCCCAACGGGCGACGACCTGACCTGGCGCAGATGTTCGAAGTGCGCCTGTGGATCGAAACCCAGGCCGCTTCGATTGCCGCCCAGCGCCGCGACAGCGCCGACCTGCAGCGCATGAAAAGCGCGTTGCAGGCCATGCAGGACAACCGCGACGACTTTGAAGCCGCAGCCCTGGCCGATGTGGAATTCCACCGCGCCATTGCCGACGCCAGCAAGAATGACTACTTCGTGGCCTTCCATGACTTCCTCAGGAGCCAGTTGGCCAGTGCGCGTAAAACCGCGTGGGAGAACTCGGCGTCGCGCTTTGCCACCGGCTCGGCCGATGCAACCGAAGAACATCAACAGCTCTACCAGGCCATCGCCGACGGCGACGCCCAACGCGCTGCTGCCAGTGCCGAGGCGCACCTGCGTGCCGCAGCGCAGCGCCTGCAACTGGAATTGCCGACCACGAACTGATGCAACCTGTGTGAAGCGTGTCCTTGGACACGCCATTTTTTTAACAAAAACATTAGTCTGACAACCTGATAAGCAGACTGAAATGTACAGCCTAGGTACCCCTGCAATGATTCATGACTTTTGCATTATCGGCGGCGGCATCGTCGGCCTGGCCACCGCCATGGAGCTGCTCAAGCGCCAACCCGGCGCGTCGCTGGTGATTCTCGAAAAAGAGTCGGTGCTGGCCAAGCACCAGACCGGCCACAACAGCGGCGTGATCCATGCCGGCATCTACTACGCGCCCGGTAGCCTCAAAGCCGATTTGTGCAAGCGCGGCGCCGAAGCCACCAAGCAGTTCTGCCGTGAACACGGGATCAAATTCGAGGTGTGCGGCAAGCTGCTGGTGGCTTCAAGCCCCCTGGAAATGCAACGCATGGAAGCGCTGTACGCCCGCGCCCAGCTCAATGGCATGCAGGTCGAGCGCTTGAATGCCGAACAGCTGCGCCAGCGTGAACCGAACATCGTCGGCCTCGGCGGCTTGTTTCTCGATGCCACCGGGATTGTCGATTACCGCCAGGTGTGCGAGACCATGGCCCAGGTGATTCGTCGCCACGGTGGGCAGATCTGCCTGGAACGCACCGTCACCGCCATCCACGAAGACACCGATACGGTCACCGTCAACACCGAGGGCGAGACCTGGCAGGCCCGCCACCTGGTGGTGTGCGCCGGCTTGCAGTCAGACCGCCTGGCGCGCCTGGCCGGCATCCGCATCGACCATCAGATCATCCCGTTTCGTGGCGAATACTTCCGCCTGCCCTCCGCCAAGAGCAACATCGTCAACCACCTGATTTATCCGATCCCCGACCCGCAGCTGCCCTTCCTCGGCGTGCACCTGACCCGCATGATCGACGGCAGCGTCACCGTCGGCCCCAATGCTGTGCTGGGCCTGGGCCGCGAGAACTACCGTAAGTTTTCGGTGAACTGGCGCGACGTGGCGCAGTACGCCAGCTTCCCGGGATTCTGGAAAACCCTGTGGCAAAACCTCGGTTCCGGCACCACCGAAATGAAGAACTCGTTATTCAAGTCCGGCTACCTGGAGCAGTGCCGCAAGTACTGCCCGTCCCTGACCCTCGATGACCTGCTGCCCTACGAGGCCGGTATCCGTGCCCAGGCGGTGATGCGTGACGGCAGCCTGGTGCACGACTTTCTGTTCGCCCAAACCTCACGAATGCTGCATGTGTGCAATGCGCCCTCGCCGGCCGCCACCTCAGCCATGCCCATCGGCGCGATGATCGCCGACCGCCTGTTCCACCCCCAGTAAGACCGCACCGCCCGTTCACCCAACAATAACTACAAAGACCCAGAAGGAAGTCCAGCATGTCGGCATCCGCCTCCATCCCCGGTACCGAAACGCCCGAACAAACCCGCAAGCGCCTACGCAAAGTAGCCGCCGCCACCATCTTCGGCTCGATGCTGGAGTGGTACGACTTTTACCTGTACGCCACCATGGCGGCGATTGTGTTTTCGAAGATCTTCTTCGATAACAGCGACCCGAAGACTGCCACGCTAATGGCCTTTTCGACCTTTGCCATCGGCTTTATCGCCCGCCCCTTCGGCGGCATCCTGTTTGGCTACCTGGGCGACAAGTTCGGGCGCAAGCAAGTGCTGGTGCTGACCTTCTGCCTGATGGGCGTGTGCACCACCTTGATCGGCTTGATCCCCAGCTACGCCTCCATCGGCATCTGGGCCCCGATCCTGCTGGTGTTTATCCGCATCATCCAGGGCCTGGGCGCGGGTGCCGAGCTGTCGGGCGCGGCGGTCACCTCCTACGAACACGCCTCCCAGGGCAAGCGTGGCAGCCAGGGCGCCTGGCCGGCACTGGGCCTGAACCTGGGCTTGTTGCTGTCCTCGCTGACCATTTACCTGCTGACCATCAACGGCAACGAGTTCCTGCTGGCCGGCGGCTGGCGTATTCCGTTTATCTGCAGCATCGTGCTGGTGGGCGTCGGCCTGTGGGTGCGCAACAGCATTCCGGAAACCCCGCAGTTCGAGGAGCTGAGCAAGGAAAAAGCCAAGGCCAAGCCATCGCCCCTCAAAGCCTTGTTCAAGAACGACCTCAAGGGCCTCGCCGTGGTGTTTTTTGTCGCGATTGGCTACAACGCCCTGAGCTACATCTTCAAGACCTTCTCCCTGGCGTACCTGACCCAATTCAAAGGCGTGGACGTGCATGTCACCTCGCTGTCGGTGACCATCGCCAGCCTGGTGGCCATCGTCGCCGTGCCCTGCTTCGGCTGGCTGTGTGACAAGTGGAGCAGCAAGACCGTGTTGATGCTCGGCGGGCTGTGCTCGCTGTTGTTCGCCTACCCGTTCCTGGCCCTGCTCAACAGTGGTGAAAGCCTGATGATTTACCTCGCCATCGGGGTGGGCACCGGAATCCTCGCGCCGATGATGTTCGCCCCCCAGGGTTCGTTCCTGAGCCGGCAGTTCCCGACGCAAACGCGCTCATCGGGCTTTGGCACCGGGCGGGAAATCGGCACTGCCATTGCCGGTGGCCTGGCACCGCTGGGTGCGCTGTCGATGGTAGCGGCCTCGGCCACCCACTCCACCGATGGCGTGGTGGTGATCCTCGCGATTTCTGCGTTGTTGGTGGTGGTGTTTGCCCTCTGCGATCAGGGCGCGAAACACTCGACATTCAAGAACTGAGCAAAAAAAGTTCGGACCAACGGGTGCATGGATGCACCTGGATCGCGCATCATGGGCACTTTCAAGCTCAAGGGTAACGTCCATGCGCGTTCTGTCATTGATGATGGGTCTTACGACGCTGGCCGCCACTACGGTGTTCTGCGCCAGCGCGATGGCGAATGAAGAAAGTCAGTTAGTCCAACAGATCAACCAATACCGCAGCCAGGTACAACGCTGCGGTGACCAGGGTTCCCAGGAGCTGCCGCCGCTGGCCAGCGATACACGGCTGGTGTTGCCGGCCTCCAATGTCGGCGATTTGCAGCAGTCGCTGGCGCGGGCTGCGTACCCGATGGTGAACGTGCAGGCCATCAGCCTGTCCGGGCCCAAGGATGCCGAGGCCGCAATGAAAGCGGTACGCGAAAGCTTCTGCCGCGTAGTGCTCGATCCGCAATTTGTCGACATCGGCGTCAGCAACAGCGGCCAGGACTGGCGCATCGTGCTGGCCCGCCCGCTGCTGACCAGTGGCCTGGGCGACTGGCAAACCGAAGGCAGAAAACTGCTCGACTTGATCAACACCGCGCGTGCCGAGCCACGCCAGTGCGGCACCCAGGCGTTCACCGCGACCACACCGCTGTCGTGGAACGACACGCTGGCCAGCGCGGCCAACAGCCACACGCGCAACATGGCCAATGGCAACTTCTTCGACCACCTGGACCACGACGGTCGTACGCCCGGTGACCGCGCCGAACTGGCCGGGTATATCGCGAAGAACATCGGCGAAACCATCGCCGCCGGCCTCGATACGCCGCGCAAGGTCGTCGACGGTTGGCTCGCCAGCCCCGGCCACTGCGCCACCCTGATGAACCCGCAATTTCGCGACTTGGGTGCCGCCTACGCGATGGACCCCAAGAGTGACGCGGGCATCTATTGGACGGGGTTATTCGGTACGCAATGAAGGTTGGGCGCCGGCCCAACCCGGCCAACAATGACGGCGTGCAAATAGACAGTGAAATCAAAGTGCTATCAGGGAGATAATCGCGCTGAACTGAATGCGGTCATTCCGGTCTGTTGCTAGTCGGTCGGGCTCTTCAAAGCTAAACAATACGTGGCAAGCAAGGTGTGAACCCAATGATGAATTGGCTGCAAGACAGCAGCGAAATGGCAGAGCGGGTTCGTCAGCATGATTGGGCCAATACGCCCCTGGGGCCACTTGAACACTGGCCCGACGTGTTGAAGACAACCGTTGCGCTGTCCTTCGCGTCGAGTTTTCCCCAGGCCATCGTCTGGGGGCCTCAGTTGATTACCCTCTACAACGACGCGTTCACGCCGATCCTGGGTAGCAAACCCGACGCTCTGGGCCGCCCGTTCAACGAGATCTGGCACGAGGTGTGGGACGATATCAGCCCTATCGCCGACGCCGCGTTCGACGGGCACGCCACCTATATCGAAAACTTCCCGCTGCTGATCCAACGCAACGAAGCGCCGGAACAAGCCTATTTCACCTTTTGCTACAGCCCGATTCGCAACGCCCAAGGCGTGGTGGTCGGTCTGCTCGACACGGTCACCGAAACCACTGCCACGGTGTTCTTGGCCCGTCGTCTTGAAGTGCTGGACGCCATTAGCAACTGCGTCACCAACGCCACCGACGCCGAAACCATCATGACGTCGACCACCCGCTTGTTGGCCCAGCACCTGCAGGTGTCCATCTGCGCCTACGCCGACATGGACGAAGACCAAGATGGCTTCACCATTCGCGGCGACTGGTCGGCGCAAGGCTCGCCGAGCATCATCGGCCATTACAGCCTGGCGGCGTTTGGCGAGTGCGCGGTCAACTGCCTGCGTGCCGGCGAGCCACTGGTAATACGCAATAATCTGATCGAGTTGCCGCCCCATGACGCCGCGAGCTTCCAGGCACTCGGTGTGACGGCCACCATTTGCATGCCCTTGATCAAAGACGGGCGGCTCACCGCACTGATGGCCGTACACGACAAAGTGCCGCGTTTTTGGTCGTCCTACGACATCGCACTGTTGGGCGAAGTCACCGAACGTTCATGGGCGCATATCGAGCGCGTGCGTGCCGACGCCGCCGTGCGTAAGGGCCTGGCCGCCTATGCGGAACTCAATGCCAGCCTGGAGCAGCGCGTGAATGAGCGTACCCGTGCGCTGGCCGAAGCCGAAGCTGCACTGCGCCAGTCACAAAAACTTGAGGCCATCGGCCAACTGACCGGTGGCGTCGCCCATGACTTCAACAACCTGCTGACCATTATCCGCTCATCCGTGGATTTCCTGCGCCAACCGGGCCTGTCCGAAGAGCGTCGGCAACGTTATATGTGCGCGGTGTCCGACACGGTGGAGCGGGCCAGCAAGCTCACCAGCCAACTGCTCGCTTTTGCCCGTCGCCAACCATTGAACCCGCAGGTGTTCGATGTCGGCCAGCGCGTGCAGAACATCGGCGAGATGCTCGAAAGCGTCACCGGCGCACGCATTCATGTGCAGGTGCAATTGCCCGATCGGCCCTGCTATGCACGCATCGACCCAAGCCAGTTCGAAACCGCGCTGATCAACATCGCCCTCAACGCCCGCGATGCGATGGACGGCCAGGGTACCCTGACCCTCAAAGTCGCCAGCGAGCAAACGCTGCCACGTATTCGCGGGGATGCCGAGTCGTGCATGCCCTACATCGCCATTTCTCTGGCCGATACCGGCACCGGGATTCCCAGCGATACCTTCGAACGCATCTTCGAGCCGTTCTTCACCACCAAGGCCGTGGGCAAAGGCACGGGCCTTGGCCTGTCGCAGGTATTCGGCTTTGCCAAGCAGTCAGGCGGCAATATCGATGTGGCCAGCACCCTTGGCCAGGGTACGGTGTTTACCTTGTACCTGCCGCAGGTCGAAGGCGAAGCGGCGCCGGATCAAGACCCGCATACAGACTTGCCAGCGCCGCAAGAGGCTGCTCATCAGCACGTGCTGATCGTCGAGGACAACCTTGAGGTAGGACGCTTCGCCAGCCAGATCCTCAAGGACCTGGGTTACCAGACCACGTGGGCGACCAATGCCGAACAGGCGCTGAACCTCGCCGGCACAGACGTCCAGGGGTTCGATGCGATTTTCTCCGACGTGGTGATGCCCGGCATGACCGGCGTGGCCATGGCCAAGCTACTGCGCCAGCGCCGCCCGGACCTGCCCGTGGTACTCGTCTCCGGCTACAGCGAGGAACTGGCGGACAGCGGCTATGAAGGCTTTGAGTTCCTCGCCAAGCCCTACTCCGCCGACCAGGTTGCGCGAGTGCTGGCAAAGGCGATGAGCAAGGATCAGTCGACAACCGCCACCTGATTGCGGCCCGATGCCTTGGCCTGGTACAGGGCCTTGTCGGCGCTGTTCATCAAGCCGTTCAAATCCAGAGGCTGAGCGTGGGTCGATGCCACGCCCAAGCTTGCGCTCACCCCTTGTACCGGGTCGGCGGGCAAGTGATAAATCGTCTGGAGCAACTGCTCGGCAATGCTGCGTGCGGTCTCCAATGAGGTATTGGGCAGCAACACCGCAAACTCCTCGCCTCCCAGGCGACCGTAGATATCGGTCTGGCGAAAGGATGCGCTGATCACCGCGCCAATCTGGCGCAACACCTGGTCACCGGCTTGGTGGCCGTAGGTGTCATTGATGGCTTTGAAGTGGTCCATGTCCATCATCAATGCACACAACGGCTGCTGCTCGCGAAGGCACTGGGCATACAGCAACTGAGCCTGTTCGTAGAACGCCCGACGGTTCATCAGCCCGGTCAGTTCATCGGTCTGAGCGGCGCGGGTGGAAATATGATGAGCGCGTTCCATTTGCCTCGTCAGGCGAAAGGCTTTTTCCAGGGCATCGGAGAGTTTGCGCGTGGCACCGGCCACAAACGAAGCAAACACCAGCACCGCCAACGCCACGCCGACCTGCATCGGCGAAGGCTGAAACAGCATCCATACCGTACAGGGAAGCAACACCAGCGCCATCGAGCCCAGCGTCATGTAGCGATAGGCTGAATAACAGGACACCGCGCTGACCGACATGCCCACGGTAAACAGCATCACCAGCACCTGGGATAAGCGGTCATCGACCGGCATCACCGCCAGCGCCCCGCCGCCCCAGATACCCGCCGACAGCATCAGCGTGACCCAGTAGCGGCGTTCCCAACGGGCGGGCGTGCGCGCCGCGTCAGGGCAGCGAAACCATTGCACGAACAGATGCAGGCGCACCAATGACGAGCCCGCCAACAGTACCAACCACACCAGGATGACCTGATGATCGAACCGATCCCAGCACAGCCAGCAGAGCATGACGGCGCCCAGGTAGCTGCCGAAGATCGCCGAGAATGATTGACGAAACAGCTGGTGCAAACGGTCGGTTCGCACCTGCTCTTCGATGAGGTGACCCTGATCTTGCCCAAGGTTATTCATGGGGTTGGCCTGTTTGACCGGCGACGGCAAAGGCGCCATTGTGGCACCTTGCCAGCAAGCCGAACAGCGGCATACGCCGCGCTAGAGCGTTTCAGGCTCTTGAGGTCGCAAAATCAGCACGCCCAGGGGCGGCAGGTTCAAAGACAACGACACCGGTTGCCCATGGCGCGGCTCATCTTGGGTAAACACGGCTCCGCCATTCCCGTAATTGGAGCCGGCGTAGGTATTGGCATCACTGTTGATCACCTCACTCCAGCGCCCGCCAAACGGCACACCGACTGCGTAGCCTTCACGGGGCACCGGGGTGAAGTTGGCAACCACCAACACCGGCTTGCCATCTTTGCTCCAGCGCAGCCAGGCATAGACGCTGTTGATCGCGTCATCACCGATCAGCCATTGGAAGCCCTGGGGCGCATCGTCCTGTTCATGCAACGCCGGTTCTTCGCGGTACAGGCGGTTCAGGTCGCCCACCAGCTTCTGCACGCCACGGTGCTCGGGGTACTGCAGCAAATACCAATCCAGTTGCTGGTCGTGGTTCCACTCGCGCCATTGGCCAAATTCGCAGCCCATGAACAGCAGCTTCTTGCCGGGGTGCATCCACATAAAACTGAGATAGGCGCGCAGGTTGGCAAATTTCTGCCAGCGGTCGCCGGGCATCTTGTCGATCAGCGAGTGCTTGCCGTGTACCACCTCATCATGGGAAATCGGCAGGATGAAGCGCTCGGACCAGGCATACACCAACCCGAAACTCAGCTCGTTGTGATGATGGGCGCGGTACACCGGGTCTTGCTGAATGTAATGCAGGGAGTCGTGCATCCAGCCCATGTTCCATTTGTAGTTGAAGCCCAGGCCACCCTGTTGGGTCGGCTGGCTGACGCCGGGCCAGGCTGTGGACTCCTCGGCAATCACCAAGGCGCCCGGCGCTTCAAGGGCAACCACGTCGTTCAGGTGCCGCAAGAAGTCGATGGCTTCCAGGTTCTCGCGGCCGCCATGACGGTTGGGCACCCATTCACCGGCCTTGCGCGAATAATCGCGATACAGCATGGAGGCCACTGCGTCCACACGCAGGCCGTCCACGTGGAAATGCTTGAGCCAGTGCAAGGCCGACGCGAGCATGAAACCGTGGACCTCGGTGCGGCCCAGGTTGTAGATCAGCGTGTCCCAGTCCTGGTGAAAACCTTCCAGCGGGTTGGCGTATTCGTACAGCGCGGTACCGTCAAATTGCGCCAGGCCGTGGGTATCGGTGGGGAAATGCGCTGGCACCCAATCAAGGATCACGCCGATATCGGCCTGATGGCAGGCATTGACGAACCAGGCGAAGTCTTCCGGCGAGCCAAAGCGCGCGCTGGGGGCAAACTGGGATAACGCTTGATAACCCCACGAGCCACCAAAGGGGTGCTCCATGATCGGCATCAGTTCGATATGGGTGAAGCCCAATTGTTGAACGTAAGGAATCAGCCGCTCGGCCAATTCGCGCCAGCCATATTGCCGAGCCACTTCACCGGCCTCGTCCAGCTCGCACTGCCAGGACCCCACATGCAGCTCGTAGATCGACAACGGCGCGGTGGATTTCTGCTTGTCGCCCCGCGATTGCATCCACTCATGGTCCTGCCAATCCACTTGCAAAGGTGCGGCAACTTTCGAGGCGGTGTCCGGCGGCAGTTGGGTGGCCAGCGCCACGGGGTCGGCCTTGAGCGGCAAAATGCCGTGGGCGCCGAGAATTTCGTACTTATAAGCCGCGCCCGGCTGCAGGCGCGGGATGAAGATTTCCCACACGCCCGAGGGATGGCGCAGGCGCATCGGATGACGGCGCCCGTCCCAGATATTGAAGTCGCCCACCACCGAAACCCGCCGTGCGTTCGGCGCCCAGACGGCAAAGCGCACGCCTTGCACGCCATCGACGCTGACCACCTGCGCCCCCAGGCAGTTGCCCAGGTCACGATGATTGCCTTCGGCAAACAGGTACAGGTCCATCTCCCCCAGCAGCAATTGGCTGAAGCTGTAAGGGTCTTCGGTGATCTGCTCACCGCCGGCCCACTGGATTTTCAGCAGGTAGGGCTGGCGAGTGCTGAAGTGCCCAATAAACAGGCCTGGCACCTGGGTGGCATCGAGGCTGCCAAACGGCTCGCCTGTGTCACGCGCCAGCACCTGAACACTCAGGGCCTCTGGCAGGAATGCGCGGATAAACTGGCCGCCCTGCTCGTCATCATGGGGCCCCAGGATCGAAAACGGATCGGGGTGCTCGGCGCGCACCAGCGCATCGACGTCCTTGGACGCCGGCAATGCAGTCAACTTGGGCTGCAGCGGTTCTCTCTGTGTAAAACTCATGACGTCTCCCCACCGCGTACAGGTTTAGATATAGGTGTCAGCCCGCTCAGCAAGCCGTGCAGCCCTTGCAGGGGCACCGGCAGCCAGGTCGGGCGGTTTTCTGCTTCGTAGGCCACTTCGTACGCGGCCTTTTCCAGGCTGAACAAGGTCAGCGCTGCGTCGTGGCCGTTGGCATCCTGCCAGTCATGCGCCAGTGTAGACGCAGCGGCCTGATAAGCCTGAGTAAATGCCTGCCGGGCTTCATTCAGGTAGCGGTCGGTCACCCGCTTGCGCGCCGCGTTCGCTTCTGGCGTGTGATCCACCCCTTGCACATTCAGCGCCATGGCCGCCGCATAATCGAAGGAACGCAGCACACCGCTCACATCCTTATAAGGGCTGTGCTTGCCGCGCCGCTCATGCAGCGGTCGCGCCGGTTCGCCCTCGAAGTCGATCAAGTAGGCATCGCCCTTGACCACCAATACCTGGCCCAGGTGCAAGTCACCGTGGACGCGAATGCGCAATCCGCCCGCCGTGGCTTTGGCCAACGCCTGGACAAGCGCCGCGATGGCTTTTTTCTGCGCCAGTAACTCACTGACCAACGCCTGGTCGGCGGGGTTCAACTGGCTTTGATGAAGCTTGAGCAACTGCAGGGCGCGCTCGATCTGGGCGCCGACATCCTTGGCCCAGGCTTGGGTGTCCTTGGCTGCGGTGACTTCGGGCTTGAAGGCTTTATCGCTCGTTGGTGCGCCCAATACCACGTGCATTTCACCCAGGCGCTGACCGAGCAAACCGGCAAAATCCGCCAGCTCGCCGAGGGCGTTGTAGTGCTGTTCCTGCTCAGAGATCGCGTCGGCCAGCTCGTCACGGATCGCCCGCTCCAGGTTGTTCTGGGTCCAGCTCCAGGCATCGCCCTGGTTGCTCAGGTAACCCTGGGCAATCATCAGCAGGTTGTCCTGCCCTTGCCCGTCGCGGCGGCTCATAAAGCCTAGCAGCGGCGAAATGTTCGGGTAGCCGGCGGCCGTCAGGTAGGCGCTCATTTCCAGCTCTGGGTGCACACCGGCGCTGACTTTACGAATCAGCTTGAGCACCAGGCTGTCACCCACCACCACCGAGCTGTTGGACTGCTCGGCAGACAGATAACGCACTGACGATTCACGGGTCAGTTGCAGTGCGGCCAGGTGTTCAGTTGCCTCAAACCGCAGATCGCCGTCAGGCGTATTGAGCACGGTGCCGGCCTGCATGGCCTGGATCACCTCAAGGATAAAATGTTCAAGGCTGAAGGCATCGGTTACCAGCCCTACCTGCCGGCTACGTCGCACCCGCGCCAGGGCCAATTGCTGGGGCAAGGCGCTGGTGAACTGGTCTTCGCCGAGGAAGCCCAAGGGCAGTTGGTAACGGTTGACCTGGCCAGCACTGGTTACTTCGATCTCACTGAGCAACACCGGATGTTGCGGGTCGCCAAAACGCACGCCGTAGGCGATGTGTACCGTGTCGATTGCCGTGTCTTTGCCGGCAAACCAGCGACGCTTGGGCAGCCAGGCGGGCAGTGAAGTGTGTTCCAGGCTGGTGCGGCAAGGTTCTTCCAGTAACTCTTCCATGCGTTTTTTCAGTACCAAAGTGGTGAAGTCGGGCATGCTCTGCGCCGGTTCCACATGCCAACTGGGCATCTGGTTTTCCGCGGCCAGCACGAACCAATAGAAACCATAGGGCGCCAGGGTCAGCAGGAAATTCAGCTGGCCGATGGGCGGGAAGGCATTACCGCCGAGCATCTCCACCGGCACCATGCCGGCGAAGGCCGACAGGTCCAGCTCCGCCGCCTGGGCGCTGCGCGACACGTTGGCCACGCACAGGATGATCTCGGTGTGACCGTCTTGGCCGGTGTATTCACGGGTGTAAGCCAGGATGCGCCGGTTAGTCGGCGAGAGCATTTTCAGGCTGCCACGGCCAAACGCCTTGGACTGTTTGCGCACCGCGAGCATGCGCCGAGTCCAGTTGAGCAATGAGTGCGGGTCCTGCGCCTGGGTCTCGACGTTGACCGACAGGTAGCCATATTGCGGGTCCATGATCGGCGGCAGTACCAGGCTGGCCGGGTCGGCACGGGAAAACCCGCCATTGCGGTCGATGGACCATTGCATGGGCGTGCGCACGCCGTCACGGTCGCCCAGGTAGATGTTGTCGCCCATGCCGATTTCATCGCCGTAGTACAAGGTCGGCGTGCCCGGCATCGACAGCAACAGGCTGTTGAGCAATTCCACCCGCCGACGATCGCGCTCCACCAGCGGCGCCAGGCGTCGCCGAATGCCCAGGTTGATACGGGCGCGGCGGTCTGCGGCGTAGTAGTTCCACAGGTAGTCGCGCTCTTTGTCGGTGACCATTTCCAGGGTCAGCTCATCATGGTTGCGCAGGAAAATTGCCCACTGGCAGTTGGCGGGAATCTCCGGGGTCTGGCGCAGAATGTCGGTGATGGGGAAGCGATCTTCCTGGGCCAACGCCATGTACATGCGCGGCATCAGCGGGAAGTGAAACGCCATGTGGCATTCATCGCCGTCGTCGCCCTTTCTGTCGCCAAAGTACAGCTGCGTGTCTTCCGGCCATTGGTTGGCTTCGGCCAGCAGCATGCGGTCGGGGTAATGGGCATCGATCTCGGCGCGGATCTGCTTGAGAACGTCGTGGGTTTCGGCCAGGTTTTCGTTGTTGGTGCCGTCCCGTTCGATCAGGTAGGGGATGGCGTCCAGGCGCAGGCCGTCGATGCCCAGGTCGAGCCAATAGCGCATCACCGACAGCACCGCTTTCATGACCTGCGGGTTATCGAAGTTGAGGTCCGGTTGGTGCGAGTAAAAGCGGTGCCAGAAGTACTGGCCGGCCACCGGGTCCCAGGTCCAGTTGGACTTTTCGGTGTCGAGGAAAATAATGCGTGTGCCGTCGTATTTCTGGTCATCGTCCGACCACACGTAGAAGTCCCGTGCCGCCGAGCCTGGTTTGGCCTTGCGCGCACGCTGGAACCAGGGGTGCTGGTCGGAGGTGTGGTTGATCACCAGTTCAGTGATCACCCGCAGCCCGCGTTGGTGGGCCTGGGCAATAAAGCGCTTGGCGTCGGCCATCGTCCCGTAGTCGCTGTGCACGCCGCGGTATTCGGCAATGTCGTAGCCGTCATCACGGCGCGGCGAGGGGTAGAACGGCAGCAGCCAGATGGTGTTCACGCCCAGGTCAGCGATGTAGTCAAGTTTGGCGATCAGCCCGGCAAAGTCGCCAATGCCGTCGTTGTTGGAGTCGAAATAGGATTTGACGTGAACCTGGTAGATCACCGCGTCTTTGTACCAGAGCGGGTCTTTGATAAAGGTGGCTGCCTTGGGTTTCTTGGCCATTGCAAACTCCTGAAAATACAAAGTTCTCGAGGATCGTTCCCACGCTCCGCGTGGGAATGCAGCCCCGGACGCTCCGCGTCCCAAGCGCGACGCAGAGCGTCAAGTGAGGCATTCCCACGCAGAGCGTCACGTGAGGCGTTCCCACGCAGAGCGTCACGTGAGGCGTTCCCACGCAGAGCGTGGGAACGAGCACTCAGGATGGGCTGATGCGCCAGATGCCGAACGGCATCTGCGGCTCCAGCCGGGTCCACTGGGTCTTGCCGTACCAGGTCCAGCGGTGGCCGTTCATCAAGTCTTCGCCCTGGGTCTGGGCATCGTCGGGCAAGCCCATCTCCCACAGTGGCAATTCGAAGTGGGCTTCCTGGGCGTTGTGCGGGTCGAGGTTGACGGCGACCAGAATGAAATTGCTGCCGTCTTCGCTGCGCTTGCCGAAATACAGGATGTTGTCGTTCCAGGCGTTGTAGAGCTTGAGCCCCAGGTGGGTTTGCAACGCCGGGTTCTGGCGACGGATGCGGTTGAGCTGGGCGATCTCGGCGATGATGTTGCCGGGCGCGGTAAAGTCGCGGGGGCGGATTTCGTACTTCTCCGAATCGAGGTATTCCTCTTTGCCCGGCACCGGCGCGGCTTCGCACAACTCAAAGCCTGAATACATCCCCCACAGCCCCGAACCCATGGTGGCCAGCGCGGCGCGGATCAGGAAGCCTGCACGGCCGGACTCATGCAGGAAACCCGGATTGACATCCGGCGTGTTGACGAAGAAATTCGGTCGGTAGCACTCACGCCAGGGCGACTGGTTCAGTTGGGTGAGGTATTCGCTCAGCTCAGCCTTGGTGTTGCGCCACGTGAAGTAGGTGTAGCTCTGGGAATAGCCGACCTTGCCCAGGCGCGCCATCATCGCCGGGGTGGTGAAGGCTTCGGCGAGGAAGATCACCTCCGGGTACTTGGCGCGCACGTCGCTGATCAGCCATTGCCAGAACGGCAGCGGCTTGGTGTGCGGGTTGTCGACGCGAAAGGTCTTCACGCCCTCTTCCACCCAGCCCACCACGATATCGCGCAGTTCGGTCCACAGACTCGGGATGGCGTCGGCCGCGTAGAAATCGACGTTAACGATGTCCTGGTATTTTTTCGGTGGGTTTTCCGCGTACTTGATCGTGCCGTCCGGGCGCCAGTTGAACCAGCCCGGATGCTCCTTGAGCCATGGATGGTCCTGGGAGCACTGGATGGCGAAGTCCAAGGCGATTTCCAGGCCGTGGTCGGCAGCGGCCTGGACCAACCGGCGAAAATCATCGCGCGTGCCCAACAGCGGGTGGATCGCCTCGTGACCACCCTCCTCACTGCCGATGGCATAGGGGCTGCCGGGATCATCGGGGCCGGCGATGAGCGAGTTGTTCTTGCCCTTGCGGTGGCTACGGCCAATAGGGTGGATCGGCGGGAAGTACAGCACGTCAAAGCCCATGTCATGGATCATCGGCAAGCGTGCGTGGACGTCGTTAAACGTGCCGTGCCGTGCAGGATCGTCGGTGATCGAGCGCGGAAACAGCTCGTACCAACTGGCAAATTGTGCGGCCTCACGCTCCACGTCAATCGGGTACGCGGGGCTGACGCTCAAATAGGCCCGATGGTCGGCCTGGGTCATCAGGTGTGCACTGTCTTCGTGCAGGAACAACGCCACCTGCTCGGTTTCCAACAGGCCGGAGAGCTCATGGTGCAACAACATCAAGCGGTCACGCAGTTCATTGTCACTGCGTTCGGCGGCCTGCAAGACCAGGCTGCGGCCCTCCTGTAACTCCAGGCTGACCGGCACGCCAGCTTCATGCTTCTTGCGCAGTTCGTAACAGAAGCTGGCAAAGGTGTCGATCCAGGCTTCGATGCAGTACTCATGGCGGCCTTGACGGGCGACGGTAAACGCGCCCTCCCAACCATTGTTGCCGATATCCAGCATGACCACGCTGTGCCAGCTTTCATCTCCCAGCGCGCGCCAGCGGATCAACACCGCCAGTTTATCGTGGCCATCGGCGAACACTTTGCTGGTCACATGGACCCGCTGACCCACCACCGCCTTGACGGCAAACTCACCGTTGTCGATGACCGGCATGGTGCTTTCGATCGCGATCCTGGGTAACAGCAGCGCCTGGGACAACGGCAGCACGGAGTCTTCTGGAACCAGTGTTTCAGCAGTCATCGAGCATCTTCCCCTTACGCCCTGTGGACGCTCTTGGCTTGATCCGAATTCAGAAACGGCGACGCTCTCCCTGAGCAGGGCCGTATAAGGTCCGAGCCTGGGCGCTGTTCAAAAGTTCAGGTGGATATACCGCCACTGGGCGGGAATCATTTCCCGCAGGCAAGGGTCCACCGATAGAGCAAAGCACAAACGAGGCCATACCAATGAATATCCCGATACCCCCTGAACCCGAAGATCCAAATATCGACGAGCCCCCGCTGCCGCCCACAGAACCCCGACCCGTTCCTGAACAAGAGCCCCCTGAAAACGAGCCACCGCCCGTGCAGGAACCCCCCGCAACGATGCCGCCCGTTATCGTCTGATTTACAGGCCCGCGAACGCTTGCTTGCGAACCAAATATCGCGGGCAGGCGATGCTGAGTTTTCCCACTCGCTTTACAGACATCACCGAGATCACCCCCTCGAAGGCCAAGATAGATTCATTACTCGTGCGCTGACCCGCCTTTTTGCTGGCCGCAGACTATACCGTCCGTAACGCGAGTACCTTCTATGTCCATTTCGCTACTGCCACCAACGCCCGATATGCATGGCCTACAACAACGTCCGGTCAGCGATGATCGACAGAAACTGAACGATTTATTAAGGGCCGGCCCCAGCGGAATCATGCGCAGGAAAGAGCCTGACAGGCATCCATCGGACCTCCCCAGGGCGCCGCAAGCTTCTACCCCGCCCAACCCTAGCCCCTCGACAAGCCTAAAACAGCAGGCGCCCGGTACCGATGCGCCCGAGGAGCAAGCCTCAACTGCGCCCACCACTGCACCGACTACAGACGTGGAGCCGCAGGCGCCCGGTGCAGACGCCCCCCGGCTCGCCCAACTTCGTGCGCTCGCCAGCCGGGAGAGTATTACCCAGATGCTGCGCGAGCCAAACTCGCAGGAGAGCGCCCAGAAGTTGGCCGAGATCGGTAGCCTGTTAAGCAAGGAAAATGTCAAGTCGATGCTGCATGGCCCGGATGCAGACGAAGCGCGCAAACTGATTACCAAAGTGAAGGAGCGTCTAGGTCAGTCAAGCCTGCAGATGATTCATGAGCAATCCTCGCATATCGAGCGACCGGGCTTGAGCCCTCAAGAGATCCGCGCCCGCACCGCCAGTTCTGACCCCGAGGAGAGTTTCAGCCAATCCATGCAAGTCTTAGATGAGCTACGCGTTGAGGAATCCTATGCCCAACAGCGAGTGCGCCAGAGTACGCCACTCGCCTCGGCCCTCTTCGAGATCGGCAAGGAAGTGGACCTCGGCGAGCCGACCCCGCAACCGGACAATTCATCGGCTGAGGCAGACAGCCTCAAACCCGACAACAACAGCAACAGCAACAGCAACAGCAACAGCAACGATTCCAGGATTGACATTGGTCAGACCTTCACCTTCCACAGTATCCGCGACTCGAACTTCGATGCGCCTCAGGAGGTGATGGATTTTGACCACAACAGAGACAAGCTCGATGTAACGGCCATTCGCAAGCAACTCGGCAACAAACCTTTGAAATCGGTAGAAAATTTCTCAGGCGCCAGTGGCGAAGTGCAGGTTCACTACAACCCGGCCAATAATACGAGCGTGGTAATGATTTCCGGCAACCCGGGAGAGCCGCCCTTCGTGGTGAAAGTCTTCGGTGAGGTCAGGTACAGCAACCTCACCACCTGACCCTGTCACTCATCCTTGTCCAGCAGCTTGACGACCCGGGGCATCACACTGAATACCACCAACGCCAGCAGCGTACTGAGTACCGCTGTCGATTCACGGCCCATGCCCGCCGCCACGCCAATGGCGGCGGTCATCCACAACCCCGCCGCCGTGGTCAGGCCCTTCACATGCTGGCCCTCCTCGTCTTCCTTGCCCTTGAGGATGGTGCCAGCACCGAGAAAGCCAATGCCCGCAATCACCCCTTGAACCACACGGCTCATGGCATCTGCCTGGTTGCCGGACATCTGCGGCACCAGCACGAACAGCGCGGCGCCCAGTGCCACCAGCATATGAGTACGCACCCCGGCCGCCTTGCCCTTGTGTTCACGCTCAAACCCCAGGATGCCGCCGAGGATCGCCGCGATCAGCAGGCGCACGGTCACTTGGGTGAGTTGCCGGGCATCGCCGATGTCCGCGAATTCGGCTTGCAGGGTTTGCCACACCAGATGCCACCAGGCGTCCATGGATGCGCTCCTTTTTATTATGGATAGATAAAGGATGGACAGCGCAGACCGCCAGTCAGTTGCCTGGAACCGGCCCGCATGGCGGCCGCCTAACGCTGCATAGCCCACAAAACGGAGATTGTCATGACCGTACGCATCGAAAATCATCTGTGCTACTTCACACTCGACGACAACGGCCAGGAACAAAGCCTGCCAGCCACCCGGGTGACCATCCTTACCGACAATGACAAAGCCATGTCCTGTGTGGACTTGGCTGGCAAACGGATATACATCACTGAAGCTGAGGCCGACAAACTTACGGTTGAAGGGGCCACGGACAGCCGTAACCATGTGAAGGCGGCAGCACCTGGTTCGGTAATTTAATTGATCTGTATCATCGAACCCACTGACTCCCTGCCCCCCTAGGCCCTGGGGGTGCAGCACATTGACGCACACGAACGCGCCAAACCTATCTGATCCGCTTTTTATCATTCCACCTGAGTCTGTTATGCAAACAGCCCGTCGCCCATAGTTCATCGGCCTGATGGAGGCTGATGAGCGAACGACCATGAGCGAACGAATCCCAACCGTGGAAACCTTTGAGCCCATTCACCCAAAGAAGGTGAAGGCCACATCCAGCGACAACCTGATCCATACCCGCAGTTTTACCGGGCTGTTTCGCACCTTGCGCGTGGGCGGTGCCGGCCTGCTGTTCCTGGCTTTTTTCGGCACCGTGTGGCTGAACTGGGGTGGGCGCCAAGCCGTACTGTGGGACCTGGCCGAGAGCAAATTTCACATCTTTGGTGCGACGTTCTGGCCTCAGGACTTCATCCTGCTTTCAGCGCTGTTGATCATCTGTGCCTTCGGCCTCTTTGCAATCACGGTGTTTGCCGGCCGCGTCTGGTGCGGCTACACCTGCCCGCAAAGCTCGTTCACCTGGCTGTTCATGTGGTGTGAAAAGGTCACCGAGGGTGAACGCAACCAGCGCATCAAACTGCAGGCCGCACCCTGGAGCCTGAATAAGCTGGCACGCCGCTCGGCCAAACACACGATGTGGCTGGGCATCAGTGTGTTGACCGGGCTGACGTTTGTGGGCTATTTCACCCCCATCCGTCCCTTGGCCGCTGAATTGCTGACGTGGCAGATGGGCGGCGTGAGCCTGTTCTGGGTACTGTTTTTCACCGGCGCCACCTACATCAATGCCGGTTGGCTGCGCGAAGCGGTGTGCATGCACATGTGCCCCTATGCACGGTTCCAGAGCGTGATGTTTGATAAAGACACCCTGACCATTTCCTACGACGCCGCCCGTGGCGAGCAGCGTGGCCCGCGTAAACGTGACGTGCAGCCAGCCGAAGTTGGCCTGGGCGATTGCATCGACTGCCAACTGTGCGTGCAGGTATGCCCCACCGGCATCGACATCCGCGACGGCCTGCAAATGGAATGCATCGGCTGCGCAGCCTGTATCGACGCCTGTGATTCGATCATGGACAAAATGGGCTATGCCCATGGTTTGGTCAGTTACACCAGTGAGCATCAATTGCAGGGGGGCAAGACTCACCTGCTGCGGCCACGCCTGATCGGCTACAGTGCCGTGCTGCTGGTGATGATCGCGGCATTGGTGGTGGCGCTGATTGAACGGCCGATGGTGTCGCTGGATGTGACCAAGGACCGTGGTATGTTCCGCGAAAACAGCCAGGGCTTGATCGAGAACATCTACAGCCTCAAGGTGATCAACAAGACCCAGCAGCGCCAGGACTACCGCCTGGAACTGGTGGACGCCGAGGGCTTCCAGTTGCAAGGCAAGACCCAGGTCAGCCTGGCGCCCGGGGAAATTGTCGATGTGCCGGTGTCGGTGGCGTTGCTGGCGGACACACCGGCCAGCAGTTCCCAAACTATCCGTTTTAAAGTGACGGATGTGGATGAGCCGTGGATTTATACCGCTGCCGACAGCCGCTTCGTTGCGCCCTTGAATCGCTGATATTTCATCAACAATAAAGATCAAATGTGGGAGCTGGCTTGCCTGCGAAAGCGGTAGTGCAGTAACAGATGCACTGACTGACACACCGCCTTTGCAGGCAAGCCAGCTCCCACAGTTCGCCTTGCGTACACATTCAAAAAGCAAATTAGGCCGCCATGAAACGCTACGAAAAATTCGCCGACGACATCGCAGAACTGATCCGCTCCGGCGTCCTCGGCCCCGGCCAGCGCGTGCCATCGGTGCGCTATGCCAGCCAGGCCTACGGCGTCAGCCCGTCCACCGTGTTCCAGGCCTATTACTTGCTGGAGCGTCGTGGCCTGATTCGCGCCCGCCCCCGCTCTGGCTACTTCGTCAACACCCATGCGCCCAGGCCGTTTTCCGAACCGGTGGTGAGTGAGCAGGTGCATGAGTCCACCGATGTGGGCGTGAGCGAGCTGGTGTTCTCGGTACTGGACTCGATCAAAGATCCCAACACCGTGCCCTTCGGCTCGGCCTTCCCCAGCCCCATGCTGTTCCCGCTGCCGCGCCTGGCTCGCTCCCTGGCCAGTGCCAGCCGCGAAATGGACCCACGCCTGGTGGTCACCGACATGTCGCCAGGCAACCCGCAACTGCGCCGGCAGATTGCCCTGCGCTATATGGTCGGCGGCCTGATGCTGCCAATGGAGGAGCTGCTGATCACCAACGGCGCCCTCGAAGCGCTCAACCTGTGCCTGCAGGCCGTGACCGAACCGGGCGACCTGGTCGCCATCGAAGCGCCGGCGTTCTACGCCTGCTTGCAAGTGCTTGAACGCTTGAAGCTCAAGGCCGTGGAGATTCCGGTGCATCCGCGTGACGGTATCGACCTGAACGCCTTGGCCCAAAGCCTTGAGCGCTATCCGATCAAGGCTTGCTGGACCATGACCAGCTTCCAGAACCCCATGGGCGCCACGCTGCCTGAGGAGAAAAAACAGGCGCTGGTGGAGCTGTTGCGCAGCCATCAAGTGCCGTTAATCGAAGATGATGTATATGCCGAGCTGTATTACGGGCAACAAGCCCCAAAGCCGGCCAAGGCCTTCGATACCGAAGGGCTGGTGATGCACTGCGGCTCTTTTGCCAAGAGCCTGGCACCGGGTTACCGCGTGGGCTGGGTCGCCGCCGGGCGCTTCGCGCAGAAGGTCGAGCGGTTGAAACTGATGACCTCACTGTGCCCATCGATGCCGGCCCAGGCGGCGATTGCCGATTACCTGCAACACGGCGGCTATGACCGGCACCTGCGCAAACTGCGCTACGCCCTGGAAGAACAGCAAAGCGCCATGCTGGCGGCCATCGCCCGCTACTTTCCGGCGCAAACCCGGGTCAGCCAGCCGGCAGGAGGCTATTTTCTGTGGTTGGAATTGCCGGAGCAGACCGACTCGCTGAAACTGTTCCAGATGGCCCTGGCCCAGGGCATCAGCATTGCGCCGGGGCCGATCTTTTCCGCGACCCAGCGCTTCAGAAACTGCATACGCTTGAACTATGGCAGCCCGTGGAACGAAGCCTCGGAGAAGGCCATGGAGACATTGGGGCGGATTGTGCGCTCGTTCTAAATGGAACCTACCGTCGCGTCTTAACGACTCAGAGGCCTCCACAGACCGAATAACGAGACCTGCGTGATCACCTGGAAAAACTGCTCGCTGCCAACACGTGTGCCTCGCAACCTGAGGCCTTTTCCCGTCCCTCGCCACTATATGCGCTGGGCGGAACAACAGCAGGTGCGCCAGATGACAGGCCCGAACGGACGCCCTGCCGGTGATCATCGCTCGGCAGAGGCGATCATCGAGCACAGTAGCGTGACAAAAAACTTCCTCAAAGGCTGCGATTTCTATCAGGTCGTCGATGACCTCAAGCGACAGGTCGGTGACTGGACAAACGCTAATCCAGACCCCAAAGCTCGAGCCAATGCGGCCTACGACCTAGATAAAGTGCTGCGTTTTCTCGATAACGTCGATGACCGAACCCTCAATGGCAGCGATAGCCGTAATGGCCATATCGAGGGTTTTTCCAACTGCGGCTATCGCGTGGTGAAGCACTCCGAAGCCGACCTGCTCCGGCAATTCTCATGGTACGGCTACGAGGTGCTGCGCACGCTGCGGACCTGATCGGCCAGCGCCTTAACGGCCACCGCCCAGGTCAATGAACGTTCCGGTGGAATACGACGCCTTGTCCGACAGTAACCAGATAATGGCCTCCGCCACTTCATCCGGGCGCCCGCCACGCGCCATCGGGATTCCGGACTCCAGCTTGCTGACCCGGTCCGGGTCGCCGCTCAAAGCATGAAAATCGGTAAAGATATAGCCAGGGCGTACCGCGTTGACACGGATGCCCTCACCTGCGACCTCTTTCGATAGGCCGATAGTGAAGGTATCCAGCGCCCCCTTGGAGGCAGCGTAGTCAACATACTCACCCGGCGAGCCCAGCCGCGCCGCCACCGACGACACGTTGACGATACTGCCGCCCTGCCCGCCATGGCGGGGCGACATGCGCAACACCGCGTGCTTGGCACACAGGATCGGGCCCAGCACATTGGTCTTGAGGATTTTGAGGATACGAAACTCGGACATCTCATCGACCCGTGACTTGTGCCCCACGGTGCCAGCGTTGTTGACCAGCGCAGTGACCCGACCCAATTCCGCATCAACGCGATTGAACAGGCCGATCACTTCATCCTCATTGCTGACATCGGCCCGCACGGCAATCGCCTGGGCGCCCAACGCACGCACCTGTTCAAGTACACGGTGGGCCGCGCCTTCATCCGCCTGGTAGTTGATGCAGATGCGATAGCCCTGGCGAGCGGCGAGCAATGCTGTCTGGGCGCCAATGCCACGGCTGCCCCCCGTGATGATGACGACTTTGTCCATGGCTGCGGCCTCCTGATTCAACCGGATGTTTAAGGTTGGATCCAAGAATACCTTTCACTTAATGCTTTTGTCAGGCGCTACCGGCTCTTCGGTGCGCCGGATATTGGCCATGAAGCTGTCGGCTGGCAACGGGTGCCCCAACAAGAAACCTTGCAAGGCGTCACATCCCAGGCGGGTGAGGAAGTCCTGCTGCATATCGGTCTCCACGCCTTCAGCGACAATTCGCAGGCCCAGGGCCTGGCCCAGGGCCACGATGGCCGAGACGATGGCCGCGTCGTCGCTGTCGTGTTCCAGATCACGCACAAAACCACGGTCGATCTTCAACTCGTTGGCCGGCAGGCGCTTGAGGTACATCAGGCTGGAGTAACCGGTGCCAAAGTCATCGATGGACAGGTCCACGCCCATATCCGAGAGCTGCTGCAACACCGTCATGCTCGCGTCGGCATCGCTCATGGCGGTGGTCTCGGTGATTTCCAGCGTGAGGCTGTTGGCCGGCAATTGATGACGCTCCAGCGCGGCCGCTACGCTATTGACCAAGCCGGCGTGGCAGAACTGCAACGCCGACAGGTTGACGGCGATGCGCCAGCTCTCATAACCCTGGGCGTACCACAGGCGCATCTGGCGACAGGCTTCATCGAGTACCCACTCGCCGATGGGAATGATCAGCCCGGTTTTCTCCGCCAATGCGATAAACGTAGCGGGCATCAGCAAGCCCTGTTGCGGATGCTCCCAGCGCAACAGCGCCTCGGCCCCTACGGCAAGACCACTGACGGCGTCGAACTTGGGTTGGTAATGCAAACGAAACTGCCCCTGCTCCAGGGCATTGCGCAGATCCTGCAGCAATTGCAGTTGTTTGCGCGCATTGGTGTTCATCGACACATCGAAGAAGCTGTAGCCGTTCTTGCCCATGCCCTTGGCGTGATACATCGCCGCGTCGGCGTTCATCAGCAGTTCCTGGGGGTTATTACCGTTGCCCGGGAACATGGCGATACCGATGCTCGCCGAAATCTGCAACTCATGTTCGGCCACCGTGAAGGTGCGATTGATCAGGCTCACCTGGCGCTCGGCCAAGCCCATGGCATCGTCGGGCTGGGTGAGCTGCACCAGCAACACAAACTCATCACCGCCGATGCGGGCCAGGGTGTCCTGGCTGCGCAAATCCTCGCGCAAGCGCAAGCCGACCTCGCGCAGCAACTGGTCGCCCAGGTGATGGCCAAAGGCATCGTTGACCGGCTTGAAACCATCCAGGTCGATAAACATCAAGGCAAAGCAACCGCCCCGCTCGTTCACCGCCTGGATGCCTTGTTGAATGCGATCAGCCAACAACGTGCGATTGGGCAGGCCGGTGAGCATGTCATGCAGGGCCAGGTGGGTAAGTTCCTGATTGGCCAGGGTCAGGGAATCGGCGAGTACGGCGGTGCGCGCTTCCAGCCGCGCATCCAGCACCGAGGTCAAGAGCGCAATGACCAGCACCGCCAGCGAAGTGACCAAGACCAGGTTATCCAGGCCCTTGCCGCTCAAGCCGGTCAAGGCGGCGCCGCAGAAGCTGCCATCGGCAAAGCGCGCCGCAGCCATCCCGGTGTAGTGCATCCCCACGATAGCCACGCCCATCACCACGGCGGCGCCACCCCGTGCCAGCCGTACAAAAGGTGTGTTGCGCCGTAGGTTGAAGGCAATCCACAGGGCGGCGCCGGACGCCACCACCGCGATCACCAACGAAGCGCCGAACAAGGTCGGGTCGTAATCAATGCCGGGTGTCATGCGCATCGCGGCCATGCCGGTGTAGTGCATGCTGGCGATACCGGCGCCCATCACCAGCGAGCCAAATGCCAGTTGCCAGGCCGGTAAGCGTGGCTGGCTGACCAGCCATAACGCAAACCCGCTGGATAACACGGCGATCAACAGCGAAAACAGGGTAATGGCTACGTCAAAGCCCAGGGCAAACGGCAGGCGCAGGGCCAGCATCCCGATAAAGTGCATGGACCAGATGCCGATGCCCATCGCCACTGCGCCGCCAGTAATCCATAGGTAAACAGCCCGCCCCTTGGCGGTTGCGATACGCCCGGCAAGGTCCAAGGCGGTGTAGGACGCCAGGATGGCCACGCACAGGGAAATCACGACAAGGGAGGTTGAATAGCTACCGATCAGCATGGGACGTCTCGCAGGCGACCGGCGCAAAGCCCGTGCCGGGTGGCAAATCGGGCGATTGTAGCGAGTATGAATCCGAGGCAGGTGATTAATTGATCCGTTAGCCATTACGCAGTTTTTGGCGTCAATCGGCTGGCTTCAGCAGGTGTTTTCAACGACGTCACGGACATCAAAATGCGGGGTTTGCGCAAATCCCCTGTGGGAGCGGGCTTGCCCGCGAAAGCGGTGTGTCAGTCACCCCATCTGCTACTGCACTAACGCTTTCGCAGGCAAGCCAGCTCCCACAGGGAGCTGTGCTTAACTGACTGACATTGGGGCAAGCCCACACATTGGGTCTTGCTCCCACAGAATGCGCGGCGCACCCGGTTATTCCTTTTCAGCCAGGGAGGTCTGGCCGTCCCAACCTCCGCCCAAGGCGGCGATCAATTGCACACTGGCCACCAGCCGCGATTGCAGCAAGGTCAACACGGTGCGCTCGTTGCTCAGGGCCGTCGCCTGCACCGTGACCACATCCAGATAGGCAATCAACCCGGCCTTGTATTGGTTTTCGGTCAAGCGCAAGGATTCACGCGCCGCTTCCAGCGCTTCATTGCTGACCACCGCCTCATCGGCGAGCACCTTGAGCTGGACCATGTAGTTTTCCACCTCACGAAAACCGTCCAGCACGGTCTGGCGGTACTTGGCCACGGTCTCGTCATAGCTGGCCACGGTACGGTCAACTTCCGCCGAGCGCTGGCCGCCATCGAACAGGGTCATGGCCAGTTTCGGCCCCACCGACCAGAAGCGGTTCGGCAGGCTGATCCAATCTTCATAGGTACTGCTGGAGTAGCCCCCCGCCAAGCTCAAGGTCAGGTCAGGGTAATAGGCCGCCTTGGCCACGCCAATATTGGCGTTGGCGGCGATCACCGAGCGTTCGGCCGAGGCGATATCGGGGCGACGCTCCAGCAATTGGGACGGCAGGCTCACCGGTATCTGCGGCAGGGCCGGGATGTCTTTGCTCACCGCCAAGTTGAAGTTGGCTGGCGCCTCGCCGATCAACACCGCAATGGCGTTTTCCAGCTGGGCGCGCTGCCAGATCAGGTCAATCAGGCTGGCCTGGGTGGTCTTGAGCTGAGTTTGCGCCTGGGCGATGGCATCCTTGCCGGCCACACCGGCACGGTACTGGTTTTCGGTCATTTTCAACGAGCGCTGGTAGGTGTCCAACGTGGCTTGCAGCAGGCGCGTCTGCTCGTCCATGACCCGCAATTGCAGGTAGCTTTGCACCAGTTCCGACTGTTGGCTCAGGCGCATTGCGGCCAGGTCGGCCGAGCTTGCCTCGGCGCTGGCTTCGTTGGCCTCCAGGCCACGGCGCAATTTGCCCCAGATATCGGCTTCCCAACTCACGCCTAACTGGGCGTTAAGGGTGTCGCGAATTCCGCTACTGGAACTGCTGAGACTGGCACTGCTGCTGCCGGTGCCCTGGCTGGCGCGGGTTTTGCCAACGCTCAGGTCAACGCTGGGGTAAAACGCCCCGCGTGAGCTGCGCACCAGGGCCTTTGCCTGACGAAAACGCGCTTCGGCCTGGGCGACGGTCTGGTTGGAGGCGTTGAGGCGCACCACCAGGTCGTTGAGTTGACGGTCACCGTACAGCTCCCACCAGGCGCCGCGGGCCAGGGAGTCGCTGGGGTTGGCCTGGCGCCAGCCCTGGGCCTCCTTGAATTGCACCGGCTCGATGACCTCCGGGCGTTTGTAGTCAGGGCCAATGGCGCAGGCGCTGAGCAACATAGCCAGGCCCACTGTAGGAGCGAGCTTGCTCGCGAACGCCGTCAACGATAACGCGCTCATTCTTGATGAGCGCGGCGCATGGGCGTTCTTCGCGAGCAAGCTCGCTCCTACAGGGGTTGCAGGGGCGTTGGTTGGGTCGGTCATAGCGCAGTGTCCAGGGCAGCATCGGTACGCACGCCGCGCCAGGCGTTGAAGCGGTGGCGCGCGCGGTCCAGGTAAAGGTAAACCACCGGGGTGGTGTAAAGGGTCAGGATCTGGCTGAACACCAGGCCGCCAATGATGGTCAGGCCCAGCGGGTGACGCATTTCCGCGCCGTCGCCGCTGCCGAGCAGCAACGGCAAGGCACCGAGGATCGCGGCCAGGGTCGTCATCAGGATCGGCCGCAGCCGCAACAGGCAAGCACTGCGGATCGACTCCAGCGGGCTCATGCCGTCGTTGCGTTCCAGTTGCAGCGCTAGGTCGATCATCAGGATCGCGTTTTTCTTCACCACGCCGATCAACAGGAACAAGCCCAGCAAGGAGATCAGGCTGAACTCGCCGCCCAGCAAGTAGATCGCCAACAACGCACCGACACCGGCCGACGGCAACGTAGACAAGATGGTCAGCGGGTGAATGTAGCTTTCATACAAAATACCCAGCACCAGGTACACCGCCACCAGCGCGCCGAGAATCATGAACGGCTGGCCTTTCTGGGTCGCGGCGAACGCATCGGCAGTGCCTGCCATCTTGGCGATCACGTCTTCGGGCAGCCCGACCTTGGCAATCGCACGCTCGATGGCCGCCGTGCCCTGCTCCACCGTGACCCCGGGCGCCATGTCGAAGGCGATATTCTCCGAAGCAAACTGGCCTTCATGGCTGACGCGGTCGTCGGCCAGGCTGTTCTCATAATGGGCAATGGTCGACAACGGCACCCGTGCGCCGTCGGCGGTGATCACCTGCATCTGGTTGAGGGTGATCGGGTCCTGGGCGTATTTGGGGTTGACCTCCATCACCACCTGGTACTGGTTGAGGCTGTCGTAGATGGTGGAAATCTGCCGCTGGCTGTAAGCGTTGTTGAGCACCGCCGTGACCATGTCCATGTCGATACCCAGGCGCTTGGCCTGGTCGCGGTCGACAATCAGCGTGACCTGGGCCGCGCCCCGGCCTTCGCGGGCGTCGATGGCGGTCAGCTCTGGCAATTCACGCATGGCTGCCACCACTTTCGGGTACCACAGGCGCAGCGCGGCCAAGTCACCGCTTTGCAGGATGTAGGAATACTGCGCGCTGGTCTGGTCGCGGCTGCCACCAAATTGCAGGTCCTGGTCGGCCATCAGGAACAAACGCCCGCCCGGCACCAGCGGTACCTCTTTGCGCAGGCGCTCGATCACTGCCTGGGCGGAGATCTTGCGTTCACTGATCGGCTTGAGGCGCACCAGCATCACCGCGTTGTTGGTGCCGTTATTACCGCCGATAAAACCGGCCACGCTGAGCACCGCCGGGTCCTTGAGCACCGCCTGGCGAAAGATCTCCATCTTGGGCTGCATCACGCTGAACGACAGGCCATCGTCACCGCGCACAAAACCGATCAACTGGCCGGTGTCCTGCTGGGGCATGAAGGTTTTGGGCACCACCACGTACAGCGCGATATTCACGCCCACGGTGACCAACAGGCTGAGCAAGGTCAGGCGCCGATGGCGCAGCACCCAGTCCAGGCTGGTGGCGTAGCCGGCGACCATACGGTCGTTGACCTTCTGGCTCCAGCGCTGCAAACCGGTCTGCCGGTCCTTCACATGCGGCTTCAACCAGCGGGCGCACAGCATGGGCGTCAGGGTCAGCGAAACAATCAGCGAGACGATGATCGCCGCCGACAAGGTGATGGAAAACTCACGGAACAGGTTGGTGACGATCCCGCCCATGAACAGAATGGACAGGAACACCGCCACCAGCGACACGTTCATTGACAGCAAGGTAAAGCCGACTTCCTGGGCGCCCAGGTAGGCGGCTTTCATCGGTGGCACGCCCTCGTCGATGTGCCGGGAAATGTTCTCCAGCACCACGATGGCATCGTCCACCACCAGCCCGGTGGCGAGGATCAGCGCCATCAGCGAAAAGTTGTTCAGCGAAAAACCGTACAGGTACATCACCGCAAAAGTGCCCACCAACGACACCGGCACCGCCAGGGTCGGGATCAGCGAAGCACGGAAGTTACCCAAGAACAGGTACACCACCAGGATCACCAGCCCCACGGCAATCAGCAGGGTCATTTCCGCTTCATGCAGGGTGGCGGTGATCACGGGCGAGCGGTCCATGGCCAGGCTGAGCTTGACGCTGGACGGCAACACCGCCTGCAACGCCGGCAACTGCGCCTTGATCTGCCGTACGGTTTCGATGATGTTGGCGCCGGACTGGCGGTTGATCACCAGCAACACCGCCGAATCATTGTTGAAGAAGCCGCTGTTGTAGCGGTCTTCAACGCCATCAGTGATCTTCGCCACGTCCTTGAGGCGCAGGGCGGCGCCGTCTTGGTAGCGAATCAGCAGGGGCTCATAGTCCTTGGCTTTTTCCAACTGATCGTTGGCCTGGATCTGCCAGTTGCGCTCGCTGTCTTCCAGGGAGCCTTTGGGCCGGCGCTGGTTGGCGTTGGCGATGGTGTTGCGCACATCGTCCAGGGCGACGCCGTACTGATCGAGGGCCTTGGGTTCCAGCTCGATGCGCACCGCCGGCAGCGAACTGCCGCCGATCTGCACTTCGCCCACGCCCGGCACCTGGGACAGGCTCTGGGACAGGATGGTCGAGGCCAGGTCATACAACTGCCCTTTCTGCAGCACGTCGGAGGTCAGCGACAGCACCATGATCGGCGCCTGGGACGGGTTGATCTTCTTGTAGGTGGGCATGCTGCGCATGCCGCTGGGCAGCAGGTTGCGCGATGCGTTGATGGCCGCCTGCACTTCCCGCGCCGCGCCGTTGATGTCGCGGTCGGAATCGAACGCCAGAATCACCCGGGTAGAGCCCTGGCTCGAGGAACTGCTCATGGTGGTGATACCGGCAATCGCGCCGAATGAGCGCTCCAGCGGCGTGGCCACCGTGGAAGCCATCACCTCGGGGCTGGCACCGGGCAAGCTGGCCGACACCACAATCACCGGGAAGTCGATCTGCGGCAATGGCGACACCGGCAACAGGTTGAAGCTCACGCCACCGAGCAACATGATCGCCAGGCTCAGCAGCATGGTGGCTACCGGCCGGCGGATGAAAGGTCCGGACAGGTTCATGGCTCAACCGGCTCCAGGCGTTGCGGCTCTTTGCGCCAGCGCCGGCCAAGACGATCGAAGTACAGGTAGATCACCGGCGTGGTGAACAGCGTCAGCACCTGGCTTACCAGCAAGCCACCGACCATCACCAGGCCCAGGGGCTGGCGCAGTTCGGCGCCGGAGCCACTGGCGAGCATCAACGGCACCGCACCGAACAAGGCCGCCAGGGTGGTCATCAGGATCGGCCGGAAGCGCAACAGCGCGGCCTGGTAGATCGCCGTCTGTGGGTCCAGGCCCTGGTTGCGTTCGGCGTCGAGGGCGAAGTCGATCATCATGATCGCATTCTTTTTCACGATACCGATCAACAGGATGATGCCGATGATCGCGATCATGCCCAGGTCATTGCCGCTGAGCAGCAACGCCAGCAAGGCCCCCACTGCCGCCGACGGCAAGGTCGAGAGGATAGTGATCGGGTGGATATAGCTCTCATAGAGCACACCGAGCACGATGTACATGGTGACCACCGCCGCCAGGATCAACAGCAAGGTGCTCGACAACGAGGCTTCGAACGCCTGGGCCGCCCCCTGGAACTGGGTTTGCACGCCCACCGGCATGCCGATGTCCTTCTGGGTCTGGTTGATCAGCTCCACGCCTTTGCCCAGCGCCACGCCGGGCGCCAGGTTGAACGACATCATCACCGCCGGGAACTGGCCGATATGGGCAATCGCCAATTGCGCCTGGCGCTGTTCCACATGGGCCAGGCTCGACAGGCGTACCTGGCCACCGTCGGTGGTTTTCACATGGATCTGGTTGAGGGCCGCCGGGCCGAGGGTTTCGCCGGACTGGGCCTGCAACACCACCCGGTACTGGCTGGCCTGGGTGTAGATGGTGGAGATCTGGCGCTGGCCGAAGGCGTCATACAGCGCATCGGTGATGGTCGAAACACTCACGCCCAGGCGCGAGGCCGCATCGCGATCAATCACCAGGTACACCTGCAAGCCCTTGTCCTGCAGGTCACTGGCGACGTCGGTGAGTTCCGGCAACTGGCTGAGGGCGTGCACCAGCTTGCCGCTCCACAATGCCAACAACTCGGCGTCCGGCGAGGACATGCTGAACTGGTACTGGGTACGGCTGACCCGGTCCTCGATGGTGAGGTCCTGCACCGGCTGCATGAACAGGCGGATGCCCACCAGCTTGTCGATCTGCGGTTGCAGGCGGGTGATCACCTGGGCGGCGCTCAAGTCGCGCTGGCCGTGGGCCTTGAGGTTGATCAGCAAGCGGCCGCTGTTGAGGGTGGCGTTATCGCCGTCCACACCAATGTAGGACGACAGGCTCTCGACCGCAGGGTCGGCGAGGATGATCTTCGCCAACTCCTGCTGGCGTTGGCTCATGGCCGCAAAGGAAATCGACTGCGGCGCTTCGGAAATGCCCTGGATCACCCCGGTGTCCTGCACCGGGAAAAAGCCCTTGGGCACCACCAGGTACAGCACCACCGTAAGGCCCAGGGTGGCGATGGCCACCAGCAACGTCAGCGGCTGGTGCTTGAGCACCCATTGCAGCTTGCGGCCGTAGGCTTCAATCAGCCAATCAATCCAGGCGCCGCTGGCTTTGTAGAAGCGGCCCTGCTCTTCTTCCTTGGGTTCGCGCTTGAGCAGGCGCGCGCACATCATGGGCGTGAGGGTCAGGGACACTACCAGGGAAATCAGGATCGCCACTGCCAGGGTGATAGCAAATTCGCGGAACAGCCGCCCGACCACATCAGCCATGAACAGCAGCGGGATCAACACCGCAATCAGCGACAAGGTCAGGGATATCAGGGTGAAACCGATCTGCTTGGCGCCCTTGAGCGCGGCCGCCATCGGCGTCTCGCCTTCCTCGATATAGCGCGAGATGTTTTCCAGCATCACGATGGCGTCGTCCACCACAAACCCGGTGGCGATGGTCAGGGCCATCAGTGTCAGGTTATTGATGGAGAATCCGGCCAGGTACATCACGCCAAAGGTGCCCACCAGGGACAGCGGCACGGCGATGGACGGAATGATCGTGGCGCTGACGCGGCGCAGGAACAGGAACGTCACCATCACCACCAGGGCAATGGCGATCAGCAATTCGTGCTGCACGTCTTTGACCGAGGCGCGGATGGTCTGGGTGCGGTCGGTGAGCACCGTCACGTCCAGGCCGGCCGGCAGGTTGTCGGTGATGCTGGGCAGCAGGGCCTTGATGCGGTCCACCACCTCGATCACGTTGGCGCCTGGCTGGCGCTGGATATTGAGCAGCACGGCCTGGTTCTCGTTGGCCCAGGCGGCAAGACGTTCGTTTTCGGCACCGTCGACGATCTGCGCCACATCCTTGAGCCGCAGCGGCGCACCATTGTTGTAGGCCAGGATCAGTTCGGCATATTGCTCAGGCGAAACCAACTGGTCGTTGGCATCGAGCATCGACACGCGGGTGGGGCCGTCAAAGTTACCCTTGGGCTGGTTGACGTTGGAGGCGGCGATCAGGGCGCGCACGTCCGAGAGATTCAAGCCATTGGCCGCCAGGGCCTCGGGGTTGACCTTGATGCGCACGGCCTGGCGCTGACCACCGGCGATGCTGACCATGCCGACGCCGCTGATCTGCGCGATTTTCTGCGCCATGCGCGTGTCGACCAAGTCATTGAGCTTGGGCAACAACATGGTCTTGGAGGTGATTGCCAGGGTCAGCACCGGGGTATCCGCCGGGTTGACCTTGTTGTACACCGGCGGCGCCGGCAAATCCTTGGGCAGCAGGTTGGTGGCGGCGTTGATCGCAGCCTGCACCTGTTGCTCGGCGACATCCATATTGATGTCGAGGTTGAAACGCAGGGTCAGTACCGAGGCACCGCCGGAGCTGGTAGACGCCATCTGGGTCAGCCCGGGCATCTGCCCGAACTGACGCTCCAGCGGTGCGGTGACCGCGCTGGTCATCACATCGGGGCTGGCGCCGGGGTACAGGGTCATCACCCGGATGGTCGGGTAATCCACCTGGGGCAACGCCGATACCGGCAGCAGGCGGTACGAAATGATGCCGGCCAGGACAATGGCCAGCATGCTCAGCGTGGTGGCGACCGGGCGAAGGATGAACAGGCGCGACAGGTTCATGAACCGACCTTTTGCGCCTTGCCGGCGTCAGCACCGGTCTCCCCTTTCGCTGCGGGCTTGCCTTGCAGGTGTTCGGTCGGGGTGGTCGGCACCTCGCTGCTGGCGTTGACCACTTCGATCTCGCTGCCGTCCTTGAGGCGGTCGGTGCCTTCCAGCACCACGCGGTCGCCAGCGGCCAGGCCTTCCTTGATCACGGTGTTTTCGCCGTCGGTGTCGCCCACCACCAGCGGCTGGACCTTGACCTTCTTGTCGCCGTCGAGCTTGTAGACAAAGGTGCCATTGTTGCCGAACTGGATCGCCGCGGAGGGCGCCAGCACTACGTTGTTCAAGGTGTCGGCCAGCAGGTGCACATTGACGAACTGGTTGGGGAACAGCGCCTGGTCCTTGTTATCGAAACGCGCCTTGAATTTCAGCGTGCCGGTAGTCACGTCAATCTGGTTGTCCAGGCTTTGCAGTACACCGACCGCCTGTTTTTTCACGTCGCTACGGTCCCAGGCTTCCACGGGCAACTTGTTGCCTGCGTGATAACGGGCCAACACGGTTTCCAGGGTATTTTCCGGCAGGGTGAAGGCCACGCTGATCGGCTGGGTCTGGGTGATCACCGCCAGGGCGGTGGTGTCGTTGGCGGCGACGAGGTTGCCGACGTCAAGCTGGCGCAAACCGACGCGGCCACTGATGGGCGCGCGGATCTTGGTGAATTCCAGGTTGAGCTTGGCGTCGTCCACCGCGCCCTGGTTGGTCTTGACCGTGCCCTGGTATTGCAGAACCAGCGCTTCGGCGGTGTCCAGAGTTTGCTTGGCGATACTGTCCTGGGCGTACAGGTCGCGGTAACGCTGTACATCGACCTGGGCGTTCTTCAACTGGGCCTGGTTCTGCAGCAAGGTGCCCTGGGCCTGGAGCAAAGCGTTCTGGTAGCTGCGCGGGTCGATTTCTGCCAGCAGGTCGCCGGCCTTGACCATCTGCCCTTCCTCGAAGGCGATCTTGACCAGCTCACCGCCCACCCGGCTGCGCACATTAATGGTGTTCAGCGCCGTGACCGTACCCAGGGCCTTGTAGTACACCGGAAATTCCCCCAGCACCGCCGGCGCCACACGCACCGGTACCGGCCCGGTGGAACCACCGAAGCCCGGGCGCGCCATGCCGGTCTTGCCCGTGTGCCCCGCCGGAGCATCTTTATGGGCTGCGCCACTGGGCCAGAATTTCCAGCACAGGCCGGCGATAACCAGCAGCACGAGCAGGCCAAACAGCCAGCGGCGGGAGTTGCGGGAGGAGGATTGCATGGAGTGATCAACCATTGGGGGTGAGAGCTTCTTCTTCGGGAGGCTGAAAGATAAGCACTGGGGTGCGTTTAGAAAAGCACCTTTACCGGCTATTTACCTTAGGCTTACAACGTTTAACTTTTTGATCTTAGTCCACCGGCTATTTCGCTAAGCCGCTGACGCTCAAATAAAAACGGCCTGGACTAGGCCAGGCCGCGATCATGCATCATACGTGTTACTGCCAAACGACAGTCATACGTAGAAACAGTTACTTCAACACAGCCAGGGCGGCGTCGTAGTTTGGCTCTTCAGCGATTTCCTTGACCAACTCGCTGTGCAGCACGTTGTCGTTTTCGTCCAGCACCACGACAGCGCGAGCGGTCAGGCCCTGCAGCGGGCCGTCAGCGATGGAAACACCATAGTCAACGGCGAAGTCGGCGTTGCGGAAATCCGACAGGTTCTTAACGTTTTCCAGGCCTTCGGAACCACAGAAACGCGCTTGGGCGAATGGCAGGTCGGAGGAGATGCACAGCACCACGGTGTTGGCCACATCGTTGGCCTGGGCGTTGAACTTGCGCACCGAAGTGGCACAGGTTGGGGTGTCAACGCTTGGGAAGATGTTCAGCACTTTGCGCTTGCCGGCAAAGGTAGCCAGGGTGGCGTTGGACAGATCGCCGGCGGTCAGGGTGAAGTCTGCAGCTTTGGCGCCGACTTTCGGCAGTTCGCCTTCAACCTGGACCGGGTTGCCTTTAAGGGTGACTTGAGCCATGAACGGAATCCTTATGCTGGGTTTGGTTAAACGAATTCGAGAGGCGGAAGTTAACCACAAAGTGCCGAAGCTACCTACCGCCAGACACAAATTGTCATGTCCTCACGCATGATCAATACCGACACCGTCTGGAATCGGGCGCGAACACGTGCTTACCCGCCGAAATTGCGCTGATTTAGATTCAGTTCGATAGACAGGAAATGCCGGGCACCGGAGGTGCCCGGCAAGACGTTGGCGCTCGCGAGCTAGATGCTTACGGCATGCGTCGCTATTGCCCGATCATCGGGTCCGGACATATCAAAGATAAACTCTGCCCTGAACGTTACCGTCTGAGTCCCGCTCGGAATCGCTACTGACTTGTAGTTTGACCAAGTATGCCACTGCCCATCCTGCTTACGGTCATCGGGCGAGTCCAGGTCCCATACCGTGTTGTTGCCGACCTTGACCTCGTAATTAATATTGGCTTTGTTACGTGAACTATCGCCGCTGATCATGTACTCCTCGGTGGTCAACGTCAGCGTGTTACCTGAGCGCTGAAACCTGATACGCAAATTGCCGCTATAGCCGGTAACACCCCTTGTCAATGTGACGTTATGCCAATCAGCTTTAACCGCGTTCCCCTTGTTGGTTTGTTCATGGTCATCCATGGTAGGCACCTCCTAAAAACGATTTGATGAGTTTCCGACCGCCCTACATCCGGAAAGCTGTAGCGAACCTAACACCCTGCACAAGCCGCGATAACTGTGAACGTTGACAGGCCACAAGCTCATTTCGCAATTAAAAACCACGCATTAATCAGCATTTGCTCGCAAGGCTTGTTGCGACGCAAAAGTATGATTTAATCATTCGCTTTTTAAGGCCCGCCGACGGCACGAAGGACTCATTTCATGCATCAACCCGCCACCAAAGTCCTGGTCATTGGCTACGTCTGGCCCGAGCCCCGCTCCTCGGCAGCGGGCGGGCATATGATGCAAATCCTTGAGAGCTTTCTTACGCAAGGTTGGGACATTACCTTCAGCAGCCCCGCCACCATTGGCGAGCACAAGGCCGACCTGCCCGCACTCGGAATCGCCGAACGCGCCATCGAACTGAATAACAGCAGTTTCGATGACTTTGTCCGCGAACTGGCCCCGGACATCGTATTGTTCGACCGTTTCATGATGGAGGAGCAATTCGGCTGGCGCGTGGAACAATGCTGCCCCGACGCCCTGCGGGTGCTGGAGACCTCCGACCTGCAAAGCCTGCGGGACGCTCGCCACCAGCGTTTCAAGGAGCAGGTGAAAGCCAACCCCGACAGCGACGACTTCAGCGCCCTGTTCGCGCCGGCATTGGAGGACGAGTTCCAGCGCATGGCCGATACCGACTTGGCCAAACGCGAAATCGCCGCCATCTACCGCTGTGACATCAGCCTGATGATCTCCGACGTGGAAATCCGCCTGCTCACCGAACAGTTCAAGGTGCCGGCCGCCCTGCTCCACTGGTGCCCGTTGATGCTGCAACCGCCCACCGACGCATTTGCGCCCTTTGAAGACCGTGCGCATTTCCTCAGCATCGGTAACTTCCGCCACGCGCCCAACTGGGATGCGGTGCTTTGGATGAAGCACAGCCTGTGGCCGCTGATTCGCCAACAACTGCCGGGCGCGCAGTTGCACATCTACGGTGCCTACACGCCGCCCAAGGCCACGGCCCTGCACAACCCGGCGCAGGGTTTCCATGTGATGAACTGGGCCGAAGATGCGCTGCAAGTCATGACGGCCGCGCGTATCTGCCTGGCACCACTGCGCTTTGGCGCCGGCATCAAGGGCAAGTTGGTGGACGCCATGCTGTGCGGCACGCCCAATGTCACCACCCCCATCGGTGCCGAGGCCATGGGCGATGACCAACCCTGGCCCGGCGTAATCGCACAGGACGCCCCGGCCCTGGCCGCCGCTGCCGTGGCCCTTTACCAAAGCCGCGAGCGCTGGACCCAGGCCCAGGAACAAGGGCGCCAACTGCTGGCCCGGCGCTATGACCAGGACGTGCACGGGCCCGCCTTGGTGGAATGCCTGGAACGTTGCCGCAGCAACCTTGCGGCCCATCGCCGGGACAACTTCACCGGCAGCATGCTGCGCCACCACGCGCATAAAAGTACCCAGTACATGTCCCAGTGGATCGAGGCCAAAAACCGCACCCTATAAACACTGGCGCTGGCGAGGTCGCGCGCGACGGGGCATTATCCTACGCAGCAACCACAATAAAGCGACGGCAGCATGACCCGAGCAACGCGCATCACCGACCCTTCCTACGAGTTGATGGACGACCACAACGGCCTGTCCATCATTTATCGCCAGCACGGCTTCCCCTGCCCCCTGGTGCGCTGGCATTTCCACAAGGAATACGAACTGCACCTGATCGTCGCCAGCTCCGGCAAGGTGTTTATCGGCGACTACATCGGCAACTTCTACCCCGAAAGCCTGTTCCTCACGGGCCCCAACCTGCCGCATAACTGGATCAGCCAGGTGGAAGAAGACGAAATCGTGCCCAAGCGCGACATGCTGGTGAACTTCACCGATGAATTGTTCGAACACGGCAGCCACATCTTCACCGAACTCAAAAGCCTGGCGCCGCTGCTTGAACGTGCGCAATACGGCATCGAATTTCGCTGCAAAAAAACCATCGCCCACGCCATGACCCTGATGCAACGTATCGAAGACGCCCAAGGCATGGCACGCCTGGGGCACTTCTTCATCCTGCTGGAAGTATTAAGCGCCTGTGAGGACTACCAGTTACTGTCCGGCGTCACCACGCCACAGCAAGCCGACGAACACAGCATCGACCGCACCAACCGCGCGGTGGACTACATCTTTGCCCACTACGCCCGGGAGCTGCCGCTGGAAGAAGTGGCGGAGTACCTGGGGATGAAGCCAACGTATTTTTCCAGGGTGTTCAAACAGGCGACCGGGCGCACTTTTATTGAATTCGTCAATCGGCTGCGCATCAGCAAGTCCTGTGAATTGCTGGCCGATGGGGACAAGGCGGTGACGGATGTGTGCTTTGAGTCGGGGTTCAATAATATTTCCAACTTCAATCGGCGGTTTCAGCAGCTTAAGGGGATGACGCCGTCTCACTATCGGCGGTTGGCGGTGCAGCGGTTGACGGAGCAAAATCTGGCTTAAGCGGGGCATCCACTGGTCAGAACTGTCGATTCTGACAGTGTCGTACAGCCAGGAGGTTAGCCATGCTGGGGTTCTGGCATCCGAGCGGAATTCGCCATGAAAAAGTCGACGACTGTTTTTGCTATCAACGAATCCACACGTTTCGATATCCCAGGGGACACTTGGAGCTGGACCGGTGAGGGCGAGATATATGAGGACGATTACGACAATCAATACCGCTGGTTCTCCAGAGCGGTAGCCAGAGATTGGGGCCGGGCATTGACCGGACTTGAAGACATTCAGTTGACCATTCGGCTACGTGGCGAGCAAACGGGCGAAACACTCATTGCCACTCATCCGGGAGGCTCGGAAGAACTGCATAATATAACGCCTGGAAAGCCTGCCCTTTACCGGTTCTACCTCCGGTCCACAGTGACCGGCGAAGTTTCAGTGCGCCTTAATTTCAAATCCAACCGGATCATGGTGATCGATACGATCAATGTGATAGGGCCGGTCAGTCCGTGGCGCCGTATACTTGGACGTTTTTTCCGCTTGTTCAACAGTCATAAGGCATAAAGGGGGCGCATTTATTTCGGCTTAAATAAATGCGTGCCCTTTTTCAGTATTCCACGCTTTTCTACGTTAAAGATAAATTTTGCTGCTGTACTAAGGATGACCTCGGTTGATTAACGAAAAAACCAACGTTTTAATCTGCATTGTGGATGTGTACTGAAAGGACACTTTCAGATTTGGGAAGTTAATCTGATCCAGCGAATAAGTATCAAAGCCACCCAATACGGTATCCAAAGGCAGCTTCGTCAGGCCTTGTGATTCCATGGGCATACCGAAAGCTGCTCGCACCTCTGACTTGGATGCTAATAACGCGAAAGGCTTGGGAAGTTCACCCTTGTACTCTGTTGAACCTTCAACAGTAGAGCGCAGGGTGATAAAGAGTCGCTCGTACCTCCTCGTCTCAGCCCAGAAGCTTAACTCCAGGCCGTCAGCTGATTTTTTCAGCGATAACCAATCACGCCCGTTATAGAGCTCAGTGAGTGGCAGGTCTGGAATAATCCCATGAAAAATTAAATCCTCATAGAGCCATCCTAGATGTTTGATCCAACGCTCAATTGTCACGACGCCCATCAATACCATCCTTATTTTTGACTGTTATCGTCTATCTGAGAAAGAGCGAATTCTGTTCTTGGCCACACGTAAAATCATGGGAGACTTGCTGGAGCAAACAGCTAATTGCCACTGGCGATCATGTTGGCAATTCGACGCTCCATAGCTATAGCAAGCCTCTGTGAGAGCTCAATCGTGTCCGGAATCAATCAAAGAGAAACTGATATTGTTAACTCTAAGATTTTCCAGATAGCTGAGAGCTACCATCACGTTGGGATGTACCTTTTGGTCCAAGTAATATATGTCTGCTCCGCCCCGCACGCCCAATCCACCGGGCAGTTTTACGGAGGGCTTGGATTTAGTGGGCACACCTAAAACCTCACGTACGTATCGTTGATCCATATCTAACTTGAACGGTTGAGGTAATTGCCCGGCATAGACAGGCTGCCCGACTGTTTGAATCAGGACGATCATTACTTGTTCCAGCCGTTTTGTTTCTGCCCAGAACCATAATTTCACGCCGGGTTCTGGATTTTGAATCAGCTCCTCGTTATCAGACGTATCAAAGAGCCGCTTGAGCAGTAAATCCTGAATGAGCCCTTCGCTCACCAATTTTTGATAAGGAAAACCAAGCCCTCCAACTAAACGACTGATCGCACCGGCGCCCACCAGTACCCTCCTGAGTTTGGTTAATGTCATCGCTGCTGACGAGAGGCTCCAATACCGAACTCATCACCTGCACTTGATTAAAATCAAAGAAGCACTATCTGCGCTTGGCGTTGCAGCGGCTAACTGAGCAGAAACCGGCTCGAAACAAGTCAAACTAACTGGCTTATTCTCCGCTGCACAATGCAAAAGTTAGCGTTTCGACCATCATTTCGGCATTGTAGCTGAAACCTACACGGACGCCGGGATGGGTTTCTTGATGCAGTCGATATGCGTCCCATCCACCACTTTTTTTGCTACCACTACCGGGCAGTTTGCTAGGACCTATAGATTTATATGGCATACCTAGTTCGCTACGAACGCTGAACTGATTCATCTGGCTAACGAAGGGGGACGGTAGACCCCCTTTGTAAACGTGATCGTTTTCGTCGCGTTGAATAAGCGTTAATAATACCTTCTCAAATATCACATTTTTTTTGCAAACCAGAGCTCTACGCCTTCGACCGGAAACTGGACCCACTCTTCGTTTTCCGCGGTATCCAACAACGGCATCAATGAGCCTCTGAAAATCAAGCCCTCACTGATCAATTCGGCGTAAGTGCGTCCCAGCCGACTGATCAACTTGTTAATCGCTGCAGCATCCATTAATACCACCCTTGTTTCTGATTGATATCGTGCCGGCGAGAATGATCAACCTCTATGCCTTGGCGACTTGCTTGATCGAATGACTAATCTCCACAGGCGAACATTGTCTCCTATCGAGGATTAAGGACAGCACAGAGCAAGCGATCACCAGTTTGCAACTGGCGATCATATTGGCAGTTCACCTGCTCCATGCTTGAGGCAACACGCTTCTAATTTATCACCGAGAAACTGATATTGTTTACAGCATAGCTTTCAAGATAACCAATTATAACTTTTGCATTCGGATGCCATTCGTTGGACAACTTATATGCATCCCACCCTCCCCGTATACCCAGCCCCCCTGGAAGCCTGGCACGACCTCTCGAATCCATAGGTTCTCCCAAAGCACTACGCACACTTTGCTGATTAATCAACAGGGAAAATGGAGCGGGTAACCCTCCAGCATAAACCGGTTGCCCGACCGTCGGGATGAGTGTGATCAGAATCTGCTTCAGGGACTTGGTCCTGTCATTGAAGAGCAACTCCACTCCCTCTACTGGACGCATGGTCGGCCAATCGCTGTCCTCAAATGGCTTCATCAGCGGTTGATTGGGAACCTTCCCACTTGCTACAAGTTCGGTAAAACCGAGTCCTAAACTCTCCACCCACAACTTAATCGTTGGCGCGTCCATTAATACCACCCCATTTCTTTATTGATTTTATGCATCTTGGTCCGCGCATCTTCAAGGTCCGCTTCTTTGAACCCTTCCTCAAGCATGTAGGGCTTTATTGCATTAAAATTTCGCTCTACCGCACCTCGTAAATCAGCTGCATCCACCTGTCGTTTGAATTTTGTGTTTCTGCCTCCGAAGGTCTCACTGTATTTCTGATGAACACGAGATGGTATCGCGATGCTCACAGCGTTTTTCATTGCCTGCTTCCGATCAACTTCATCAAGATGCGGAAAATTTTCTACCAAGTAATACTCTAACGCCGCTTGGGAAGGCATGTGATCCAAGTGCATTCCTTCACGAGGCCGTCCACTGAACGCACCATAAATATCAACCTCCAACGGCCTGACCGCCGGCTTGGCAAACACCAAATACAACGGCGGCACACCCGAATCAGCCGGAAACGAAATGATCGTATCCTGCCAGGTGATGTTTTCTGCATCCCGCCCTGGATAGTGACTGATCGCCGAATCTTGCCCCACCGCAATCGGATGAACAAACACGTTATCCAAGCGTTCCGGTGTTCCGGGATACGGGCTCGGCACGCTGACAACCGGGCCATGGTTCGGCGTCCATGTGATGCTGATGCCATCCAGCACCGCCACCATCGCGCTTTTGTCCACATTCCACCGGGCTTGTGCAACCGGCACACGGTCAGCGCCACTGCCAGGATTGGTATGTATGCCATAAACACGCAGTTCACCGGACTCATCCTGGCGAAACTGGAAACGCACTCGCGTGCTGGCCAAACGCATCCCCTCCAACTGCTCCGGGGTGTACAGCGTTGAGTCACCGATATCCCGTGGCCAGAATGCCAGCAGCACGAGGTTGAGGGCGGAACTGGCGCCGGCCAAGCCTCGTACAGCCCAGGCACCGAGGTCGCTGCCGAGTGTGCCGGCTACCCTGCCGACGGCGCCCGTGCTACCGGTTGAAGCCATGAGGGCGGTGGTGCCGAAGTTTTTGGCGTTTTCCGGGGCGGTGCCCGCGGCCGTAGAACCGGCTGGCACCGAAAGGCAGGATTTGGCAAAAACGCAGGCATCAGCGGCACGATTCGACGCTGCGGGCGCGGCATAATTCGCAGGGGACGAGGCGGATGCAGTCGGCCTCATTACAATCGGGGTGACACGTTGAGGTTGGGGACCGAACTCCTGAGATTTGGAACTCTGATTGGCAATCAACTCCGGCGGCGGATCGCATTTGCAGATGCACAGATCACCCTCCAGTGCCGCTTGCTTGCCGTTCCACTCTTCGTGCAAATGAGGGCCGGTAAGCGCGATGAAGCCTTCAGTGCCGCATGCCGGACAAGCGACCCGGTCACCCTCCCTCGAGATCATTTCGCCGTTGAAACTGGTGCCCTCACAACCGCTGGTTACCTTGCCACCCACCGTGGTGGTTGAACCCGTGGTGATGTTGTAGCGCTTCACATCGGCTTCTCCACGCGGTCGTTGAGAGAGGCGTTGATTGGGCCGGTTACCTGCTGGATTTGCGTATCAGTGCTCTTCATGTTTTGTCCTTTTTCAGCGCGCAGGGGTGCTCAAACGCGGTCATGGCGTTGATGTGTGCAAAGGGAATAGCGCCGAACTGGCGCAAGAAAGATGTTGCTGGCCGGCGCTAAGCCAAACAACTGTCCGTTCGGCTAGGTATTGGGAAAAACAGAAACGTCTTACAAGGCTTTGAGGTTGCCCCTAGGACACTCCATCTCTAGTCTCCTTACACCGCTGCACACTCAGCGGTCGGGCGTCGCGGCCTGTATTTCTCCGGATTCTTTAATACATCTGCGGAGCTTGACCATGATCAAACCCACCTCAAATCCCTCGCTCGATCCAGCACCCAGCGTGCTATTCACCGTTAAAGACGGCATCTGCACCCAAGACCTGCTGGTCAACCTCAGCGAATCCCTCGCCTCTGCCCACGCCCTCACCTGCGATTTCGCCTTTGAACTCGACGGCTCGCGACGAGAAGGTGCGCTGGGTATTGCACAGTTGATCGAGGTGTCTCGGTTGTTGGCTGAACGTGTACTGGCTGATATTGAGCGTTAAACACTGCGCTGATCGTTCCCATGCTCCGCGTGGGCATGCATTCCGGGACGCTGAGCGTCCCAAGTGGCGTTACCACGCAGAGCGTGGGAACGATCAAGCGTTAAGCACTGCCCAGAGGATCGTTCCCGCGCTCCGCGTGGGCATGCATACCGTGACGCTCTGCGTCACCCCGGTACGCAGAGCGTCCCAAGTGGCGTTACCAAGCAGAGCGTGGGAACGATCAAGCGTTAAGCACTGCCCTGAGGATCGTTCCCGCGCTCCGCGGGGGCATGCATTCCGTGACGCTCTGCGTCACCTGGGGACGCAGAGCGTCCCTAGCGGCGTTACCACGCGGAGCGTGGGAACGATCAAGTGTTAAACACTGCACTGAGGATCGTTCCCGCGCTCCGCGTGGGCATGCATACCGTGACGCTCTGCGTCACCCGGGGACGCAGAGCGTCCCTAGCGGCGTTACCACGCGGAGCGTGGGAGCGATCAGGTAGTCGACGAGTGCAAAAAAGTATCAGTGAGCGTGCTCCCAAGGATTTGTCACCGCCGCTTTTGAAGGCTGTAATCAACGCACACTCTTCCTGACTCCTGGTAGGAAGACACAACAACAATAACCGTCCTTCTGTAGCCCTCTGGGCGCGGAAATGGAGTGCGCGATGAAGTTCACAGCAAAAGCATTGCTTGCCTGTACCTGCATGACCCTCAGCGCCGTCAGCCTTGGCGCGCAAACCCTGACCATTGCCACCGTCAACAACAGCGACATGATCCGCATGCAGAAGCTCTCGAAAACCTTCGAGGCCGAGCATCCGGAGATCAAGTTGAACTGGGTGGTGCTCGAAGAAAACGTGCTACGCCAACGCCTGACCACCGACATCGCCACACAAGGCGGGCAGTTCGATGTGTTGACCATCGGCATGTACGAAGCCGCACTCTGGGGCGCCAAGGGGTGGCTGGAGCCGATGAAGGACTTGCCGGCGTCCTACGACCTCGACGATGTGTTCCCTTCGGTGCGTGACGGCTTGTCGGTCAAGGGCTCGTTGTACGCCCTGCCGTTCTACGCCGAAAGCTCGATCACCTATTACCGCACCGACCTGTTCAAGGACGCCGGGCTGAGCATGCCCGAGCACCCAACCTGGAGCCAGATCGGCGAATTCGCCGCCAAACTCACCGACAAGTCCAAAGAGCAATACGGCCTGTGCCTGCGCGGCAAAGCCGGTTGGGGTGAGAACATGGCGCTGATCACCACCCTGGCCAACGGCTTCGGCGCGCGCTGGTTCGATGAGAAGTGGCAGCCAGAATTCAACGGCCCCGAGTGGAAGAACGCGCTGAACTTCTACGTCGACAACATGAAAAAATCCGGCCCGCCGGGTGCTTCCAGCAACGGCTTCAATGAAAACCTGGCGCTGTTCAACAGCGGCAAGTGCGCGATCTGGGTGGATGCCAGCGTGGCCGGCTCGTTTGTCACCGACAAGAGCCAGAGCAAGGTCGCAGACCATGTGGGCTTTACCTTCGCGCCCCATGAGAAAACCGATAAGGGCACCTCGTGGCTGTACTCCTGGAGCCTGGCGATCCCGACCAGTTCCAAGGCCAAGGACGCCGCCAAGGTGTTCACCAGTTGGGCCACCTCCAAGGAATACGGACAGCTGGTGGCCAAGACCGATGGCATCGCCAATGTGCCGCCCGGTACGCGCCAATCCACCTACAGCGATGAATACATGAAGGCAGCGCCGTTCGCCAAGGTGACGCTGGAGTCGCTGAAAGTGGCCGACCCGACCAAGCCAACCGAGAAGCCGGTGCCGTATATCGGTATCCAGTTGGTAACCATTCCTGAATTCCAGGCGATTGGTACCCAGGTGGGCAAGTTCTTCTCGGGGGCGTTGACCGGTCAGCAAACCGTCGATGCTGCATTGACCGCCGCGCAGAACACCACCGAGCGGGAAATGAAGCGGGCTGGTTACCCCAAGTAACCCAATTTCACCCGCGCAAATGTAGGAGCAGGGCTTTTGTGGGAGCTGGCTTGCCTGCGATGCAAACAACTCGGTCTATCAGTAGCACCGAGGCGATACCATCGCAGGCAAGCCAGCTCCCACAGTGACCGCGCTCCGACGCAGATTCTGTAGGCATCTGACTGGTTCTGATCACCATGAATACACCCACCAAAAACCGCCTGGCCAACCCCGGCTGGTTTCTCGTCAGCCCCTCGGTGGCCTTGCTGCTGCTGTGGATGATCGTGCCGCTGGGCATGACCCTGTACTTTTCGCTGATCCGCTACAACCTGCTCTACCCCGGCGAAAACCAATTCGTGGGGTTGGAAAACTTCAGCTACTTCATCACCGACTCGGGGTTCCTGCCCGGCGCCACCAATACCCTGTTGCTGGTGGGCAGCGTGTTGCTGATCAGCGTGGTGTTCGGCGTGTTGATCAGTGCGCTGCTGGAGGCCAGTGAGTTCCTGGGGCGCGGCGTCGTGCGGGTGATGCTGATCTCGCCGTTCTTCATCATGCCCACCGTCGGCGCGTTGATCTGGAAGAACCTGATTTTCCACCCGGTGTCGGGGATTCTCGCCGCCGTGTGGAAGTTCTTCGGCGCCGAGCCGGTGGACTGGCTGGCGCATTACCCTCTGCTGTCGATCATCATCATTGTGTCGTGGCAATGGCTGCCTTTCGCGATCCTACTGCTGATGACCGCCATGCAGTCCCTGGACCAGGAGCAAAAAGAAGCCGCACGCCTGGACGGTGCCGGCGCCATTGCGATCTTCTGGCACCTGACCTTGCCCCACCTGGCCCGCCCGATTGCCGTGGTGGTGATGATCGAAACGATCTTTTTGCTCTCGGTGTTCGCCGAAATCTTCACCACCACCAACGGTGGCCCTGGCTATGCCTCGACCAACCTCGCCTACCTGATCTACAACCAGGCGCTGGTGCAGTTCGACGTGGGCATGGCCTCGGCCGGCGGCTTGATTGCCGTGGTCATCGCCAATATCGCGGCGATCATCCTGGTGCGGATGATCGGCAAAAATCTGACTGACAAGCCTTGAGGGCCGCGCCATGACGCTTCAACAATCCCGCCGCCTGCAAAGCCTGTTGCTCGGCACGTTGGCCTGGGCCATCGCGATCCTGATTTTCTTCCCGATCTTCTGGATGGTGCTGACCAGTTTCAAAACTGAAATCGACGCGTTCGCCACCCCGCCGCAGTTCATCTTCACGCCGACGCTGGAGAACTACCTGCACATCAACGAGCGCAGCAACTACTTCGCCTACGCCTGGAACTCAGTGGTGATTTCCTTCAGCGCTACCGCCCTGTGCCTGCTGATTTCGGTGCCGGCCGCCTACTCCATGGCGTTCTACGAAACCCAGCGTACCAAGGGCACCCTGCTGTGGATGTTGTCCACCAAGATGCTGCCGCCAGTAGGCGTGCTGATGCCGATCTACCTGCTGGCCAAGAGCTTTGGCCTGTTGGATACACGCATTGCGCTGATCATCATCTACACCCTGATCAACCTGCCGATTGTGGTGTGGATGGTGTACACCTACTTCAAAGACATCCCCAAGGACATCCTCGAAGCCGCCCGCCTGGACGGCGCCACCCTGTGGCAGGAAATGGTGCGCGTGCTGCTGCCGATTGCCAAGGGTGGCCTGGCCTCCACGGTGTTGCTGTCGTTGATCCTGTGCTGGAACGAGGCGTTCTGGTCGCTGAACCTGACCTCCTCCAGCGCCGCGCCGTTGACCGCCTTGATCGCCTCTTACTCCAGCCCCGAAGGCTTGTTCTGGGCCAAGTTATCCGCCGTCTCGACCCTGGCCTGCGCGCCGATCCTGATCTTTGGCTGGATCAGCCAGAAGCAACTGGTGCGCGGCCTTTCCTTTGGCGCCGTCAAATAATAATTCCCAGCGGAGGGCCCATCATGGCCAACCTGACAATCAATAATCTGCAAAAAGGCTTCGAAGGTTTTTCCATCATCAAGGGCATCGACCTGGAAGTGAACGACAAGGAATTCGTGGTGTTCGTCGGCCCGTCGGGCTGTGGCAAATCCACCCTGCTGCGCCTGATCGCCGGCCTGGAAGAAGTCAGCGACGGCACCATCGAACTCGATGGCCGCGACATCACCGAAGTCTCCCCGGCCAAACGCGACCTGGCCATGGTGTTCCAGACCTACGCGCTGTACCCGCACATGAGCGTGCGCAAGAACATGTCGTTTGCCCTGGACCTGGCCGGTGTCGACAAGAAACTGGTCGAGAGCAAAGTCAGCGAAGCGGCGCGCATCCTTGAGCTGGGGCCTTTGCTGGAGCGCAAGCCCAAACAACTCTCAGGCGGCCAGCGCCAGCGCGTGGCAATTGGCCGGGCGATTGTGCGCAACCCGAAGATCTTCCTGTTCGACGAACCGCTGTCGAACCTCGACGCCGCCCTGCGCGTGCAAATGCGCCTGGAGCTGGCGCGCCTGCATAAAGAACTGCAAGCGACCATGATCTACGTGACCCACGACCAGGTCGAAGCCATGACCCTGGCCGACAAGGTGGTGGTGCTCAACAGCGGGCGCATCGAACAGGTCGGCTCGCCGCTGGAGCTGTACCACCAGCCGGCCAACCTGTTTGTGGCGGGCTTTCTTGGCACGCCGAAGATGGGCTTCCTCAAGGGCCAGGTCACCCGCGTCGACAGCCAAGGCTGCGAGGTGCAACTGGACGCCGGCACCCTGATCAACCTGCCGTTGAGCGGCGCCACCCTGAGCGTGGGCAGCGCGGTGACCCTGGGCATTCGCCCCGAGCATCTGGAAATCGCCACACCAGGGCAAACCACCCTGACCGTCACCGCCGACGTCGGCGAGCGCCTGGGCAGCGACACGTTCTGCCACGTCATCACCCGTAACGGCGAGCCGCTGACCATGCGTATCCGCGGCGACATGGCCAGCCAATACGGCGAGACGCTGCAACTGCACCTGGACCCGGCGCACTGCCATCTGTTCGACACCGATGGCGTTGCCGTGGCCCGTCCACTGCGCGCTGCCGCCTGATTTCGCGAGTATTTCCAGATGAAATTGAATAAAGCCAACCTCACCCAACTGGCGCCCGAAGTGCAGGTACCGACCTACGCGCTTGCCGACACCCGCCAGGGCATCGCGCACATTGGCGTCGGCGGTTTCCACCGTGCGCACCAGGCGTTTTACACCGATGCCCTGATGAACACCGGCGAGGGCCTGGACTGGAGCATCTGCGGCGTCGGCCTGCGCAGTGAAGACCGCAAGGCCCGCGACGACCTGGCCGGCCAGGATTACTTGTTCACCCTGTATGAACTGGGCGACACCGACGACACGCAAGTGCGCGTGATCGGCTCGATCAGCGACATGCTGCTGGCCGAAGACGGCGCCCAGGCGCTGATCGATAAACTCGCCAGCCCCCAGATCCGCATCGTCTCGCTGACCATCACCGAAGGCGGTTACTGCATCGACGACAGCAACGGCGAGTTCATGGCCCACCTGCCGCAGATCCAGCATGACCTGGCGCACCCGAGGGCACCGAAAACCGTGTTCGGCTTTATCTGCGCCGCCCTCACCCAGCGCCGCGCCGCCGGCACGCCGGCCTTTACGGTGATGTCCTGCGATAACCTGCCCCACAACGGCGCCGTCACCCGCAAGGCCCTGCTGGCCTTCGCCGCCTTGCACGACGCCGGGCTGCACGACTGGATCCAGGCCAACGTGAGCTTCCCGAATGCCATGGTTGACCGCATCACGCCAATGACCAGCACCGCCCACCGCCTGCAACTGCACGACCAGCACGGGATTGACGATGCCTGGCCGGTGGTGTGCGAACCGTTTGTGCAGTGGGTGCTGGAAGACAAATTCGTCAACGGTCGCCCGGCCTGGGAAAAGGTCGGCGTGCAGTTCACCGATGACGTCACGCCTTACGAAGAAATGAAGATCGGCCTGCTCAACGGCAGCCACCTGGCTCTGACGTACCTGGGGTTCCTCAAGGGCTACCGGTTCGTTCACGAGACCATGAACGACCCCGTGTTCGTGGCGTATATGCGCGCCTACATGGACCTGGATGTCACGCCGAACCTGGCACCGGTGCCCGGTATCGACTTGACCGAGTACAAGCAGACCCTGGTGGATCGCTTTTCCAACCAGGCGATTGCCGACCAGTTGGAGCGCGTATGCTCCGACGGTTCATCGAAGTTTCCCAAGTTCACCGTGCCGACCATCAACCGCCTGATTACCGACGGCCGCGAAACTGAGCGTGCCGCGCTGGTGGTGGCGGCCTGGGCGCTGTACCTGAAAGGCGTGGATGAAAACGGCACACGCTACAGCATCCCGGACCCACGGGCAGCGTTCTGCCAGAACCTGGTGAGCGATGATGCGCTGATCAGCCAGCGATTGCTGGGGGTGGAAGAGATTTTTGGCACGGCTATTCCCAAGTCGGCGGCGTTTGTGGCAGCGTTCGAGCGTTGCTATGCAAGCCTGCGCGACAAAGGCGTCACAGCCACACTGCAAAACCTGCTGAACAAACCGGATTAAACAGGTGGGAGCTGGCTTGCCTGCGATAGCGGTCTGGCAGTCACCGCAGGGTTGACTGGACCACCGCTATCGCAGGCAAGCCAGCTCCCACATCGACCGTATTTTCAATCCAACAATAAGACTGCTGAGCACTCCCTCATGACCCAGCAAAACCTTTACCTCGGCATCGATTGCGGCACCCAGGGCACCAAGGCCATCGTCCTCGATGCGTCCAGCGGCAAGGTGCTGGGCCTGGGCGCCGCCGCGCACACTTTGATCAGCGGCGCCAATGGTCGCCGCGAACAACATACCCAGGAATGGCTGGACGCCTTCACCGCCGCCACCCACCGCGCCCTGCAACAGGCCGGCGTGGATGGCCAGGACATCCTCGGCATCGGCGTGTCCGGCCAGCAACACGGCCTGGTGCTACTGGACGAACAAGGTGAAGTGTTGCGCCCGGCCAAACTGTGGTGCGACACCGAAACCACGCCGGAGAACGACCGGCTGCTGCAACATCTGGGCGGCGAACGTGGGTCCCTGGAGCGCCTGGGTGTGGCTATCGCACCGGGCTACACCGTGTCCAAGCTGCTCTGGACCCGTGAACAGCACCCGGACGTCTTCGCACGCATCGCCCATATCCTGCTGCCCCACGATTACCTCAACTACTGGCTCACCGGCCGCGCCTGCGCCGAGTACGGCGACGCATCGGGCACCGGTTACTTCAACGTGCGCCGCCGCGAATGGGATGTGGCAATGCTCCAGCACATCGACCCCAGCGGCCGCCTGCAAGCCGCGTTGCCGACACTGATCGAAGCCGACCAAGCGGTGGGCACCATCCTGCCGGCCATCGCCGAGCGCCTGGGCATCAACCCCAACGCGGTGGTGTCCAGTGGTGGCGGCGACAATATGATGGGCGCCATTGGTACCGGCAATATCGCCCCCGGCGTGATCACCATGAGCCTGGGTTCATCGGGCACCGTGTATGCCTTTGCCGACCAGCCGAACGTCAGCCCCCAGGCCTCGGTGGCGACCTTCTGCTCTTCCAGCGGCGGTTGGCTGCCGCTGATTTGCACCATGAACCTGACCAATGCCACCGGGGTGATTCGCGAGCTGTTCGAACTGGACCTCGACGCCTTCAACGCCCTGGTCGAACAGGCGCCGATCGGCGCCGAGGGGGTGAGCATGTTGCCGTTTCTCAACGGCGAACGCGTGCCCGCCCTGCCCCACGCTACCGGCAGCCTGCAGGGCTTGACCATGACCAACCTGACCCGCGCCAACCTGTGCCGCGCGGTGGTCGAAGGCACCACCTTCGGCCTGCGTTATGGCCTCGACCTGCTGCGCCAGACCGGCCTGCAAAGCCAGAGCATCCGCCTGATCGGCGGCGGCTCGAAAAGCCCGCTGTGGCGGCAGATGGTCGCCGATATCATGCACACCGAAGTGGTGTGTACCGAACAGAGCGAGGCCGCCGCCCTGGGCGCGGCGATCCAGGCGGCGTGGTGCCAGAGCGGCGAACCGCTGGCCAGCCTGTGCGACAAATGCGTGAGCATTGACCCTGCCAGCCGCACCTTACCCGTGGCCGCCAATGTCAGCGCCTATCAACAGGCGTATGAGCGTTATCAACAGCACGTGGCAACCCTTTAAGAGCGAGCAACTATGTATCTGGTGTGTGGTGAAGCGCTGTTTGATTTCTTCAGCGAGGAGGATGCCAGCGGGCAGGCCGCCAAGCTCAATTACAAGGCGATTGCCGGTGGCTCGCCGTTCAACGTAGCGGTGGGTCTGCGCCGCCTGGGGATCGAGTCCGGGTTCTTCGCCGGCCTGTCCACCGATTACCTTGGACGGCGCTTGCAGCAAGTACTGAAAGACGGAGGTATCAGCGAACGCTTTCTGGTTGAGTTCGACGCGCCGACCACCCTGGCGATGGTCGCCGTGGGCGCCAACGGCTCGCCGCAGTACAGCTTTCGCGGCGAAGGCTGCGCCGACCGGCAATTGCAACTGACGCACCTGCCGCCCCTGGGCGATGAGATTCGCGGGCTGCATGTGGGCTCGTTTTCACTGGTGGTACAGCCCATTGGTGACACGCTGCTGAGCCTGGTCAAGCGTGAAAGCGGCAAGCGCCTGATCAGCCTCGACCCCAACGTGCGCCTTAACCCGCAGCCCGATATTCAGCTGTGGCGTGCGCGCGTCGCAGAGCTGGTGCAACACGCCGACCTGATCAAGGTCAGCGACGAAGACCTGCACCTGCTCTACCCCGAACAGACACCGGAAAGCGTGCTGCAAGGCTGGCTGCAACACCGTTGCCAATTGGTGTTCCTCACCCGTGGTGGCGATGGCGCGTCGGTGTTTAGCCGTCAGCATGGCACCTGGTCGCAACCTGCGGTTAAGGTGGTGATGGCCGATACGGTGGGCGCTGGTGATACCTTCCAGGCGGCGCTGATTGCGTGGCTGACGGAACAGCAGTTGGATTCAGTTGACGGGCTGCAGAACCTGAGCCGCGAGCAGATCGACGCCATGCTGGGTTTCGCGATTCGGGCTGCCGCCCTGACCTGCAGCAAGACAGGGCCGGACCTGCCCTATCGTCACCAATTGGATTGAGGCGAGCGGGCAAAAAATCAAAGTGCCAGCATGCAGGCCACGTATTCCGTGGCCTGCGCGTCATGTACAAAAAAATTGCGCTACTGAAAAACTGTGCTAAACCCAAAAACAGGAGCAGTTATTACAATAAACCTAGGACACCCCCATGCAAAAGCCCAGTGGTTTCTCGACCCGGGCCGTTTTAGCTGTCGGCCTCATCTCATTGCAATACATGATCCCTCAATCCTCCCACGCCGCCTGCGTTCTCACCCCGGGAACCGGTAACGACACCTACACGTGCGACAGCGGCAGCAGTCCCGGCTTGACCGATCTTTCCGGGGATAACCGCCTGAACCTCCCTGCGGGCGGCACCGGTACCATCAACGGTAATGTCACCTTTGGCCCTGGGGTCGATGCCGTGCGCATCGACTCGGGCCTGATCACCGGTGTGGTGCAACAAGGCGCCGGTATCGACGATTTCCTCATGACGGGCGGGCAGATCCTGGCCCTGTTCCAGGGCGATGGTCTCGACACCTTCAGAATGGAGGGCGGCACCATCGTCGGTGCTTTTGAGGACGGCGATGTGGCCTACCAGAGCGGTGGCACTATCGGTCGGGTCAATATGAAGCTGGATAAAAACTTCTATGAAATGACCGGGGGGACCATTGAAGGCAACTTGGTCACCGGCTTTGATGTCGACACGATCCGCATGTTAAACGGCTTCATAGGTGGCAACATCAGTACCAGCGGCGGCGATGACAGCATTACCGTCAGCGGTGGCGTGATCAATGGCGAGATTCGCGCCAGCGTCGGCAACGATACGTTTAACTGGCTGGGTGGAGGCCAGATCAACTCGTCGGTATTGATGGGTGATGGCGACGACACTGCCCTGCTCCGCAACCTCAGTGAAAGCCTGCTGGCCAGTACGCCGTCGGTCGATGGCGGCCTGGGCAACGATCAACTGACCTTCGATAACACCACCTCCAGTACGCCCGCACGCTATGTCGGCTGGGAGACGGTCAACCTCGACAACGCCTCGCGCTTTGACCTGGCCGGGGATTTTTTCCTTGGCGACAGTGCGAGCAATACCGGTACGTTCAACATCGATGGCAGCAGCACGCTGGCCGTGACCCAAGGCGCTATTCGCCCCTATACCGCAGGCCAATTGGCAACGCTGAACAACGCCGGCACGATCGACATGACCGGCGACAACAGCGCGACCAGCGTCTTGACGGTGCATGGCAACTACGTAGGCAACAACGGCCGGTTGCATCTGCAAACCGTACTCGGCGATGAAAACTCGGCCACCGACAAGCTGGTGGTTTCCGACGGCAGCATCAGTGGCCACACGCAACTGGGCGTCAGCAACCTCGGCGGTGCCGGTGGGCTGACCCAGAACAACGGCATCGAAGTGGTCCAGGCGCTCAACGGCGCTGTCAGCAGCACCGATGCGTTCGCCTTGAACGGCTCGGTCTCCGCCGGGGCCTATGAGTACATGCTGTTCAAGGGCGGCGTTACCGCCGGCACAGAAAACAACTGGTATCTGCGCTCCTCGTTGGTAGCGGTGCAACCGCCGGCCGTTCCCTCCGTGCCGCCGCCCGTTGTACCGCCGGTAGCGGTGGCGCCCATTCCACCCACTGCGCCAGTGGTCGGCCCCGATGAGCCGCCCGTGGAGCCGCCCACCGCACAGCCGGTGGCACCGATCAAGCCGCCCGCGCCACCGCCCAGCCCAGTCGCCGCAGTCACGTCACCGCAATCGGCGGCCAGCAACCCTGTGCTGCCAAGCGCCGTGGCCGGTGCGGCGCCTATTGCACTGTATCGCCTGGAGGTGCCGGTCTATTCAGTGGACATCCCCGCTGCGCAGGTAATGACGCTGCAAGCCCTCGGTACCTTTCATGAACGCCAGGGCGAGCAAAGCCTGCTGACCGAGACCGGTGCAGTGCCGGCAGGTTGGGCCCGCGCCTATGGCAGTGACTTCAACAAAAGCTGGTCGGGCACGGTAACGCCGAGTTTTGACGGCACGTCCAAGGGCTACCAGGTCGGCCATGACCTCTATGCCAGCGAAACCGGCGGTGGGCAGACTCAACGCTTTGGCCTGTTTATCGGCCAGAGCCGCCTGCGCGGCGACGTAAAAGGGTTTGCGCTGGGCTGGCAGGACCATCGCGCCGGGCGGATCAAACTCGACGGTGACAACTTCGGCGCCTACTGGACCCTCACCGATCCCACCGGCTGGTACGTCGACCTCGTCGCCATGGGCACCCGCCTGGACGGGGACAACAAGTCCGATCGAGGAGTGAAGATGGACATCGAGGGCCACGCCTTGACGTTATCGGCCGAAGCCGGCTACCCGATCACGCTGTCCGAACATTGGGTGGTGGAGCCACAAGCCCAGGTGATCGGCCAGAAAATCGACCTGGATAGCCAGCACGATGGCATCTCCAAGGTCTCCTTCGACTCTCAGGAGTACTGGACCGGCCGCCTCGGTGCACGCCTGAAAGGCCGTTATCTAGTCAGCAACAGGCCCGTGGAGCCGTACCTGCGGGCCAATGTCTGGCACACCTTTGGCGGCAGTGACACGGTGACGTTCGATGATGTGGACCGGATCAAGAGCGATCACAAGTCCTCCACCGCCGATATTGGCGCCGGCGTCGTGGCTCAATTGTCATCCGCGGTCAGCGCATATGTGGAGGGCAAATATGGAACCGGGCTGGACGACAATAACTTTGAGGGCGCCAGCGGTAGTATCGGCGTGAGAGTGAGCTGGTAAAGGTGAAGTCTTGTCAGCGTTGGGCCTGGCACATACCAGGCCCACGGTCTCAATTGACCCTCAAGCGATCAACTAGTGATAACCGCGCCCGCCTGCTCGTTGCAGGACCGGTGCGTGGTTGTGCCTGAGGTCCTCACGCAACCCGGTGATCAGGTTGCAAATGGCTCGACTGCTGTCGAGTTTGTCGGCGTTTATACCTTTGACTTCCAAATCCACCCGGTCGCGGTCGCGGTCGTCGTAGACTTTAATCGTCAACGAGGCATCTTCGGCCTTGGTGCATTCGCACCGTTTAGGCAGGAAACTTCCTTCAATAATGCTGCGAAGCTCTAGTTCTGAAAGCATGGCTAACCTCTCCTTTTTTGAGACTGCCAACAGTTATATGTATCCGACAGGCACTTGCCTGCCACGTCTTGCCAACCCTGGAAGACGCTTTCAATCAGTAAGCCTACTCGGCAAAAACCGTGGTGGTTGTAACCTTTCCTCATAAGCAAACCGCTTGCTCATATTAAAGAAAACGGCCTGTTCGGCATCATCGCCGAACGACATCGATTAAACGTTTAACCCGCAGCGTGGGGGACAGGCGTTTATGTGGAAATCCTTTTTTCGGCAACATATCGCAACCAATCAGCCCACCACCGTTAAGCCGACGGAGGTTTGCGATAACCATACGAAACATATACGATTCGTATATCAATTAAACACAGTGAACCTTATGGGCATCGTCAAGATCACCGATCAGCTGCACGAACAACTGCGCCTGGCCAGCGCCGCCATGGACCGCTCCATCAACGCCCAGGCCGAGTTCTGGATCAAGATCGGCCTGCTCGCCGAACTCAACCCGCATCTGCCTTACAACGAGCTGATCAACAAGCTGTTGCTGGACAAACCCGACCTGATCCGGGGGCGTAGCTGATGATCAAGACCCCCGCACAGTTGGCCGTAATGCGTGAAGCCGGGCGCCTGTTGGCGCAGGTCTTCGACATGCTCGACGGCTTCGTCGCCGCCGGCCGCTCTACCCTGGAGCTGGACAGCGCCGTCGAAGCCTTCATCCGCAATGACCTCAAGGCCCGCCCTGCCAGCCTGGGGCAGTACGACTACCCCTTCTGCATCAACACCTCGATCAACGAAGTGGTGTGCCACGGCATGCCCAGCGCCAAGCAATTGCTCAAGGACGGCGACATCATCAACATCGACATCACCCTGGAAAAAGGCGGCTTCATTGCCGACTCCAGCAAGATGTACATGATCGGCAACGTGACGCCCAAGGCCAGGCGCCTGGTGGACATGACCTTCGAGGCGATGTGGGCCGGTATCCGCCAGGTCAAGCCCGGCGCGCGCCTGGGCGATATCGGCCATGCGATCCAGAGCCACGCGCAAGCCAATGGCTACAGCGTGGTGCGCGAATACTGCGGCCACGGCATCGGCCGGCAAATGCACGAAGAACCGCAAATCCTGCACTTCGGCCGCCCCGGCACCGGCCTGGAACTGCGCGAAGGCATGGTGTTTACCATCGAGCCGATGCTCAACCAGGGCAGCGCCAAAACCCGCAGCCTGAAAGACGGTTGGACGGTGGTCACCAAGGACAACAGCCTCTCGGCGCAATGGGAACATACCGTGGCGGTGACGGCGGATGGGTTTGAAGTGCTGACCTTGCAAACCCCTCAAAACCTTCACACCCTGTAGGAGCGAGCTTGCTCGCGAAGGCCTCAAGGACCACGCGTTAAACCAGGCTACCCACTTCTTCGTTGACGTTTTTCGCGAGCGAGCTCGCTCCTACAGTGGACTTGGCTTCCAGCTCGCGCACCAGCGGCAATACACGTTTACCGAAATACTCCACTTCTTCCTGGAAGTGCAGAAAGCCTGCGAGCACCAAGTCCACCCCCACGGCCTTGAGTGCGACGATGCGCTCGGCGATCTGCTGCGGCGTGCCGATCAGGTTGGTCTTGAAGCCATCGTTGTATTGCACCAGGTCCTCAAAGCTGGACTTGGCCCAGTTGCCCTCGCCCTCCGGCGACGCCTTGCCTGCTTGCCTGGCCGCGTCACCAAAGGCATTGACCGCCTCCGGGTCGGCTTGGTCGATGATCTGCGCCAGCACCGCCTGCGCCTCCTCCTCCGTGTCGCGGGCGATCACAAAGGCATTCACCCCCACCTTCACCGAATGCTGGTTGGCAGCGGCCTTGGCGCGAATATCATCGACCTGTGCCTTGACGCCTTCGGGCGTATTGCCATTGGTGAAATACCAATCCGACACCCGCGCCGCCATGTCCCGCGCCGCCCGCGAACTGCCGCCCTGGAAGATCTCCGGTTGGCCCACGGGCTTGGGCTTGAGGGTGTAATGGTTGAAGCGATAGAAATCGCCCTTGAATGTGAAATCGTCCTGGGTCCAGATGCCTTTGAGGGCACGGATAAACTCTTCGGAACGTCGATAGCGCTCATCGTGCTCCAGCCAATGTTCGCCAATGGCGTGGAATTCGCCCTTGAACCAGCCGCTGACGATATTCACCGCGATACGGCCATTGGTGAGTTGGTCGATGGTCGCCAACTGCTTGGCCGCCAACGCCGGTTGCCACGGCCCGGGCAGAATCGCCGCGATGACCTTGAGGGTGGTGGTTGCCGCGAGCAACGCATGGCTGAACGCCACGGATTCATGCTGGTTTTCGGCGCCGTAGCCTGCGGTGAAGCGAATCTGGGTCAAGCCATACTCAAAGCCCGCCGCCTCCGCCAGTTGCGCCAGTTTGCGGTTGTACTCGATGCCCCAGTGGGTACGCTGTTCAATCTTGCTGACGACCAACCCACCGCTGACGTTGGGTACCCAATAGGCAAATTTCACGGCTTGCTGACTCATCGGACGGTACCTCGCACAGGGGATGTACCAGTGCTTACGCAGCAAGCGTGCCAGGGGCAGGCAAATGCCCGTAGCCTGGGGGTTGCGGGAAAAAAGCGGGATTGACGCGATGGCTTGCCAGTGTCCGGGATCACAGCAGTTTGTGGATCTGCTGTTGCTGGAGCAACAGTTGCGACCAGCACCAAGCGTACCCACGATGCGAAGCGAGTAGCTCTTGATCTTGATCTGCTTTTGATCTCAGGCGCCCCGTTAAACCACGCTGGCCGGAATTCGACAGGG